>NZ_CP118485.1:0-335000 GCF_051124815.1 Azospirillum sp. B2RO_4 | reverse complement strand
GCTCTGCCTGAGGAATCCGCCCCCTGCCCTACCAGCCGCCGGTAGCGAGCCAGCGGTCGACCATGTCGAGGCGGTCCCAGCCCCAGAAGGGTTCTCCGTCGACGAAGACGAAGGGAGAGCCGAAGACGCCGCGCTCCACCGCATCGTCGGTTTCGGTGCGCAGTCGGTCCTTGACCGCCGGATCCTGAATGGCGGCGGCCACCGCGGCACGGTCGATGCCAAGGCTGCCCAGGGTCTGCGCCGCGATCTCCGCCACCGTGTCGGCCGGGCCGATGTCCCGCCCCTCGCCGAAATGGGCGTGGAAGAGCGCATGGGCCAGCAGCTTCGCCTGTTCCGGATGCTCGTCGGCCAGCCAATAGAAGGCGCGCGAGGCGGCGACGCCGTTGGCCGGGGCCGAATCGGGGAAGGTGAAGGGGGCACCGGTCAGCCGGGCGATGCGGCCGACGTCATGGGTCAGATATTCGCCGCGCAGGGGCTGCTGCAGGTTGGGCTTCATGCCCGTCACCTTGAAGATGGCGCCGAGCAGGACCGGGCGCCAAGTGACGGTGCGGCCATGCTTCGCCGCCAGCTCGTCGATGCGCAGGCTGGCGAAATAGCCGTAGGGCGAGGCGAAGTCGAAATAGAAATCGATCGGGTCCGGCACGCGCGTTTCCTCTCCGACAGGTTTTCCGGAAAGGCTAACGCGGGTACGGGACAGCGTCCAGCAGTGCATCGGGGGGCGTCCGGGAAAGGCGCGATCCCCGAACGACCCTGTCCCCCGTCAGACCGTGCGCACCTTGGCGTCGAAGACGTAGCCGGCGCCGCGTTCGGTCTTGATGATGCGGGGTTCCTTCGGGTTCGCCTCGATCTTGCGGCGCAGGCGCAGGATCAGCACGTCGATGGACCGGTCGAACACCTCCGCCCCGTCGACGCGGGTGAGGTCGAGCAGCTGGTCGCGGGTCAGCACCCGCTGCGGCCGCTTGACGAAGGCCGCCAGCAGGCCGAACTCCGCCTTGGTCAGTTCCACCTCGCGCCCCTCCTGCCCGCGCAGGCGCTGGGCGGTGAGATCGAGTTCCCAATTGGCGAACTGCACGACGGCGCGCAGTTCGTCCGCATTGCGGGGCGGCCGGGCGTCGTTGGAGACGCGGCGCAGGACCGCCTTGATGCGGGCCAGCAGTTCGCGCGGGTTGAAGGGCTTGGTCAGGTAATCGTCGGCCCCCAGTTCCAGCCCGACGATGCGGTCGACGTCCTGGTCCTTGGAAGACAGGATGATGACGGGAATCTGCGATTCGGTGCGGATCTGGCGGACGAGGCCCAGCCCGTCGCCGTCAGGCAGGCGCAGATCGCAGACCACGAGATCGACAGGATCGCCGTCCAAAGCCTGCCGGGCCGATGCGGTGTCCTGCGCCGTCGTGACCCGGTAGCCCTCTCCCGCCAGATATGAGGCCAAAAGCTCCCGAATCGGCTCGTCGTCGTCGACAGCGAGAATGTGCATGCCTGTTACCTCCCCAAATCTTCTTATCTCACGCGCGAGCGGCACGCAATGCGTTACAACCCCGTAACAGCCGCGGCCGATTCGCCCACCGCATGAGTTGGTTGAAACCGCGTCCTGCACCGGCGACATAAAAATACCGTTGCGCGGACATTAACCAGAAACAAGCTGCGGTTTAAATCCAGACCATTGAACAGGGGACGGTGGCGAACAGGGGACGGTGACCCGCCTGTCCGCACCGGACCGCAGCCGTGATGGGGAAGCACCGCCATGTCGAACATCGATCATTGCCTGGAGCGCCTGGCCCTGCTCGACCGCGCCGACCGTCTGCTGAACGAGGTGCGGGTCTATGGGCAGCATGGCTCGATCCGCGAAACGCTGGCGCAGCACCGGCTGCTGCTGGGCGAGGCGAGGCGCCACCTCGACTCGGCGCGCTCGGTCGGGCGACTGGGCTGAGGACCGTCGGCGAAACCATCTTCATGTCCGGCTGCAACGCCCAGGCGGCACCGATGCCGCCCCACCGCACCGCGCCCCACAACAGGGCGGCGAGGCGCCCGCCCGCCGACGGCCACCGCCGTCCGGCGACGGAGCGTTGCGCCCATCATTCCGGGTGCGTGCCGGGTGCCGCACAGGTCGCGGCCCATAATGGCGCGCCGCTGTGGCGCACGATGATGGAACGCTGGCTGGCCGCGGCCCCCTGACCTGTCCGGACTTTCGGACAGCCTCCTGTTGCGCTCTCCCTATTCCCGCCCGATTTCGCGCCTATGTCGGCAGTCGGGAGTCACAACACGGAGAGACCCATCATGACCCGCGCCATCCTTCTCGCCTCCACTGCCCTGCTGATGGCGGCCCCGGCGGCGCTTGCCGCGACAGGCGGACCGGCCGGCGGGCAGCTGGCGCTGACGCGGGTCCTACTGTCGACCGGCGGCGTCGGCTATTTCGAATATGAGGCGACGGTGAGCGGCGATGCCGACCTGTCGCTGGAGGTGCGGCGCGATCAGGTCGACGACGTGCTGAAGAGCATCGTCGTCTATGACGACAAGGGCGGAGTCGGCACCATCGCCCTGCCGGGCGCCGAACCGCTGGACACCGCCTTCCGCGAGCTGCCCTTCTCGGCCGGCGACCTCACCTCCCCCGCCGCATTGCTGAACGCGATGCGCGGGGCGGAGGTGACGACCGGCGGATCCCGCCAGCTGACCGGCCGGCTGATGTCGGTGACGGAGGAAACGGTCCGGCTGCCGGGGAACGACGGCGCCACCACCACGCGCCACCGCGTGACGCTGATGACGGCCGAGGGCCTGCGCCAGCTGGTGCTGGAGGATGCCGACGCGCTGCGCTTCACCGATCCGGCGGTGCAGGCGCAGATCGACCGCGCGCTGTCGGCGGTGGCGGACAACGCCCGGCGCGAGCGGCGGCGGCTTTCCGTCCACAGCCGGGCGCCGCAGGACGGGCAGGCGGCGGCCGGCGAGCGGCGGGTCCGGGTCGGCTATGTCGCGGAGATGCCGCTGTGGAAGGCGACCTACCGGCTCAGCCTCGGCACCGGGCAAGGTCAAAACGGACAGGGGCAGAACGGACAGGCGGGCAAGGGCAGCGGCGCGCTGCAGGGCTGGGCGGTGCTGGAGAATCTGAGCGGCGAGGATTGGAGCAACGTCGACCTGACGGTGGTGTCGGGCAACCCGGTCACGCTTCGGCAGGCGCTCTATACCCCCTATTTCGTCGAGCGGCCGGAGGTGCCGGTGGAGGTGCTCGGCCGGGTGCTGCCCAGCGCCGACGAGGGCGCGGTGACGCTGAACGACGCCCGGCCGGCGATGCGGTCGCAGTCGGAAGCCTCGCGTGCCGGAGCGCCGCCCGCAGCCGCCATGGCCGCGCCGGCCCCGGTGCCGATGGGCGAGCCGCTGGCGAAGGTCGCCCCCTACGGCAGCGCGGCGGGAACGCCGGCGATGGCCGCGGTGCGCGGTGCCGAGGCCGGCGCGGCGGAGGGCGCCCAGGTGCTGTTCCACTACCCGCAGCCGGTCAGCGTGCCGAACGGCGGGACGCTGATGATGCCGATCGCCGCGGCCAGCCTGCCGGTGGAGCGGGTGGCGCTCTACCAGCCGGCCGCCGACGCCCGCCACCCGCTGGCGTCCCTGCGGCTGCGCAACGACGGCGACACCGCCCTGCCGCCGGGGCTGCTGACCTTCTATGACCGCGATTCGGCGAACAGCGCTTATGTCGGCGACGCCAGGATGGCGACCCTGCCGGCGGGCGAGAGCCGGCTGCTGTCCTTCGCCGTCGATCAGGCGGTCACCGTCGACCGCGAGGAGAAGCCGAGCCGCCGGCTGTCCCGCGCCACCATCGCCGACGGCGTGCTGACCCTGTCGGTGGTCGACCGTCAGAGCACGACCTATAATGTTGCCGGCGCCCCGGACGCCGACCGTGATGTCGTGATCGAGCATCCGCGCCGTCCCGGCTGGGAGCTGGCCGAACCGGCGAACGGCAAGCCGGAGGCGACCGCCACCGCCTACCGCCTGCCGCTGGCGGTGCCGGCCGGCAAGACGGTGACGCTGACCGCCACGCTGGAACGGCCGCGGCAGGAGCGGATCGTCCTGACCGACCTGACCGCCGACCAGATCGCCGCCCGCGCCTCCGCCCCCGAACTGCCGGCGGAGGTTCGTCAGGCGCTGACCACGCTGGCCGGCCTGCGTGCCGCCGTCGCCGAGAAGGAGCGCCGCATCGCCGAGCTGGAGCGCGAGCGGGCGGAGCGGATCGCCGACCAGGACCGCCTGCGCGAGAACCTGAAGGCCCTGCCGGCCGGCAGCGACCTGCACAAGCGGACGCTGGCCAAGATGTCGGAGGCGGAGAACCGCCTGGACGGGCTGGCGCGCGACCTGACCACCGCCCGCAACGAGGCGGAAGCGGCGCGGCAGACCCTGCGCGAGCGGGTGAAGGCTTTGGCGATCTGAGGGGAGTGAATAGCCAGGTGTCACGGCGGGAGGGGGCACCCGCCGCGACACGTCTTCTACAGCGTCGTCGCGCTGCAATAGGCCCAATCGTCGCCCTGCAGGCCGAAGAAGGCCGCGACCGGCTTGCCGCTGGAGCGGTCGACGACGACGCGGAAGCGGCTGCCGGTGCAGGTGCCCTGCGGCTGCTTGGCGAAGGGCAGCTTGACGTGCTTGGACTTCAGGCAGGCGTCCGACATCTTCGGCGGGGTGGCCGGGCCGTCCACCTTCTTGCCGTTCAGCACCATGTAATAGTTGGTGGCCTGCCCGCCCTTGACATCGGCCTTCACCTCGATCTTGCCGAAGCGCGACTTGTAGAGGCCGGCATCCTGTTCGCCGTCCGGCGCGCCGCTGGGCAGCGCGCGGAAGGAGATGGCGGCGCAGGACGGCGGGTCCTTCGCTTCCGCCGGGACAGCGAGCAGCGCGGAGAGGCCGCCGGCCAGCAGGAGGGCGGCGGGCACGGACCACAAACGTGCAGACAGCATGGAAGAGACCTTTCGAACCGGTTGAACCGTCACTTCGGCAACAGGCAGATGGCGGTCTGCTGCATCAGGGCGCAGTCCTTTTCCGCACCGCCGTCCAGCATCGACACCTCGACCTGGGTGATGGTCAGGGTGCGGCCGGGCTTGACGACGCGGGCGCGGGCGATCATCACGTCGCCCTTGGCCGGCGCCATCAGATTGATCTTGAACTCCACCGCCAGCACCTCCGCCCCCGCCGGCATCAGGCTGTAGGCGGCATAACCGCCGGCATTGTCGGCCAGCGTGCTGACCATGCCGGCATGGAAGAAGCCGTGCTGCTGCGTCAGTTCGGCGCGGAACGGCAGCCGCATCTCGCAGAATCCCGGCTCCACCGCCGTCAGTTCGATGCCGAGAGTCCGGCAGATCGGCTGCTGTTCGAAGGAGGCGAGGCAGCGCGCCTTCCAGTCGGGGTCGCGGGGAACGAAGCTGTCGGCCAAGGCGAAGCACTCCGGCAAGGGGACGTTGCGGGACAGCCTGCGTCAGCCGCCCCGCCGGATCAAGCCCGTTTCCCTATGGGTCAGCCGCCGATCTCAGCTGCCGATCAGGCCCATCTGCGGGCTGGACGGTTCGGCATGGGCGCGCATCGGCATGCGGCCGGCCAGATGGGCGGCACGGCCGGCGCTGACCGCGTCGCGCATCGCCGCCGCCATCCGCACCGGATCGCGCGCCTTCGACACCGCGGTGTTCAGCAGCACGGCGGCGCAGCCCAGCTCCAGCGCCAGCGCGGCGTCGGACGCGGTGCCGATGCCGGCGTCCAGCACCACCGGCACGGGGCTGCGGGCGCAGATCGTCTCGATGGCGTGCGGGTTGCGGATGCCCATGCCGGAACCGATGAAGGCGCCCAGCGGCATCACCGCCGCCGCGCCCAGGTCGGCCAGCTTGCGGCAGGTCACGGGGTCGTCGTTGCAGTAGGGCAGCACGACGAAGCCGTCATTGACCAGTTCCTCGGTCGCGCGCAGCAGTTCCTCGACATCGGGATAGAGCAGCTCGCGGTCGCCGATGACCTCCAGCTTGATCCAGGGCGTATCGAGCGCCTCGCGCGACAGTTGGGCGGTCAGCACGGCTTCCTTGGCGGTCATGCAGCCGGCGGTGTTGGGCAGCAGCCCGACCGGGCCGGTCGGCCGCCCGGCGGTGGCGCGGGCCAGCACGTCGACGAGGCTTTCCGAATAGCCGTCCAGGCTGATGCGCCGGATCGCCAGCGTGACCAGCTCGCTGCCGCTGGCCGCCAGCGCGTCGAGCATCACCTGCTGGTTGGGATAGCCGGCGGTGCCGAGGAAGAGACGGGAACCGAGGCTGCGCCCGGCAATGGTGAGGGTGTCGGATTGGGACATGGGAGGTGCCTTTTGGAATGCCCTCTCCCGCCCCGGGAGAGGGAGGGGACCCGCGCCGCAGGCGTGGGGAGGGTGAGGGGTGATCCAAGAATTTCGAACCGCATGGTTCCTTGCGCCACCCCTCACCCTTCCCAAGCTTCGCTTGGGCCCCTTCCCTCTCCCGGGACGGGAGAGGGAAATGTAGGGGTCAGCCGCCTTGGATCGGGCGGACGATTTCCAGGCTGTCGCCGGGCTGGAGCGGAGTTTCGGGCCAGCGGCGGCGGGGAACGACGGCGCCGTTCAGGGCGACGGCAACGCCACGCGCACCCTCGGCGATCCCGCGGCCGGCCAGAAACTCGGCCAGGGAGGCGGCGGATAGTGGCTCGTCACGGCCGTTGATGCGGATGACAGCGCTCATGCGGCGGCTCCCGCCGCAACGAAGCGGTCGGCGGCGAAGGGGCGCAGCAGCGGGTCGGTCTCGCCGGTCAGCACCAGCCGGGCGATGCCGTCGGCGGTCACCGGGGTCAGCAGGATGCCGTTGCGGTGGTGGCCGGTGGCGTGGATCAGGCCGGGAATGCTGCTCTCGCCCAGGATCGGCGCGTCGTCGCGGCTGCCGGGGCGGAAGCCGACCCAGGCCTCCTCGATCGGCAGTTCGGCGATGCCGGGCAGCGCCCGCCACGCTCCTTCCAGCAGGGCGAACTGCCCGCCGGCGGTCAGGCGGTCGTCGAAGCCGCGCTCCTCCGTCGTCGCGCCGATCAGCAGCCGGCCGTCCAGCCGCGGGATCAGGTAGGTGCCCGGTGTCCACACCACATGACGCAGCAGCGGCAACCGCACGTCCATCCGCAGGCAGACCATCTGCCCCTTCACCGGCCGCACCGGCGGCTTGGCGGCGGGCGGCAGTCCCGGCACCCCGGCCGACCACGCCCCGGCGGCCAGCACCACCCGGTCGGCCCGGTGCAGGGTTTCGGCAACCCGCACCCCAGCGGCGCGACCGCCCTCCATCGCCAGCGCCACCTCGCCGCAGTGCTCGTGCAAGAGGGCGCCGGCGGCCTCGGCGGCGCGGCGCAGGGCGGCTGCGACCTTGCGGTTGTCGACCTGATGGTCGCCGGCACAGAACAGCGCACCGGCGACACCCGGCTGCAGGAAGGGTTCGCGCCGCCGCACCTCGGCCCCGCTCAGCCACTCCACCGGCAGGCCGAGGTCGCGCTGGAAGCCGTGCAGGAACCGGACCTTGGCGGCATCGTCGGCATTGAGCGCGATGACCATCGTGCCTTCGCTGCGCAGGTCGACGGCCATGCCGCTCGCGGTTTCCAGGTCGCGGGCGAAGTCCGGCCACAGCGCCTGCGAGGCGCGGGTCAGCGGCAGCAGCCCTTCCTCGCCCGGTTCGGTTTCGACGCAGGCGGCCAGCATGCCGCCGGCGGCATGGGTGGCGCCGCGCCCGGCTTCTCCCCGCTCGAACAGATCGACGCGGCAGCCGGCCGATGCCAGCCTCCAGGCGATGGCAAGGCCGATGCAGCCGGCGCCGATGACGGCGACGGACGGGCGGGTTCCGAAGACGCACTCGGAAAGAGAATATGGTTCTGGCGCATGGATCATGCGGCGGCTCCCTTCGCTGGAATTACCCAGACAGGTTCGATGGGTGTGTTCTCAGCCGCGCGACCACCGCACGGCACCCCAGGCCTATGGCTTGCCTTATGCCAATGTTTCGCTGGCCCCACAAGCGGAATCGACACTCACCAATTCCGCCGCCCAACCACGCCTCCTCCCACCGATGCGGCGACATGCCACAGCCCGATAGGGAGTTCCCCGGATAAGAAACGCTACCAATCGGCAGCTAAACTATCCGCAAAATAAGCCATACCGGGGCACTCGCGGCAACAAACGGGCGCGGCCGGTGTGCGGAACGAACACCATCGATGACCGAGGATTCGCCAGCATGCTGTCATTCTTCCGCTCGGACGCCCCGACCGCCCCCACCTCCGGCACTCCGGTCGGCATTCCCGCTGGCAAGCCCGAGCCGGCGGCACCGGTCGCCGATCCGGCGGAAGCGCCGATCCGCAGCCTGTGCCTGCCGGCCGCCCAGATCGGCGCCGCGGCGCTGGAGGGATTGAAATTCGCCGCCGGTGCGCCGGCGCTGGTCGTCGGCTTCGTGTCGCCGCATGTCGATTTCGCCGCCACCTCCCGCGCGCTGCGCTCCGCCCTGCCGCCGTCGACGCAACTGGTGCTGGTCTCCACCTCGGGCGAACTGTGCGCGGCCGAAGGCCAGCCGCTCTACCGCAAGGCCGGCGACCGCTGGGACAGCGTGGTGCTGCAATCCTTCAGCCCGCGCCTGTTCGCCGGGGTCAGCGTCCACACGGTGCCGCTGCATTGCGACGATTTGCGCGCCGGCCGCCCGACCCGCGACGTGGCCGCAAGGGTGGAGGCGATCCGCGGCGAACTCGACCGCATCCGCGTCCCCTTCGCCATCGACAGCCACGACACGGTGGCGCTGACCTTCATCGACGGCCTGTCGGCCAGCGAAAGCTGGTTCATGGAGGCGGTCTACCGCTCCGGCCATTTCCCCTGCCTGTTCATCGGCGGCTCGGCCGGCGGCAAGCTCGACTTCCGCAACACCCATCTGTTCGACGGCCAGCGCGTGCTGGAGAATTCGGCGGTGACCATCTTCCTGAAGATGGCGCCCGGCATCCGCTACGGCATCTTCAAGTCGCAGAATTTCCGCCCGACCCAGACCCGTTTCGCCGTGGTCGATGCCGACCCGATGCGCCGCATCGTGCGCAGCGTGATCGACCGCGACAGCTTCGAGGTGGTCAGCTTCATCGACGCGCTCGCCAGTTCCCTGCGCTGCAAGCCGCAGGAGCTGCCGGGCAAACTGGCCAACAACACCTTCGCCATCGAGATGGAGGGGGAGCTGTTCGTCCGCTCCATCTCCGGCTTCGATTTCGAGAAGGACGAGGTCGGCTTCTACTGCGACGTCAATCCCGGCGATTCGCTGTGTCTGGTGGAGGCGACCGACTTCGTCCGCCAGACGGAGGACGACCTCGCGGCTTATCTGCGCGGCAAGCCGCGACCGGTGGGCGCCATCCTGAACGACTGCATCCTGCGCCGGCTGAACAACCCGGACCAGCTGTCGCGGGTCCATGCCTTCGACGGTCTCGCCGCCGCCGGCTTCTCCACCTTCGGCGAGCTGCTGGGCATCAACATCAACCAGACCCTGTCGGCGCTGATGTTCTTCGAAGTGCCGCCGGGCACTGGGTTCTCCGACGACATGGTCGACCGTTTCCCGGTGCATTACGCCCGGTTCCAGAGCTATTTCATCGCCACCCGCTACAACCGGCTGGAACTGCTCAGCCGCATCCGTAACGCGGTGATCGAGCGGATGCACAGCTATCTCGACGCGCTGGTGACGCTGACCGGCGGCGTGCAGGAGACCGCCAGCTATGCCGCGCGCATCGGCGGCTCGATGTCGGCGATCGAGGCGACGCTGAACCGCCACGCCACCCTGTTCGACGGCCATGCCGAGCGCAAGGACGCGCTGGTGCGCGAGTTCACCCAGCTGAACACCGTGGTGAAGAGCATCGAGAAGGTGCTGTCGGTGATCGACGGCATCGCCAGCCAGACCAACCTGCTGGCGCTGAACGCCACCATCGAGGCGGCCCGCGCCGGCGAGGCCGGCAAGGGCTTCGCCGTGGTGGCGGCGGAGGTGCGCAAGCTGGCCAACGACACCAAGCAGACGCTGGGCGACACCCGCCGCGCCATCGACCAGGTGGTGACCTCCGTCCGCTCCGTCGGCAGCCAGCTCGACGACACCAGCGCCCGCATGGACGAGGCCGCCTCCGCCTCTCACGAGTTGCAGACCGACATCCACGCGGTGATCGACGAGGTCGAGGGGGCGCAGAAGGCCATCGAAGGCCGCCTGTCCGACATGAACGACCATGCCCGCCGCATGGAGGACATCAACCACTACATCGGCTTCCTGAAGCAGCTCGACCGGGCGGGGTGAGGCGGCGCGCGGCGGGTGCCCCCACCCGCCGCATCTCCTACAACAAGAACACCGACGCCAGCCCCAGGAAGGCGAGGAACCCGACGACGTCCGTCACCGTCGTCAGGAACACCGCGCTCGACACCGCCGGATCGACCCCCAGCTTTTCCAGCCCCAGCGGGATCAGGGCACCGCTCAGCCCCGCCACCACCAGATTGATGATCATGGCGAGCGCGATGACGACGCCGATCAGCGGGCCGAACCAGACCAGCGCGATGGCACCGACCATCACGGCGAAGATGCCGCCGTTGATGAGGCCGACCAGCAGCTCCTTCCCTACCACGCGCAGCGCGTTGGCCGACGACAGCTCGTGCGTCGCCAGCGCGCGGACGACGACGGTCAGCGTCTGGGTGCCGGCATTGCCGCCCATCGAGGCGACGATCGGCATCAGCACCGCCAGCGCCACGATCTGCTCGATGGTGGCCTCGAACAGCGAGATGACGCCCGACGCCAGGAAGGCGGTGGCGAGGTTGATGGTCAGCCAGCCGACGCGGCTGCGGGCGATGTCGGCGATGCCGCTGAACACGCCGGTGTCGCCCGACCCGCTCAGCTTGCGCAGGTCGTCCTCGGCCTCCTCGTCGATGATGCGGACGACGTCGTCGACGGTGATGACGCCGATCAGCCGGCCGGCGGGGTCGATGACGGGTGCGGAGACCAGGGCGTATTGCCGGAACAGGTTCGCCACCTCCGCCCGCTCCATGGTGGCGGGGATGGCGTCGACCTCGCCGGTCACCAGATCGGCGATACGCACGGCCCGGCGCTGGCGCAGCAGGCGCGACAGCGGCACCGCACCCACCACCCGGTGCATCGGGTCGACGATGAAGATGTCGTAGAAATCCTCCGGCAGCGTGTCGGTCGCCGCGCGCACGAAGTCGATGGTCTTGCCGACCGTCCAGAACTCCGGCACCGCGACCAGCTCGCGCTGCATCATGCGGCCGGCACTGTCCTCGTCGTAGGTCAGGTTCTCCTGCACCAGCGCCCGTTCGGCGTCGGGCAGGTTCGCCAGGATCTGCGCGCGGGTCTCGGCGTCCAGATCCTCGATCAGCTCCACCGCGTCGTCGGTGTCGAGGTCGGCGACGGCGGCGGCCAGTTCCTGCGGCTCGAACCGTTCGATCAGCGCTTCGCGGAGATCGGGGTTCAGGTAGGACAGCACCTCGCCGTCCAGTTCGGCGGGAAGCAGGTCGATCAGGTCGGCGCGCTCGGCCGGCTCCGCCTGTTCGATCAGGTCGGCGATGTCGGCGGCATGCAGCCCGTCGAGCCGCGCCAGCACGGCCTCGCGTTCGCGGGCGCGCAGCAGGCCGACGATCTCTTCCACGAACTCCGGCTCGACGCCGTAGGGCCGTTCGTCCTCCGCCTCCTGACCCGGATGAGAACGGGCGTGGGCGGCGCCGTCGGGGCGCAGATCCGGCGTGTGGGGATCGGTGTGCATGCCGGCACCCTCCCTTCGACGATGCAATCCCCCCACATGCCTGAGCCGGGTGGCCGACGGCACGGAAACGGCGTGTCGGCTCAGCGACATCGGACGGTGGCCAATGGCGCTTGGGGCCGGCGTTCGGGGTTTGCGGGTTGTGGAAGCCTTCCGGCCGGTGCCGGGAACCGCCTGCCAGGGGACGGGACCGGTGACGGCGGAAGCGCCCCCGACATAGAGGCGCCGTCCCGGTTTGTCCAGCCCGGATGGGCGTCAAGCGGCTGTGTCCGCCGCATTTGCCACCATATCCTTGCACCGCCGCGACCCTTCATGCTCCCATGCATCTCGCGCCGCGTCCGCGGCGGCGCCTGATGGGGAAAGGGACCGGACGCGCCGATGGAGTATGCCTTCACCACCGTCGGCGGTCGCGACGGCATCCTGCTGTCCGGCCGCTGCACCTACGAAGACGGCACCCGCTTCCACGACATGCTGCGCGACTGGGATTTCGCCGCCAGCCCGGTGGTCCCGATCGACCTGCGCTTCGTCACCTTCATCGATTCCGCCGCCATCGGCATGATGTTCATCCTGGCGAACCGCTGCCGCGAGGCCGGCGGCCACATCGTCGCCAGCGGCGCCGCCCCGCACATCGTCCGCGCCCTTCGCCGGGCCACGCTGGACCGTTACATCGAGTTCAAATGATCCCGCCCCGAAATCGGGGAGGGTGGCACCCCGAACCGCTCCCCCCGGTCCCGTAAGGTGCTTCCCGATGCGCCGTTGACCCACCCTGTCATAAAAACGCAACACTGGCCGCTCCCTTCCCCCTACCTTTGGAGCGTGCGTGGAGTTCCTGAACCGTCTCGACCAGTCGCTGCTGCTGTGGCTGAACCAGTTCGCGGGGCACAGCGCGGCGTTGGACATGGCGGTGCGCGGGATCGCCAACATCTATCTGATCAAGCTGGGACTGTTCAGCGCCGCCCTGTGGTGGCTGTGGTTCCGGCGGGAGGAGACGGAGGCCGGGCGCCGGCTGGTGGTGGACGCCATCGCCGCGGTGGTGCTGGCGGTGGCGGCGTCCATCCTGATCCAAGCGGTGATGCCGGCCCGGCCGCGCCCCCTGCACGACGCCGGCCTGCCCTTCGTCCCGCCGATCGGCCAGAGCCGCGACGCCCTGAAGAACTGGAGTTCCTTCCCCAGCGACAATGCCGCCCTGGGCTTCGCGTTGGCCGCGACCAATCTCCGCGCCTCGCGCCTGTGGGGGCTGCTGGCCTGCCTGTGGGCGGCGCTGGTGATCGCGCTGCCGCGGGTCTATCTGGGCCTGCATTATCCGGGCGACGTCACCGGCGGCGCCCTGATCGGCATGCTCAGCGCCTTCACCGTCGCCCGGCTGCTGCCGATGGGCAGCATCCACCGGCTGGTCGCCTGGATCGAGGACCGCTGGCGGCCCTGGTTCTACAGCGCCGCCTTCCTGGTGATCTACGAGATGATGGTGCTGTTCGAGGATGTCCGCCGCGCCTGCGGGGGAGCGGCCAAGCTGCTGCACGCGCTGGCGGGGTAAGGCCCAAATACGAAAAAGCCCGCTCGGTCTTGCGACCAGCGGGCCTTTCGTTGTTCCCATATCCCCAGTATGGGTCCAACTACTTAGGAACCTTCTTCTAGTTGCGACTGCTTTGCAATGAGCAAGCCTAATTGGAACCAAACCTCATTTTCACCAAGAACTTGAATGTCTCGGCGTCCCCGGTCATTAATTCAGACTTAATCTTCCTAATTTCAGGCACGCCATCAATAGTATTCATGCATTCTTTTATATACTTACTGAGAAGATCACGCACCTCTCCCTTAAAGACCCGGTCATGGTACAGGCAGGCTCCTAATTCCAGAGTATTTAGAAGTTCACCGACACTAAACTTCACATCCTTTTCTGCTTGATGCTGCTGAATCACCTTATCCCAGCCTTGAGACGCAGACTGGTAAAATGCCAGAACCGCACTAGCAGACCCTAGGTTGTTCGTCCTATTTAGCGTTATTATTGCGATAATTACAGCAATTATGCCGGCCGGAAGGCCAAATATCGTTGCAAAAGATGCAGCGTCACTCAAAAGGCTGCTATTTTCCATTATCAGACTTCTTTTGGCTCTTACTTTGCAACTGCTGCGATGCGGCCTGCCCTTGCTGGCTGCTAGATGGCTTTTGCAGCGCATGCTGAAGATGACTTGTCGCTAGGTGTTCTTGAGATGGAACTACTTTTCCAGAAAACATCCCAATGAGATGGTTAGTCGTTAGGTGCTCAATAATTACTTTCTTTGTCATAGATTTTTCCTCTTTCGGGGACGAACAACGATCGGGATGTCATAGGAGTAGCATAGGTGCATGCAAATTTCCACGCTCTCGTTCTTCAAACGCATCACCTACATATCGACGTCCAGCTTCAGAATCGGTAGCGTTGTGTCCTATCAGGTCGAATAGTGGGATAAACAGATATGATTGCACTCTGACTAAAAGTGCAAACTCCACTCCAGCGCCTTGGAGTGCGTCGCAGAAGTCAGGCGCATTCAGCGTACCTTTTATGAACTCGCGATGCGTCGGGCAAGCCCTACGGATACTATTGAAACAGCGGTCACTTCTAGCGCGACCTACGTCCTTTTAAATCATGTGGGGGATGCCAGCAGCGCTTCTTACTGCTAATCCCCTCCACGCTACATGACGTTTTGGGCAATGAACATTGACACGAAAAAGCCCGCTCGGTCTTGCGACCAGCGGGCCTTTCGGTGTTCCCGTATCCCCGGGATGGTCCCATCTGCATGGGAGAGTGGTGCGGTCGAGAAGACTCGAACTTCCACGGGTTGCCCCACAGCGACCTCAACGCTGCGCGTCTACCAATTCCGCCACGACCGCATCAGGCTGGTAGTCCCCGACGCTCGCTCGCGCGCCTCATCGGGTGGAGCGGGTAGATATCAGCTTCCCGATGGCCGATCAAGCGTTACAATCATCGTCTGCGAAGAAAAATGCGGTACGGTCCTCCGGCGGCTCCGCCGACACCGCCTGCCACACCGCCCGCCGACATCGTTAGAGACCAGATCGAATGACCTCCCCGACCAGCCTCACCGCCAGTCAGCCCGACACGCCCGCCCCTCAGCCGGCCCCCCAGCAGATCGAGTGGCGCATCTCCGACGAGCCGGTGCCCTACCCCGACGCCATCGCCGAGATGGAGGCGCGCGTCGAGGCGATCCGCGCCGGCACCGCGCCGGAGCTGGTCTGGCTGCTGGAGCATCCGCCGCTCTACACCGCCGGCACCAGCGCGCGCGACGAGGATCTGCTGGAGGCCGACCGCTTCCCCGTCTACCGCAGCGGGCGCGGCGGCCAGTACACCTATCATGGGCCGGGACAGCGCGTGGCCTACGTCATGCTGGACCTGAAGACGCGCGGTGCCGACATCCGCGGCTTCGTCCGCGATCTGGAGGAATGGATCATCCGCACCCTCGCCGCCTTCAACATCAAGGGCGAGCGGCGCGAGGGCCGCGTCGGCATCTGGGTCGACAAGCAGCCCTATGGCGGGCTGAAGGGCCAGGAGGACAAGATCGCCGCCATCGGCGTGCGGGTGCGCCGCTGGGTCAGCTTCCACGGCATCGCCCTGAACGTGGAGCCGGACCTGTCCCATTTCGGCGGCATCGTCCCCTGCGGCATCGCCGAGCATGGTGTCACCTCCATCGTCGCGCTTGGCCAGCTGGTGACGATGGAGGACGTCGATTCCGCCCTGATCGCGGCATGGCCGGAGGTGTTCGGCGGCCCGATGCGGGGCGAGGGGGACGGCGACGGGGACGCCTAATACTTCTTGAACCCGCCGGCGGCCGGGGTGGCGGCCTGACTGCCGGCGGGGTTCACGCGCGGGTCCTGGTTGTCCATCGACTGGACGGTGCAGCCGGTCGAATCGCCGTTGCGGAACAGGTAGATTTTCTTGCGGTCGGCCTTCCTGCCGGGGTCGTGCAGGTTCAGCCCATGGCCGAAGGCGACGCCCAGCACCTCGCCCTTGTAAAAGGCGCGGAAGCGCATCGGCTCGATCTCGTTGAAGCGCAGGGCGGCGCACTCCTTGCTCAGTTCCTTCTCGAACTTGCCGGCCTTGCGCCAGTCCTCCTTGGAGCGGATCGTCATCCATTGCGACGGCAGCGCGTATTGCACGATCGGCGGGGCGATGGGCAGGCTGGCCCCCGGCTGCGGCGGCGCCATGTGGCCGGGCTCCGTCCGCTCCAGCGCCCCGGCCAGCGCCGGGACCGCCCCCAGCAGCGTCAGCCCGCACAGCCAGAGGGCCGCCTTGATCGGCGCATCATATCCGGACATCGAACCCACGCTCCTTGACCTCGCCGACCGGCTTCTCCGTTGCCGGCATGTGTTTTGATGGCGACGCGATCGCCACCTCGCCCAGCCGTCCGGACAGAGCCAGCGACAGGTTCATCGCCTCGCCTTCGGCCGGCGCACCCAGCGGCGACAGCGTCACCGTGCCTTCCAGCCCCTGCGGCGGCCCGGCCATCGCTCCGGACAGCATCTCCATGACCCGGCCGAGATCGTCGATGGCGACCCGGTCGGTCTCGACCGTCAGCCCCTTGCCGGGACGGATAGCGGAGCGGAGGACGCCGATCATGGCGGCCAGCCCCTCGCCCTTCTCCTCGGCCGGCACCCGCGCCAGCACAAGGGCAGCGTCGTCCAGCCTCACATCCACATGCCTCTCGGCCAGGGAAAGGCCGATCCCCCGCAACTCGACCGCCACATCCTGCCGAGCATCCGGCGCCAGAGGCTGCAACGCGCCGGCCGGTCCATCCAGCGCCATGACGGCGGCACGGCGCTCCGCGGCGCCGAAGCGGGCGGCGAGCGCGACTTCGGCCACGGCGGCTTCGCTGCCGTCCATGCCGAAGGCGGCCAGCAGCCGGCCCAGATCGCGCGCCAGCGCCTGGATCGCCGGTCCCAGCCGGTCGGCAAGGTCGGCCGACGCAGGGTCGGAGGGCCGTGCCGGCGCATCCTCCGCCGCCTCCGGCCCCAGGCTGAGGCGGACGGCGGGGTCGCCATGTCCCGGCGCGGCGGGAGCCTTCGGTGGCGGCGCAGCCACGGTCGCGCGGACAGCCCTGCCTTTCGCCTCCGCCGCCTTGGCGAAGACGCCGGTGAGCATGGCCTTCATATCGGCCACATCCGGTTTCCTGGCGGTCATCCCGGCTACCGTCTCCAAAACCACTATGGCAGCCAGCATGCCGCCGTCATGGTTAGCGGAACGCTAATGCGGGTCTCACACCGTCGGCCGCTGCTCGAAGCCGGCCATGCCGGGGTCCTGCTCCGGTTCGGACACCACGTCGCGGACGATGGCCGACGGCGGGCCGCGGCGGCAGGCGTCCAACATGCGGTCGACGGCCTCGACAGGGCCGGCGAACAGGGCCTCCACCGTGCCGTCGCTGCGGTTGCGCACCCAGCCGGTGAGGCCGAGCGCCCCCGCCTGATCGACGGTCCAGCCGCGATACCACACCCCCTGCACCTTGCCCTGGATGCGGACGCGCACCGCCTTGCGGCCATCCTTCCGGTCATCGGCGGTCATGCGGCGCCACCCTTCGCGGCTGCGGCGCTCCGTTTGCCCTGTTCCTCGTCCAGCAGGGCCTTGCGGGACAGTTTTCCGATCATGGTCTTGGGCAGCTCCCGGCGGAATTCCACGACTTTCGGCATCTCGATGGGCGACAGCTTGTCCTTCAGGAAGGCGATCAGCTCCTCCGCGGTCAGGCTCTTGCCGTCGTCCAGCCGGACATAGGCTTTCACCGTCTGGCCGCGATACTCATCGGGCAAGCCGGCGACAACGCATTCGGCGACCGCCGGGTGCAGGTAGATCGCCTCCTCCACATTGCGGGGATAGACGTTGAAGCCGCTGCACAGGATCATGTCCTTGATGCGGTCGACGATGGTGGTGTAGCCGTCCTCGTCCATCACCCCGACGTCGCCGGTGTGCAGCCGGCCGTCGACCAGCGTCTCAGCCGTCTCGGCCGGGCGGCGCCAATAGCCCTTCATCACCTGCGGCCCGCGGATGCAGACCTCGCCCTTCTCGCCCGGCGGCAGGACGCGGCGCGGGTCCTCCAGGCTGACGATCTCGACGATGGTGCCGGGCAGCGGCAGGCCGATGGAGCCCTTCTTGTCCGAATGCAGCACCGCCGGATTGACGGTGGCGACGGGGGAGCATTCCGACAGGCCGTAACCCTCCACCAGCGTGCAGCCGGTCGTGCGCTCGAACGCCTCCTTCACCTCCAGCGGCAGCGGCGCCCCGCCCGACATGCAGAAGCGGATCGACGAAAGATCGAACTTCTCCAGATGTTTATGATGGTTGATCGCGGTGTAGATGGTCGGCACGGCGGGGAACAGGGTGATCCGCTCCGCCTGCAGGGTGCGCATCACCTGTTCCAGTTCGAAGCGCGGCAGCAGGACGATCTCCGCCCCCAGATGCAGGCCGAAATTCATCACCGCGGTCATGGCGAAGACATGGAACAGGGGCAGCACGCCCAGCATGCGCTCCTGCCCGTCTTCGCCGCCCTCACCGGGTTTGCGTTCCTTCGCCGCGTACCATGTCGCGCACTGGATGGTGTTGGCGTAGAGGTTGGCGTGGGTCAGCATCGCGCCCTTGGGCACGCCGGTGGTGCCGCCGGTGTACTGCAGGACGGCGACATCCTCCTGCGCGTCGATGGCGACCGGGGTCGGCCGCCCGTCGTTGGCAATCAGTTGGGCGAAGGGGATGTGGCGGTCGTCGCGCGGGATCGCCGCGATTTCCGCCCGCTTGGCGATGGGGAACAGCCAGTTCTTCGGGAAGGGCAGGATGTCGGCCATGCGGCAGATGACCAGCCGCTTCAGCCCGGTCTCGGCCAGCATCCGCGCCATCTTGCCGTAGAGCAGCTTCAGGTCCAGCGTGACCATCAGGTCGATGTCGCTGTCGCCGATCTGGTGGATCAACTCGCGTTCGGCATAGAGCGGGTTGAAGTTCACCACCGTGCCGCCGGCCTTCAGGATGGCGAAGAAGGCGATGACGTAATAAGGCGTGTTGGGCAGGAACAGCCCGACCCGCGTTCCCTTCCCCACCCCGATGGCCTGAAAGCCGCGGGCGGCGCGGTCGACCAGCCGGCCCAGCTCGCGATAGCTGGTGCGCTTGCCCAGGAAGTTCAGGCAGGGCTTGTCGCCATGGCGGGCGACGGCACCCTCCAGCAGGTCGGTCAGCGGCCGGGCCGGAATCGGCATCGCCCAATCCACCGTCGGCGGGTAGGAGGCCAGCCATGGATAATCGGGCAGCTTGCGGGCGGCGTCTCCCATCGCGCGGTTCCTCCCCTTGCTTCTTGGTCCCGGTGGCCGGTTTCGCCCGGCACCGCCGCTGCCCTGAGTCTACGCCGGGTAGCGGGGGATTGTCCCCTGGAGAGGAGATGGGATCGCCATCCTCCTGAACAAGCAGGGGCCGAACAAGCAGGAGCCGTGTCGCGTGCCGCCCTATCGCACGCCGCGCAACCGGTGCAGAACCTCCACCGCCATCCATTCGGCGAGGTTGCCGTCCTCGCCGTCCAGGAAGACGGCGACGGAGACCGGAACCGGCCCCGGCGCATGGAAAGCGGCGGGCGTTACCCCCGGCCCACCGCCGGTGTGGCCCCAATAGGGTCCGGCCACCGGATCCAACTCCACCATCATGCCGAGCCCATAGGAAGGCTCGACCCAGGGCCGCCCGCCCATCGGCCCGCCGACCGGCAGCCCGTCCAGCATCCGCCGCAGCAACGCCTCCGGCAGATAGTCCTCGGTCAGGCCGTGAACGAGGCGGCAGGCATCCGCCGCCGTCATCGCCACCACCCCGTGCGACACCCAGCCGGGATGATAGGCCTTCTCCACCGGCGCCCCGCCGAAGGTCGGGCTTGGACCGAAGAACAGCCCGGCGAGGTCGGCCCGGTCGTGCAGAAGCGAGGCACTGGACAGGCCGAGCGGGCCGAAGACCTCGCGCGCCAGCAGTTCCGCCAGCGGGGCGCCGCCGGCGCGCTCCAGCAGCCGGGCGATCAGCAGATAGCCGATGTTGGAATAGGCGAAGCGCCCGGCCGGCGGTCCTTCGCCCTGGGCAACGCCGCAGCGGGCGAGGAACTCGTCGCCGCTCCAGGGTTCCGCGCCGGCGGCGACGGCGGCGTGGTAGTCTGCCCGGCCGCCGTAATCGGGCAGCCCGGCGCGGTGGGTCAGGATCTGTGCGACGCTGACCGGGTCCGGCCGCCCGGCCAGTTCCGGCAGCCAGCGCTCCGCCGGCCCGTCGAGGTCGATCACGCCGCGCGCGGCCAGCCGCAGCACGGCGGCGGCGAGGATCGTCTTGGTCAGGCTGTAGACCAGGGCGCGCCGGCCGGCCAAGTCGGCCGCCGCCGCACCGCGCACGGGCTTCGGCCGCAGCACCAGCGTGCGCACCGGCTCCGCGTCGGCGCCCCGGCCACGGAGGAAGGCGACAATGGCGGTCCCGGCCGGGGCGGGGCTCGCGCTCTGCTCCCCCAGCAGGCCGGTCAGGGCGGCGCTCAGCAAATCCAGTTCGGTTTCCGCCATCTCATTCTTGTTCCTGCCCATCACCCGCCCACTCCCGCTACCCGTCCCGTGTGTCACCACAGATAAGAAGGCACTCACAAGGCAAAGGAAAATCGGGTCCGCTCCTACTGGGGCGCCCCGCAGGTGGGCCGTTAACCACAACTGTCGGCTGTCACCCGCCGGCGACCTGCTGTATTCTTATGAAACCGCCCCCGTGGAGGGCCGCGCCATGCCCGTGATGGACGCCGACCAGCGCCGGAAACTGGAAGATCAGCTGCTTCGCAAGGCGGAGGAAGCGATACGGACCCTGCGCCGGGAGGCGGAGACCGGCGACCCCGCCCGCGTCGATTCGCTGGCGGAAGCCATGGCCGGGCTGCTGAAGACGCGGGAATTCCCCAGCCTGCGCGCCGCCGAGTTCCGCGAAATGACCCGCGCCATCCAGCGCGGCGCCTATCAGCGCAGTGTCGATTCGCTGCTGATCCAGGCCGAGCGCTGCGGCCATCGCGGTGACGAGAAGGGGCGCAACGCGCTGCTGACCCAGGCCAAGGACCATTTCGCCAAGGCCCTGCGCTTCGGCGCCGACGACGAGTTCCGCCACGGCGTCGAGCGGCGCGTGCAGGCGACGCTGATGACCAGCAAGGACGGGGTGGACGACCGCACCAAGCAGGCGGCCAAACACAAGCTGGACCAGCACGACGTCGGCGCCAAACCGCCCAACGGCATCGAGCGCCGCCGCGCCATCCGCTATATGGACCCGGTCCTGGCGGTGGAGGCGGAGGGGCGGCGCTGCACGACGATCAACTGGTCGACCCGCGGCCTGCTGGTCGACCTGCCGCCGGAGGAGTTCGCCCACGCCGTCGGCGGCAAGCTGCGGCTGGACCTGCATTGCCCGGAAATACCGGAGACCGTCGGTCCCGATAAGACCAGCCATCGCGTCGGCGGCCGGCAGATCGCGCATGTGGTGCGCCTCGACCCCGACCGCCGCGCCGTGGCGCTGTCCTTCCCGGACATCAGCACCGTGATGCTGGATCTGATACACGCCATGAAGGAAGCCGGCATCAAGCCGGAACCGGAGCGCTGACCGCCCTCAACCGCCGATAAAGCGCCCGTTATGGCCGCGACGCAGCGGATGTTCGTCCGGATCGGCGACGGGCAGCAGGCCGTTGATGCGCGCGCCCGCCTCGGCCGGCAGGCAGAACAGGTTGATCCCCATGCCGAGCCCGCGGATCTCCGTGCCGTTGTCGACCAGCCCATGGCCGAAGATCGGCTCAGACCGGCCGGCGAAATTGGCGGGATTGTGGAAGGCGGGCAGATACCAGTAACAGGCATAGCCCAGCTCCCCCAGCAGGCGGATCAGGTCCGCCGACTTGTCCGGCCGGTCGTTCTCCACATAAAGGACCGGACGGTCGCGGGCGATCAGGCCGCGCGCGCCCTCCAGGACCTCGGCCTCCATCCCCTCGACATCGATCTTGATCAGACGGATGCGGCCGGCCCCGTCAGGAGCCAGGCCATCCAATCGATGAACCGGCACCGGCCGGTCGCCGGCCAAGGCGTCCAGCGACAGCGCGCCGTAATTGCCCTCGGCGTCCATCGCCACGCCGGCAAGATGCAGCACCCCATCGGCGGACCCGGCGGCGGCCAGCATGCCGTCCGCCCAGTCCAGCCCGTTCAGCGCCAGATTGCCGCACAGCAGCCGATGGTTGGCGTCGATGGGCTCCAGCGCCAGAACCCGGCCGGTGGGGCCGACCAGCCGGGCCAGCGCCACCGTGTGGGCGCCGATGTTGGCGCCGACGTCGATCACCCGGTCCCCCGCCCGGACGCACTGGCGGAACAGCGCGACCTCCTGCTCGAAATACTCGCCGTAATAGTCCAGCGACCGGCCGACGACGCTGTCGGTGCGCCGGTACATCATCAGGCCGTGCCTCGCCCTGACCAGTCCGACCGGCCCCGCTCCGCCCAACAGATCCGCCGACATCGTTCCCCCCATATTGGCATGGGCGGCAGTGTAGCGGAGCCGGTCCTTTACGTCACATCACGCCGATCCCGCTGGGCGCCGTCACGGCATGTTCCTTCAGGATCGCTTCGGAGATCGCCGAAACCTCGATCAGCTGCACTTCATAGCCCCACAAATTGGCGATGTGGCGCAGCACCGCCTTGGCGTCGCTCTCGTCCAGCAGCACGCCGTTGGTGACGCGGTGCTGCAGGATCAGCTTGCGGTCGCCGGCAAGATCGACGTCGACGATCTGGATGTCCGGCTCCAGATAGCCCAGGTCGTACTGGCGGGCCAGCTTCTTGCGGATGTCGCGATAGCCGCGCTCGTTGTGGATGTGATCGACCAGCAGATAGGGGTCTTCCGCATCGTCGCGCACGCTGAACAGCTTCAGCTTCCGCATCAGGTGCGGGCTGAGATATTGCAGGATGAAGCTCTCGTCACGGAAATTGGCCCAGGCCTCGCGCACCGCCGCCATGCCGTCGCCCTGTCCGGCGAGGTCGGGGAACCATTGGCGGTCCTCGTCCGTCGGCTTCTCGGCGATGCGGGCGATGTCCTGCATCATCGCGAAGCCGATCGCATAGGGGTTCAGGCCGGAGAAGCGCTTGTCGTCGAATTCCGGCTGGAACACCACCGAGGTGTGGGAGTGCAGGAACTCCAGGAAGGCGCCTTCGCTGATCTGGCCGGTCTCGTGCAGGCGGCTCATGATCTGGTAATGGACGTAGGTGGCGCAGCCCTCGTTCATCACCTTGGTCTGCTTCTGCGGATAGAAATACTGCGAGATGTGGCGGACGATGCGCAGTATCTCGCGCTGCCAATGCTCCAGCCGTGGCGCCTTCTTCTCCAGGAAATAAAGGATGTTCTCTTCCGGCAGCCCTAGCAGCTTCTTGCGCTCCGACACGGACTTGCTGGGTCGCGGGCCGGCGGCGGTCTTGGGCACGGTGCGCCACAGGTCGTTGAAGGTCTGGTCCTGATATTCCTGCCGCTCGCGCTCGCGCCGCTGCTCCGTCCGCAGGTCGGAGCGCTTCTTCGGATATTTGTGCACGCCCTGGCTCATCAGCGCATGGGCGGCGTCCAGCACCCGCTCCACCGCGGCGTGGCCGTAGCGTTCCTCGCAATGGGTGATGTAGGTCTTGGCGAATTCCAGATAGTCCAGGATGCCCTCGGCATCGGTCCATTGCTGGAACAGCTGGTTGTTCTTGAAGAAATGATTGTGGCCGAAGGCGGCATGCGCGATCACCAGCGTCTGCATCGTCATGGTGTTCTCTTCCATGATGTAGCTGATGCAGGGGCTGGAATTGATGACGATCTCGTAGGCGAGGCCGCGATAGCCCTTGCGGTACATCATCTCGTCGCGGGCGAAATGCTTGCCGAAGGACCAATGCTTGTACATCAGCGGCATGCCGATGGACGAGTAGGCGTCGAGCATCTGCTCGGCGGTGATGACCTCGATCTGGTTGGGATAGACGTCGAGGCCCATCTCCTTCAGCGCGATATGCTCGACGGCGTCATAGACGCGCTTGATCTTGTCGTAATCCCACTCGACGCCGTCATACAGCAGCGCGTCGGGTCTGGTGATCACAGCCGTCATTCTCGATCTCCCCCTGCCGCCCCCGGCCTCCCAATAGGGGATGGGGGCGGCGTTGTCCTCATGTCCCCTTAAGCCCCCGCCTTCTCGCGGGCGAACAGCTCGCGGAAGACCGGGAAGATCTCCCGGCGGGAGCGGACGCGGCGCATCGCCAGCGGGCGTTCCGGGCTCTGCACCTGCTTGTAGGTGCGCCACAGCTCGGTCTCCCGGCCCAGCGCCGACAGGCCCATGTTGTGTTCCGCCGCCACCTCGATGTAGGCGAAATACTGGCACATCGGCAGGATGGCGTCGCGCAGCAGGGTCGCCGACTTGGCGTTGTCCGACGACATGTTGTCGCCGTCCGACGCCTGGGCGGCGTAGATGTTCCATTCATTGTGCGGGTAACGGTCCTGCACGACCTTCTGCATCTCCTCCAGCGCCGTCGACACCACGGTGCCGCCGGTCTCGGTGGAGTAGAAGAAGGTTTCCTCGTCCACCTCCTTGGCCTCGTGGGTGTGGCGGATGAAGACGATGTCGACCGACCGGTAGCGCCGCTTCAGGAACAGGTACAGCAGCATGAAGAAGCGCTTGGCCAGATCCTTCATGTGCTCGGTCATCGACCCCGACACGTCCATCAGGCAGAACATCACCGCCTGGGCGATCGGCTTCGGCACCGTCTCGAACCGGTTGAACCGCACGTCGATCGGGTCGATGAAGGGAATGCGCTTGGAGCGCAGGACGATGTGTTCCAGCTGTTCGCGCAGCGCCTGGATCTGGTCGGCATCCTCGCCGGCCTCCTCCGCCTCGCGCAGCATCTCTTCCAGTTCGCGGATCTCGTCGCGCTTGGGGCGCTTCAGCGCGATGCGCCGCGACAGGCTGTTCCGCATCGTGCGGACGAGGTTCAGGTTGGCAGGCGAGCCCGACACCGAATAGCCGGCCCGCGTCAGCGTGTGCGATTCCGACTGCTTGACCTTCTGCTTCACCAGATCGGGAAGCTCCAGATCCTCCAGGAAGATGTCCAGGAACTCGTCGCGCGAAAGGACGAAGCGGAACTCGTCCTCGCCCTCGCCGTCGGCGCTGCCCTCGCTGCCGCGGCCGCCACCGCCGCCGTCCGGGCGCTGGATGGTGTCGCCTTCCACATATTCCTTGTTGCCGGGCACGACATAGTCGCGCACCCCGCCTTGCGAGGCGCGGTGGAAGGACGGCTCGCGCACCCCGCCGGCGGCGATCGTCACCTTCTCGCCGTTCTCGATATCCTGGATGCCCCGTTTGCCGGAGGCGTCGCGGACCGCCTTGACCACCTGTTCCTTGGCACGGCGCAGGAAGCGCTGGCGGTTGGCCAGGCTCTTGCCCTGCGGGTTCAGGCGACGGTCGATGATGTTCATCAAGAGGCTGGCCCTCCCACCCGTTTCGTCACGCGGCCTTCGAACTCTGACAGCATTCTATGACAGTGGGGTCGCCGCGGGGCGTTGCAACACCCCGCCCCGCGGCAATTAAGCGCCCTGTCGGACCGCTTCCCCTCAGCCCGCCTGCTTGACCCGCATGTACCACTCGACCAGCCGGCGGACCTGCCGCTCGGTGTAGCCGCGCGACATCATGCGCGAGACGAACTCGGTGTGCTTCTTCTCGGTCTCGCCGTCCTTCTTCGAGCCGAAGCTGATGACCGGCAGCAGGTCCTCGACCTGACTGAACATCCGCTTCTCGATCACCTCGCGGATCTTCTCGTAGGAGGTCCAGGACGGGTTGCGTCCGGCATTGGCGGCCCTCGCCCGAAGGGCGAACTTCACCACCTCGTTGCGGAAGTCCTTCGGGTTGGCGATGCCCGCCGGCTTCTCGATCTTGGTCAGCTCCTGGTTCAGCAGCTCGCGGTTCATCAGCTGGCCGGTGTCGGGATCCTTGAAGTCCTGATCCTCGATCCAGGCGTCGGCATAGTCCACATAGCGGTCGAACAGGTTCTGGCCGTAGTCGGAGTAGGATTCCAGATAGGCCTTCTGGATCTCGTTGCCGATGAACTCGGCATAGCGCGGGGCGAGTTCGGCCTTGATGAACTCGACGTACTTCTTCTCCGTCTCCTCCGGGAACTGTTCGCGCTTGATCGCCTGTTCCAGCACATACATCAGATGCACCGGATCGGCGGAGATCTCCGTCGAGTCGTAGTTGAAGGTCGAAGCCAGGACCTTGAAGGCGAAGCGGGTGGAGATGCCGCCCATGCCCTCGTCGACGCCGGCCTGGTCCTTGTACTCCTGCATCGACTTGGCCTTGGGATCGGTCTCCTTGACGCTCTCGCCGTCATAGACCCGCATCTTGCTGTAGAAGCTGCTGTTCGGATGCTCGCGCAGGCGCGACAGAACCGAGAAGCGGGCCAGCATCTCCAGCGTCGCCGGGGCGCAGGGCGCGGTCGCCAGATCGGAACTGCGGACCAGCTTCTCGTAGATCTTCTGCTCCTCCGCCACCCGCAGGCAGTAGGGGACCTTGATTACGCAGATGCGGTCGATGAAGGCTTCGTTGTTCTTGTTGTTCTTGAAGGTCTGCCACTCCGCCTCGTTGGAGTGGGCCAGGATCACGCCCTGGAAGGGGATGGCGCCGATGTTCTCCGACCCGACATAGTTGCCCTCCTGCGTCGCGGTCAGCAGGGGGTGCAGCATCTTGATCGGGGCCTTGAACATCTCGACGAATTCCAGCATGCCCTGGGTCGCCCGGTTCAGGCCGCCGGAGAAGCTGTAGGCGTCGGGATCGTTCTGGCTGTAGATCTCCAGCTTGCGGATGTCGACCTTGCCGACCAGCGACGAGATGTCCTGGTTGTTCTCGTCGCCCGGCTCGGTCTTGGTCACGCCGATCTGGCGCAGCTTGCTGGGATGCAGCTTCACCACCTTGAAGCGGTTGATGTCGCCGCCGAATTCGTCGAGGCGCTTGACCGCCCACGGGCTCATGAGCCCGGTCAGGCGGCGCTTGGGAATCCCGAAGCGTTCCTCAAGCTCGTCGCCGATCTCGTCCGGGTTGAACAGGCCGAGCGGGCTTTCGAAGGTCGGGCTGATCTCCTTGCCGGCCTTCAGGACGTAGATCGGGCATTTCTCCACCAGCGACTTCAGCCGCTCCGCCAGCGACGACTTGCCGCCGCCGACCGGGCCCAGCAGGTAGAGGATCTGCTTGCGCTCCTCCAGTCCTTGGGCGGCGTGGCGGAAGAAACCGACGATCCGTTCGATCGTCTCCTCCATGCCGTAGAACTCGGAGAAGGCGGGATAGACCTTGATGGTCCGGTTCATGAAGATGCGGCCCAGCCGCGGGTCGCGGGCCGTATCGACCACCTCCGGTTCGCCGATGGCGGCCAGGATGCGTTCGGCGGCCGAGGCGTAGGACATGGGGTCGTCGCGGCACATCTGGAGATAGTCCATCAAGGACATCTCGGTCTCGCGGCGGGTCTCGTAATTCTGCGTATAGCGCGTGAACAGTTCGTCGGCCGGGAACATTCGTCGCTCCGTCTTATCTGGTCCGATGCGCCGGGGCGCCGCCGGTGGCTGCGGCGGCAGGCCGCGGCGCATGCCGCGATCCATGGGGCACTCCAGGGAAGACGCGGACCTCAAGGGGTCCGCAGCCTCCCCGCTCAGCGGTAGAAGCCAGCGGTCTGGTGTAAGGAACGGTCCTGTGAAGGCCGGGAGCCGTCCGTCCTGCGACGCGGCAACCCCCGAACGAGTCATTTTTGAATGTAATGCTCCACCTGGAGCTTTCCAGGCACTCAGGCTCCATAGCCGGAAAGCCCGCCATGGAGCCGGCCTCAGCCATAGGACCTAGGTCCCACGGCCAGCGTCGATGCGGCGAGCGCACCCGCTCAACCAGCGCGCGTGCTTGCCGCGCGTACGGAAGGTTCGGCGATTGGATTGTGACGGTTCTGCAGAGAGACGGCGTGTATCCGGCGGCAGTCGTCGTTGCCCGTCCGGTCGGGGAGAGTTGCCCAGTGCTGGTCGATCCATTGCGGTTCGATCGGGCCCTCTTGATCACGCCATCGGCCTCCTCAAGCAAGCGCGCCGCCTCGACCAAGCACGGCGCAGGGATTTACCGTCGATGCTGGACTCCAAACCTTAACAAAATCTCGCAAGCGACATTGCGGCTGGCCGTATCGTATGGCCGGTGTTCCGTAACACCTCGCCTCAATACCTCGCCCAATCCCTCTTTGAGATCATGTTGCGTCCCAATCGTCCCCATCAACAAGGCGGAAATTGGGTGAGGATGCGGCAATGACGCGGCGCGGTGGGGGATTACCGCTGGATTGCCGAATTGTTTCAATAACTTGGCACGCTTGCCACGGGGTGGGAAATTTTAAGGAGGGGTCCGCGCCCCGCCGGCCGCCGCCATCGGGAGCGACAATCACAGGCGGCAGACGCGACTTTCGGGCAAGGCCCGCTCAGGCCGGAAGCCTGGTCCCCAGCCCCATGGCCAGGACGTCGCGCAGGCCGGCGGGGGTGACCGGCTTGGCCAGCACCGCGTCGGCGCCGCAGTCGCGCGCCTGGGCCTCGCGGTCGCCGTCGACGCGCCCGCTCATCAACACCACCGGCAGGGCATGCGGGTGCGGCTCGCCGCCGGCGCGGAGCGCGCGGACGAAGCCGAAACCGTCCATCGGCTGCATTTCCACGTCGCACAGCACCAGATCGGGAGAATGGGCGGCGACGGCGGCGAGACCCGACTCGCCGTCGGCGGCCTGATGCACCGCCTTGACGCCCAGCGTGCCCAGCATCTTCGCCAACACCATGCGGGTGAAGGACTCGTCCTCGATCACCAGGACCGACAGGGCGCCGAACGGCGTCTCCGTCCCGCCTGCCCCAGTGCCTTCAGCAGCATCCTCCGCCGACCGGTCAGCCACCACGCCCGCCCTTTCACTTGAGCCAGCCCCGGCGGACTGGCGCCGGGGGTCATTTCGTGACCGGACTTGTGTACGATGGCAACCAGAGCCGCGCAAGATGTCCAAAAACAAGAGGCGTGGAGTGCCCTGGATGAGCGGTTGCGCCGGTCCTCCGGCCCCGCTTAGATGGGACGCATGAGCTTCCTCGATCACATCCGCGCGTGCAACGCGCACGACCTGTCCGGCTTCCGCCCCTTCGAGCTGGACGGCCACACCGTGGGCTGGGTGCGCCATGCCCTGGCCGAGGCGCTGCCCGGCGTCGATCCCGGCTTCGTCGTCACCGCCGACCGGCTGACCATCGCGCCCGAGATCCGGGATTTCGAGGCGCGCTCCACCCTGCTCGACCACGCCGCCGCCTATCTGGTGGAGCAGGGCACGCTCACCGCGCTGCGCGGGGAATATTACCCCATCCTGCCGCGCTGGGGGGCGGAGCCGCTGGCCCGGCTGGACCGCGCCGCCGTCGGCGCCTTCGGCATCGAGGCCTTTGGCCTGCACGTCAACGGCTTCGTCCGCGACGCCGCCGCCGGTAATGGAACCGGAGACCTGCTCTTGTGGGTCGGCCGCCGCGCCCGCGACCGCGAGGTGGCGCCGGGCCAGTTCGACAACCTGGTCGCCGGCGGCCAGCCCATCGGCCTGAGCCTGCCTGAGAATCTGGAGAAGGAGGCGGCGGAGGAGGCCGGACTCGACGCCGAGACCGCGCGGCGCGCGGTGCCGGTCGGCGCCATCAGCTACACCATGGAGACGCCGGCCGGGCTGAAGCGCGACCGCCTGTTCGTCTACGACCTGGAGCTTCCGCCCGGCGTCACTCCGGTCAACACCGACGGCGAGGTGGAGTGCTTCGAACTCTGGCCGCTGGACAGGGTGGCCGACTCGGTGCGCAACACCGGCGACTGGAAGTTCAACGTCAACCTCGTGGTGATCGACTTCCTGGTCCGCCACGGCCGGCTGACCCCGGAGAACGAGCCCGACTATCTGGAGATCGCCTGCGGCCTGCGGCGGTAGGCCCGACTCCGGCACACAAAAAAGGCCCCGCCCCCTTGCGAGAGCGGGGCCGTTCTCTTCCGGCCGCGGCGACGCCCGGGTGTCTTTTGCCTTATTGCGGCAGCGGCTGCGGGCTGTCGGCCAGCGAGCGCAGGTAGGCGATGACGGCGGCGCGGTCGTCATCCTTCTTCAGGCCGGCGAAGGTCATCTTGGTGCCCGGAGCATATTCCTTCGGGTTGTAGAGGAACTTGTTCAGGTCGTCATAGGTCCAGGTGCCGCCGGTCTTGACCAGGGCATCGGAATAGCTGAAGCCCTGCATGTGGCCCTTCGGACCGCCGACGACGCCGTACAGGTTCGGGCCGACCTTGGCCGCACCGCCCTTGTCGAAGCTGTGGCAGGCGGCGCAGGCCTTGGCGACCTTCTGGCCGGCTTCCGGGCTGGCGGCGGCGAGCAGCGGCGCGATCGGCGCCGGACCGGCGGGAGCGGCACCCTTGTCGGCGGGCGCGCTGGCCCCCTCGGGCGTCGCGATGACATAGACGCTCTGTTCGAGCGGCTTCGAATGAACCAGCACCTTGGACGCGAATCCGGCCAGCATCGCGATCAGCCCGGCCAGCAGCACGGCGCCGAAAATCTTGTTCCACTCCATGCTCATTGAGAGCCCCTTTTTTCCCTATTTCAGTACACTCGGCGTTTCTCCCGCCCGCGGCTGAACGCGCCGCGGCTACCATAGCCCGCGGTCCGAAGCTTGTCATAGCCCGGCGGACCGCGAAAAAAGGTCGCATACAAATTTGTCGCAGTCACCAACCACTTAATTTGCTTGCGCATTACGCTGCACTGCAAAACGGCTTTGCCGCCCCTTGACGCCGTCCCGGCAGCCGTGGTTCACCCGCGCCAGTTCCGTCGCAGATCCGTCATCCGGCTCCGTGATCCATCGGCCCCTCCCCACCCGGAGTTTCCGCGCCATGTCGACCGCCTCCAGCCCCACCCGTCCCGCCAACCCGATCGTGGTGATCCCGGCGCGCATGGCCTCCACCCGGCTGCCCGGCAAGCCGCTGGCCGACGTCCTGGGCGCACCGATGATCGTCCATGTGCTGCGCCGCGCCATGGAGGCCGCCATCGGCCCGGTGGTGGTCGCCTGTGCCGAGCCGGAGATCGCCCGCGCCGTCGAGGCCGCCGGCGGCACCGCGGTGCTGACGCGCCCCGACCATCCCTCGGGCTCCGACCGCATCTTCGAGGCGCTGCGGCTGATCGACCCGGAGGGGCGGCACGACGCGGTGGTCAATGTGCAGGGCGACCTGCCGACCATCGAGCCGGAGAGCGTGCGCGCCGCCTTCGCCCCGCTGGCCGACCCGGAGGTCGACATCGCCACGCTGGTCGTCGAGATCACGCGGGAGGAGGAGCGCACCGATCCCAACGTGGTCAAGGCGGTGCTGGAGCTGCCCCCCGGCGCCCGCCAGGGCCGCGCGCTCTATTTCACCCGCGCCACCGCGCCGACCGGCGACGGGCCGCTCTATCACCACATCGGCCTCTACGCCTACCGCCGGGCGGCGCTGGAACGCTTCGTGTCGCTGCCGCCCTCGGTGCTGGAGCAGCGCGAGCGGCTGGAGCAGCTGCGCGCCCTGTCCAACGGCATGCGCATCGACGCGGCGGTCGTTGACGCGGTTCCGCTGGGTGTCGATACTCCCGCCGACCTGGAGCGCGCCTGTGCCCTCCTGTCCGGCCGCAAGGCCGGCTGAAATCTGATGCTGTCCGCCCGCAAGCGCGGCTGACAGCCTTACCGACCCGCCTTCACGACCCGCCGGGGGAACCTTGTCCATGCCCACGACCAACATCATCGCCTTCCAGGGCTTCCCCGGCGCCTATTCCGATCTGGCCTGCCGCAATGCGCGGCCGACCATGACGACGATGCCCTGCGCCACCTTCGAGGATGCCTTTTCGGCGGTGCGCGACGGCCGCGCCTCGCTGGCGATGATTCCGGTGGAGAACTCCATCGCCGGCCGCGTCGCCGACAACCATTACCTGCTGCCCGAAGGCGGCCTGCACATCATCGGCGAGCATTTCCAGCGGGTGAACCACCAGCTGCTGGCGCCGAAGGGCGCCACGCTGGACAGCATCCAGACCGTGCGCAGCCACATCCAGGCGCTGTCGCAGTGCCAGACCGCCATCCGCGAGTTGGGGCTGCAGGCGATCAACCACGCCGACACGGCCGGGGCGGCGAAAGAGATCGCGGCGATGAACGACCCGCGCCATGCCGCCATCGCGTCGTCGCTGGCCGCCGAGATCTACGGGCTGGACATCCTGAAGAGCGGGATCGAGGATGCCGCCCACAACACCACCCGCTTCCTGATCCTGGCGCGCGAGCCGAAGCTGCCGGCGCTGGGCTCCTGCAAGACGATCACCACCTTCGTCTTCCGCGTCCGCAGCGTGCCGGCCGCGCTCTACAAGGCGATGGGCGGCTTCGCCACCAACGGCGTCAACATGACCAAGCTGGAAAGCTATATGGTCGGCGGCCACTTCACCCAGACGCAGTTCTACGCCGACGTGGAGGGCCATCCGGACGAGCGCCCGCTGCGCCTCGCCCTGGAGGAGCTGGACTTTTTCGCCCGCGAGGTGAAGATCCTCGGCGTCTATCCGGCCAACCCCTTCCGCTATCAGGAAAGCCAGCGCGTCGGCGAGGACTAACACCCTCCCGGCGTCTCTCTCCCGCAACGCCGCAAGTCTTTTCGCAGCTGCCGCAAGTCGCGCGTCATTCCGCCGCAGTGACGTGACTTAGCCGTGACCGTGTCCGGCAGATGCTGGGCATGATTAGCGAAAGTTGTTATACAATAAAGACCGGCAAGGACCGGACTCATAAGTCCACGAATACAACAAGACACCACGGCGGCTGACGGGTGAAACCCCGCCGACGGCCATGGCGCCACGGATGGAGGTTGCCATGCTCACGATGGACGATTGCCTCGGGTTGGCGAATCTGGAGGCGGAGGAGGTGGCGCAGATCGCCGCCCACGAACATCTCCCCTTCATGACCGCCCTGGAAAAGGGTGCCTCTCTTCTGCATGAACCCTGGGGCGACGCCGCCGTCCGCCAGATGGTGTGGGACAATCTGTGCAGCGCCGACCGCCGCCGTCCGGCCGAAGCGGCCTCGCTGATGACGCTCTACAACGACACCTGCACCCGCCATCCGAACCCCTTCGACCGCCGCTGCTCCCCGGCCCGCGCGGTTGGGCCGCAGCGGCGGCATTGAGGGGGGACCCGGCATTCCCTCCATGCGCCGCATGACCGGCCCGACGCCCTGTGCTACGCTTTGCGGACCCCGCAATTCTTGCTGTACGTCAGGCCGACCATGCGCATGATCCGAGGCATGTCCAAACCGCGTCCGGAGCGTCCGGCTCCGCCGGCCAAGCTCGCGGAAGACACACCGGACGCCGGGCTTTACGACGAGGATTTCGTGGCTTGGATCGAGCGCCAAGCGGCGCTGCTTCGTTCGGGTACTCTCACTGCGCTGGATCGCGCCAACCTGGCCGAAGAGCTGGAGGATATGGGAAAGGCTAAGCGGCAAGAATTGCGCAGCCGGCTTGAAGTGCTGCTCACCCATCTCCTCAAGTACGAATTCCAGCCGGCGATGCGCACAGGCAGCTGGCTTGGAACCATCGGCGAGCAGCGCCATCGGATCGAAGACGTGGTGGAGGAAAGCCCGAGTCTGCGCCCCCTGCTGTCCGACCTGCTGGAGGATGCCAAGATCTACAAACGGGCCGTCCAAAAGGCGGCGCTGGAGACGGGCCGCCCCGCCGGCAGCTTCCCGCCGGACAATCCCTATGGCGGGCAGGCGCTGGACTGTGGTTTCTGGCCCGGTCCCGGCCCGCATCCGGACCTCGACTGATATGCCGAGGTCCGAAGAGCGCGGGCTGAAATCCGACATGAACCTGATGAAGTGGATGCTCGGCTTCGTCCTTGCCTTTCAGATCGGCATCTTCGTGAAGCTGTTCATCCATTGATCCCTCACCCCTCCGCCATCCATTCCCGGATCAGGCGGTGGGCAATCGAGTCGGGACGGGCGAGGCGGAAGGTCTCGTCCGGGGTGTGGGTGCGCAGGAAGTCGCGGTCGAACCAGCGGGCGCTTTCCAGCTCGTCGTTGCCGGTGTCGATGTCGAAGCTGGTGGCCCGCGCGGTGAAGCCCAGCATCAGCGACGACGGGAAGGGCCAGGGCTGCGACGAGCGGTACCGGATGTCGGTCACGGTCAGCCCGACCTCCTCGAACACCTCGCGGGCGACGGTGTCCTCCAGGCTTTCGCCCGGCTCCAGGAAGCCGGCCAGCACCGAATGCATGCCCGGCGGAAAACGGCTCTGGCGGCCCAGCACGATACGGTCGCTGCCGTCATGCACCAGCATGATGACGGCCGGGTCGGTGCGCGGGAAATGGTGGGTGGCGCAGTCGGGGTTGGTGCAGAGCCGCACATGCCCGCCCTCCGCCGACGCTGCCGGGGAACCGCAGACCCCGCAGAAGCGGTGGCGGGCGTTCCACCACACCATGCCGCGGGCATAGGCGCACAGCGCCGCTTCCCCCTCCGGCATCAGCGGCCCGGTGGCGCGCAGATCCTCGAAGCGGCCATGGCCCTTCAGCGCCGGCAGCGCGTCCGGCTCCTCCACCATCGACAGGTCGACGGTGAAGAGCGGGGCGCCATCCTCCATCAACCCGAGGAAGATCGGAACCGCATCCATCCCTTCCGCCGGCAGCAGGACGGCGCGCGGCGCATCCTGCGGACCGGCGACGAAGCTCTTGGTCTGCCAGATCGGCAGGACGCGGGATGCTGGGGCGAGCCAGGCCTCGGTCAGCCAATCCTCGTCCTTGCGGCGGAGGGAGGCGCGGTCGACCGGCGCGGCGGCGTAGATGTTGGGTCGGTTCATCATGGCCGGTCGAAGCTGCCACAAGCCGTGCCGGGCGAAAAGCCCCGCCGGTGGCGTAGCTGTCCTGCGGCGGCAGGAACCGCCCCCCTGCACGAAGCCTCAAGCCCGGACAGGGCGCTTTCGGGTTTCCGGGGCGGGCGGGGGCCGGTAGGATGCGGCAGCCTTATTGACAAGACATTCAAGGAGCGACCATGACCGAACCCTGCCCCGCCCCGATGGTGGCGCTCGCCCAGCGGTTGGCCGACTCCAGCGGCAGCGTCGTCCGCCGCTATTTCCGCACCCCCGTCGCCATCGACGACAAGGCCGACGCCTCGCCGGTCACCATCGCCGACCGCGAGGCGGAGCATGTCATCCGCACCATCATCGAAAGCCAGCGCCCCGACGACGGCATCTATGGCGAGGAACACGGCACCAAGAACCTGGACGCCGAGTGGGTGTGGGTGATCGACCCCATCGACGGCACCAAGTCCTTCATCACCGGCCGGCCGATCTTCGGCACGCTGATCGCCCTGCTGCACCATGGCCGCCCGGTTCTGGGCATCATCGACCAGCCCATCGTCGGCGACCGCTGGATCGGCGTGGAGGGCCGGCCGACCACCCACAACGGCCAGCCGGTGCGCGTCCGCCCCTGCCCCGGCGGGCTGGGCACCGCCATGTTCGGCACCACCTCGCCCGATCTGTTCCCCGGCAGCGATTACGACGCCTACCGCCGCGTCGCCGCCAAGGTGAAGACGGCGGCCTATGGCGGCGACTGCTACACCTACGGCCTGCTGGCGTCGGGCTATTACGACCTCGTCGTCGAGTCGGGGCTGAAGCTGTACGACTTCGCGGCGCTGGTGCCGGTGGTGACAGGGGCCGGCGGGCTGATGACGGATTGGGAAGGCAAGCCGCTCGACGCCAATTCCAGCGGCCGGGTGATCGCCGCCGGCGATCCGCTGATCCACCAGGAGGCCATGAAGGCACTGGCCGGCTGAGGACACCGAGATGACTGCCGCAATCATGACCTCCATCGAGCCGCCCGCCCGTTCCGTCTTCGAAACGTCCCCTGAAAAGCTGCGGCCCTTTCTGGAAAGCCTGGCCGCGCGGGTGTCGGGCGGGTCGAACTGGATGGTGCGCAAGAAGACCGTCTGCGACCTGCTGCTGGGGCTGGATGCCTTCTTCGCCCTGCCGGCCGCCGAACGCAGCGCGCTGATGGCCGATGACGCCTCTTCCGACACCCCCACCGATGCGGAAGGCGGGCCGGAGGATTTCCGCAAGGTCCTGCCGCTCTATGTCGGCGCCATCCTGGAAGGGCTGAGGGAAACGGCCATTGCGTCCCCGGAACAGGCGGCCATCTACCTGTTGTCGATCCATCCCGAGCATCAGGCGGCGGCGGAGGCCTGGATGCTGGCCGATCCGCGCAACGGGAAGTCGGTGCGCCGGCTGATGCGGGAGGACCGCCGCTATCGCCAGTTGATGGACCGCATGGCCGACCACTGGCGGTCGGCGCAGGGCCGCAGCGCCTGAGACGGAATAGCGCTTGACCGTAGAGCGGGCGTGGCAATCTAACCAGAACGTCCGCTCCCCACACAGGACCGCCGATGCGCCGCCTTCTCGCCGTTGCCGCCACGATCCTGACGCTTGCCGCGCCGGCCGCCCTTACGCAGGCGCAGGCCGCGACCCGGACCGTCACCGCGCTGAAGCAGTTCGGCGAGCCGCAATTCAAGCCCGGCTTCACCCATTTCCCCCACGTCAATCCCGACGCGCCCAAAGGCGGGTCGATCGGGCTGGCCGAATCGCAGCCCGGCACTTACGACAGCCTGAACACGCTGATCCTGCGCGGGGTACGGCCGCGCACGCTGGGGCTGATCTCCGACACGCTGATGGTCGGGTCCGGCTGGGAACTGGACGCCGCCTATGCCCATCTGGCGGAAAGCGTCGAGGTGCCGGACGATTACGGCTGGGCGATCTTCACGCTGCGCCAGGGCGCCCATTGGCATGACGGCACGCCGATCACCAGCGCCGACGCGGTCTTCACCTGGGACGCGATCCAGGCCCACGGCGCCCCCTTCATCAAGTCCTTCCTCGACCACATCGCCAAGGTGGAGGCGCTGGACGACCGCCGCTTCAAGATCACCCTGACCGGCACGGGGGAGATCAAGCCGATCATCGACTTCGCCACGACCTTCTCGCCGCAGCCCAAGCATTGGTGGACCGCCAATGGCCGCGACATCTCCAAGACGACACTGGAGCCGGTTCTGGGCAGCGGTCCTTACCGGATCAAGGTTGTCGATCCCGGCCGCTCCATCACCTACGAACGGGTCGCCGATTGGTGGGCGAAGGACCTGCCGACCGCCCGCGGCTTCTACAATTTCGACATGGTGAAGGACGACTTCTACCGCGACGACGACGTGATGTTCGAGGCGTTCAAGGCCGGCGCCTATGATTTCCGTGGCGAATACCGGGCGCAGCGCTGGACCACCGGCTACGACTTCCCCGCCGTCAAGGACGGCCGGGTGAAGACGCTGGAGGTGCCGAGCGAACTGCCCCTCGGCGCCCAAGGCTTCCGCCTGAACACCCGGCGCGCCAAGTTCGCCGATCCGCAGGTGCGCGAGGCGCTGACCCTGCTGTTCGACTTCGACTGGATCCAGAAGAACATCCTGTATGGCCAGTACAAGCGCACGCTCAGCAACTTCCCCAACTCCGACTTCGGGGCGAAGGGACCGCCCGGCCCGGCGGAGCTGGCGCTGCTGGCCCCCTACAAGGCGCAACTGTCCGAGCGGGTGCTGACCCAACCCTTCACCCTGCCCACCACCGACGGCAGCGGCAACAACCGCGCCCAGGTGCGCGAGGCGACCCGCCTGTTCAAGGCGGCCGGCTGGGAGGTCCGCAACGGCAAGCTGACCAATGCGAAGACCGGCGAGGTGATGGCGATCGAGTTCCTCGACGGCACCGGGGCGCTGACCCGCGTCATCCAGCCCTATGTCGAGACGCTGCGCCGCGTCGGCATCGACGCGTCCTTGCGCCTTGTCGACACCGCGCAGTATCAGGCGCGGCTGGACGAGTTCGATTTCGACGCCATCATCGTCAACCTCGCCTTCTTCACCCCGCCGGGCACCGAGCTGCGCGGCTATTTCGGCTCGGCCGCCGCCGGCACCAAGGGCTCGGCCAATTATTCCGGCATCCACGACCCGGTGGCCGACGCGCTGATCGAAAAGGCGCTGGCCGCCAAGGATCTGGACAGCGTCCAGGCCGCCACCCGCGCGCTCGACCGCGTTCTGCTGTGGGGCTTCTACATGGTGCCGCAATGGTACAACCCGGAAAGCTGGATCGCCCACAAGGCGTGGCTGGCCCATCCCACGGTCTGGCCGAAATACGACCAGGATTATCGCAGCACCAATTTCCCGGCGACCTGGTGGGTCGATGCGGCCGGTAAGGCGGCGCAGCCTTGATGGCGCCCCATTGCGGGGCTAACTCCGTACATCTGAACGGTTTTCGCGAAAACAAGCGAGGGAGGGGATCGGGTATGACGGGTCGGATGCGGTGGCTGGGCACCGGTATGGCGGCGGCGATGACGGGGATTCTGCTGCTGGCGACTCCGGCTGTGGCGCAGGATAAGGGCAGCCACGCCCTGGCCCTGCACGGCAAGCCGAAATACGGGCCGGATTTCCAGCATCTCGACTACGTCAACCCCGACGCGCCGAAGGGTGGCGAGGTCAAGCTGATGGCCTTCGGCGGCTTCGACAACCTCAACCCCTTCATCCTGCGCGGACAACCCGCCGCCGGCTCCGGGCTGGCATTCCAGACGCTGACCACCAGCAACGGCGACGAGGCGATCACCGAATACGGCCTGCTGGCCGAAAGCATCGAGGTCGCGCCCGACCGGACCTGGGTCGCCTTCACCCTGCGGCCGGAGGCCCGTTTCCAGGACGGCAAGCCGGTCACGGTGGACGACGTGATCTGGAGCTTCGACACGCTCCGCGAAAAGGGCCACCCGCTCTACCGCACCTATTACGCTGACGTAACGAAGGCGGAGAAGACAGGCGAGCGCACGGTCAAATTCTCGTTCCGGGATGGCAACAATCCTGAGCTGCCGGTCATCATGGGTCAGCTGCCAGTGCTGCCCAAGCACGCCTTCGCCAACCGCGATTTCGCCACTACGACGCTGGAGCCGCTGGTCGGCAGCGGCCCCTACAAGGTCGTCGACGTGCAGCCCGGCCGCTCCATCACCTACGAGCGGGTGAAGGACTGGTGGGCGAAGGACCTGCCGATCAACCGCGGCCGCTACAATTTCGACCGCATCCGCTACGACTATTACCGCGACCTCGACGTGGCGTTCGAGGCGTTCAAGGCCGGCGCCTATGATTTCCGGCTGGAGAACTCGTCGAAGAACTGGACCACCGGCTACAATGTTCCGGCGGTGCAGAACGGCCAGATCATCAAGGAGGAGATCAAGCACCAGGACCCGCAGGGCATGCAGGCCTTCGTGTTCAACATCCGCCGGCCGATCTTCGAGGACCGCCGGGTGCGCGAGGCGCTGAATTACCTGTTCGACTATGAATGGACGCGGGCCAACCTGTCCTACGGCCTCTATCAGCGCACCAAGAGCTATTTCGCCAACACCGAACTGGCGGCCACCGGCCTGCCCTCCCCCGCCGAGCTGAAGCTGCTGGAGCCCTTCCGCGGCCAGATCCCGGACGAGGTGTTCACCAAGCCGTACGAGCCGCCGAAGACCGACGCCAGCGGCAACATCCGCGGCAACCTGCGCACGGCGCTGGGCCTGCTGAAGGAAGCCGGCTGGGAGTTGAAGAACGGCAAGCTGGTCAACGCCCAGGGCCAGCCCTTCCGCTTCGAGATCCTGCTGGTGCAGGCCGACATGGAACGCATCGTCCAGCCTTTCGTCCGCAATCTGGAGCGCGCCGGCATCGAGGCGCAAATCCGCGTGGTCGACAGCGCGCAGTACCAGAACCGCACCGATAATTTCGATTACGATATGATCATCGAGCGGTTCGCGCAGTCGTTGTCGCCCGGCAACGAACAGCGCGACTACTGGGAATCCTCGCGTGCCGACCAGCCGGGCAGCCGCAACGCCATCGGCATCAAGAACCCGGTGGTCGACAAGCTGGTGGAGACGCTGATCGCCGCCCCCGACCGCGAGTCGCTGATCGCCGCCACCCGCGCGCTCGACCGCGTGCTGCTGTGGAACTGGTACGTCATCCCGCACTGGCACGACACGGTGTACCGCGTCGCCTACTGGAACCGTTTCTCCCATCCGGCGGTTGCCCCCAAATACGGCCTGGGCTTCCAGGACACCTGGTGGGTCGATCCGGAAAAGAACGCGAAGCTGGCCAACAGCCCACGCCGCACGGAACCCTGAACGGTCTGACATGTAATACGGTCTGGTCTAAGCTGTCGTTTCCTTGAGGATTGGGGAGGGTCGGGACACCCGCGATGCTGGCTTACATCATCCGCCGCCTGTTGCTGATCATCCCCACCCTGTTCGGGATCATGGTGATCAATTTCCTGATCGTGCAGATCGCCCCCGGCGGCCCGATCGAGCAGATGATCGCCCGTGTCCAGGGCACGGCGGTGGAGGCGACCTCGCGCATCGGCGGCTCGGCCGGCGGCGACGCCAACACCGCCCAGCGCCAGACCCAGGCCGGCGGCGACAGCGGCAGCAAGTACCGCGGCGCCCAGGGCCTGGATCCCGCCTTCATCAAGCAGCTGGAGAAGGAATTCGGCTTCGACAAGCCGCTGCACGAACGCTTCATCCACATGATGTCGAACTACATCGTGTTCGATTTCGGCACCAGCTACTTCCGCGACCGCCGGGTGGTCGATCTGGTGCTGGAAAAGATGCCGGTGTCGATCTCTCTCGGCATCTGGACGACGCTGATCGTCTATCTGGTCTCCATCCCCTTGGGTATCGCCAAGGCGGTGCGCGACGGCCAGCCCTTCGACGTCTGGACCTCCGGCGTCGTCATCGTCGGCTATGCGATCCCCAGCTTCCTGTTCGCCGTGCTGCTGATCGTGCTGTTCGCCGGCGGGCGCTATCTCGACTGGTTCCCCTTGCGCGGGCTGGTGTCGGATAATTGGGGCGACCTGCCCTGGTACAAACAGGTGCTCGACTATTTCTGGCACATGGCGCTGCCGGTGCTGTCGATGGTGATCGGCGGCTTCGCCGGCCTGACCATGCTGACCAAGAACTCCTTCATGGAGGAGATCGGCAAGCAGTACGTCATCACCGCCCGCGCCAAGGGCCTGACGGAAAACCGGGTGCTGTACGGCCATGTCTTCCGCAACGCCATGCTGATCGTCATCGCCGGCTTCCCCGGCGCCTTCATCGGCATCCTGTTCACCGGCGCGCTGCTGATCGAGGTGATCTTCTCGCTCGACGGGCTGGGACTGCTGGGCTTCGAGGCGGCGATCAACCGCGACTATCCGGTGATGTTCGGCACGCTGTACTTCTTCACGCTGCTGGGGCTGATCATGAATCTGGTCGGCGACATCACCTATGTGATGGTCGATCCCCGCATCGACTTCGAATCGCGGAGGGTGTGATGACTCCGCTGACCCGGCGCCGGCTGGCCAATTTCAAGGCGAACCGCCGCGGCTTCTGGTCCTTCTGGATCTTCCTGGTGCTGTTCTTCGTCTCGCTGGGGGCGGAGTTCATCGCCAACGACAAGCCTTTGGTGGTCGAGTACGAGAACCACTATTACTGGCCCGTCTTCAACGCCTACCCCGAGACCACCTTCGGCGGGGAGTTCGAGACGGAGACCGATTACCGCGACCCCTTTGTCCGCGACCTGATCAATGCCAAGGGCTGGATGGTTTGGCCGCTGATTCCCTACAGCTACCGCACCATCAACTACAATCTGCCGGTCCCAGCCCCGGCGCCGCCGTCTGCCGACAACTGGCTGGGCACCGACGACCAGGGGCGCGACGTGGTGGCGCGGCTGATCTACGGCTTCCGCATCTCGGTGCTGTTCGGTCTGGTGCTGACCGTCTTCTCGTCGGTCATCGGCGTGGCGGCCGGTGCGGTGCAGGGGTACTTCGGCGGCCTGACCGACCTGCTGTTCCAGCGCTTCATCGAGATCTGGCAGGGGCTGCCCACCCTGTTCCTCCTCATCATCCTGGCCAGCGTGGTGACGCCGACCTTCTGGTGGCTGCTGGGCCTGCTGCTGCTGTTCTCCTGGACGGCGCTGGTCCATGTGGTGCGGGCGGAGTTCCTGCGGGCGCGCAACCTCGATTATGTGCGCGCCGCCAAGGCGCTGGGCGCCGGCGACGTCACCATCATGGTGCGCCATGTGCTGCCCAACGCCATGGTGGCGACGCTGACCTTCATGCCCTTCATCCTGAACGGCTCGATCACCACCCTGACCGCGCTGGACTTCCTGGGATTCGGCCTGCCGCCCGGCTCGCCGTCGCTGGGCGAGCTGCTGGCCCAGGGCAAGGCCAACCTGCAGGCGCCCTGGCTGGGCCTGACCGCCTTCTTCGTGCTGGCGATCATGCTGAGCCTGCTGATCTTCATCGGCGAGGCGGTGCGCGACGCCTTCGACCCGCGCAAGACCATCGCCCAGATGTCCACCGCGACGCCGAGCGACGAGGCCGCCGCGGCGGCGGCGCGCAAGGAGGCGGCGGAGTGATGGCATGCACTGACCACGACCGCCTGTCCCCTCTCCCCCCCGGGGAGAGGGTTAGGGTGAGGGGGATGCACTGCGTCGCTTTGCAAGAAGCGCGAAGTCTCTCGTCGCCCCATGAATCCACGCGGTGCTCCCCCCTCACCCCGACCCTCTCCCCGGGGGGGAGAGGGGGATTTAGCGGACGGTCGCCGACATGACCATCATGCCCCCCAACCCCGACCTGCTGTCCGTGCGGGGCCTGCGCGTCGATTTCCGCTCGGGCGGCGGCGCGACTCAGGCCGTCAAGGGCGTGTCCTTCGACATCCAGAAGGGCGAGACGCTGGCGCTCGTCGGCGAATCGGGCTCCGGCAAGTCGGTCACGGCTCTGTCGATCCTGCAGCTGCTGCCCTACCCGATGGCGCACCATCCCGCCGGCTCGATCCGCTTCCGCGACACCGAGCTGCTGGGCGCCGACGAGCGCACCCTGCGGCAGGTGCGCGGCAACCGCATCGCCATGATCTTTCAGGAGCCGATGACCTCGCTGAACCCGCTGCACAGCATCGAGCGGCAGATCAACGAGACCCTGGTCCTGCACAAGCGCCTGTCGACCGGCGCCGCCCGTGCCCGCACGCTGGAGCTGCTCCGCCTCGTCGGCCTGCCCGACCCGGAAAAGCGGCTGACCGCCTACCCGCACGAACTGTCGGGCGGCCAACGCCAGCGCGTGATGATCGCCATGGCGCTGGCCAACGAACCCGACCTGCTGATCGCCGACGAGCCGACCACGGCGCTCGACGTCACCATCCAGGCGCAGATCCTGGCGCTGCTGAAGGATCTGCAGAGCCGCTTCGGCATGGCGCTGCTGCTGATCACCCACGATCTCGGCGTGGTGCGCAAGATGGCCGACCGCGTCTGCGTGATGAACCAGGGCGAGATCGTCGAGCAGGCCAAGGTCGACGACCTGTTCATTCGCCCGCGCCATCCCTACACGCAGAAGCTGCTGTCGGCCGAGCCGCGCGGCAATCCGCTGAACCCGCCCGACGACGCGGCGGAGGTGATGGCCGCCGACCGGCTGAAGGTCCATTTCCCGATCAAGAAGGGGCTGCTGCGCCGCACCGTCGGCCATATCAAGGCGGTGGACGGCGTCGACGTCGCAGTCCGCCGCGGCCACACCGTCGGCGTCGTCGGCGAATCGGGATCGGGCAAGACCACGCTGGGCCTCGCTCTGCTGCGGCTGCACGCCAGCGAGGGCGCCATCCGCTTCGACGGCACCGACATCCAGGGCTGGCAGCCGAAGCGCCTGCGCGGCCTGCGACGCGAGATGCAGATCGTCTTCCAGGACCCCTATGGCAGCCTGTCGCCCCGCCTGTCGGTCGGCCAGATCATCGGCGAGGGGTTGGGCATCCACGGCATCGGCGATGCCAAGGAGCGCGAAGCGATGGTCGCCCGTGCGCTGGAGGAGGTCGGCCTGCCGCCTGAGGCGCGCAACCGCTACCCGCACGAGTTCTCCGGCGGCCAGCGCCAGCGCATCGCCATCGCCCGCGCCCTGGTGCTGAAGCCGAAATTCGTGGTGCTGGACGAGCCGACCTCGGCATTGGACATGTCGGTGCAGGCGCAGATCGTCGATTTGCTGCGCGACATCCAGGCCCGCCACAACCTCGCCTACCTGTTCATCAGCCACGATCTGCGGGTGGTGCGGGCGCTGTCCAGCCACGTCATGGTGATGAAGGACGGCAAGGTGGTCGAACAGGGCCCGACCCAACGCATCTTCGAGGACCCGCGCGAGGAGTACACCCGCGCCCTGCTCGCCGCCGCGCTGAACCTGGAGGCGGTGGAGTCGCCGGCGGTGCGGACCTGATCCATTGGCGTGAGGCGGAGACTTTATCCCGAGCCGCTCCGCGGGTAGGGTAGCCCTCCCCTCGCACAGACCGACGCCGCCACCATGACCGACACCGCCCCGCAAGACGCCGCCCGCCTCGCAAGCCAACTCGCGGGGGCCGTCCGGTCGGGGGACCGGCGGGCGCTGGCCCGGGCGATCACGCTGATCGAATCGACGCGCGCCGACCATCGCGAAACCGCCGAAGCACTGCTGGCGGCACTGCTGCCGCACACCGGCAACTCGGTGCGACTCGGCATCTCCGGCGTGCCGGGGGTGGGGAAATCCACCTTCATCGAGGCGTTCGGGCTGCATGTGATCGGGTTGGGGCACAAGGTCGCGGTGCTGGCGGTCGATCCGTCGTCGCAGCGCACCGGCGGTTCGATCCTGGGCGACAAGACCCGCATGGTCGATCTGTCGCGGGAACCCAACGCTTTCATCCGCCCCTCCCCGGCGGGTGCGACGCTGGGCGGCGTGGCACGGCGCACGCGCGAGGCGATGTTGATCTGCGAGGCCGCCGGCTTCGACGTGATCGTGGTGGAGACGGTCGGCGTCGGCCAGTCGGAAACCGCGGTCGCCGACATGGTCGACCTGTTCATGCTGCTTCTGCTGCCGGCCGGCGGCGACGAGTTGCAGGGCATCAAGAAGGGCATCGTCGAACTGGCCGACCTCGTGGTCGTCAACAAGGCCGACGGCGACCTTGCCGCCACCGCCCGCCACACCGTCGCCGACTACCGCCACGCGCTGGCCCTGCTGCGCCATGGCGACTGGCGGGTGCCGGTGCTCAGTTGCTCCGCCTTCCGGAAGACCGGCATCGACACGGTGTGGCAGACCATCGGCGAGCACAAGGCGCTGACCGAGGCCAACGGCGCCCGCGCCAGCCGTCGGGCGGAGCAGGCCCGCGCCTGGCTGTGGAGCGAGATCCGCGAGACGCTGATCGACCGCTTCCGCGCCCACCCCGCCGTGCGGGCCGATCTGGCGCGACTCGAGGCGGAGGTGACCGCCGGAACCACCATCCCGGCCGCCGCCGCCCATATCCTGCTGGGGCGCTTCCTCGACAAACCGGACGCTGCATAATCCGTTCAGCTTATGCTGCACCGCAACAAATTCGTTGCACCGCACCAACCGTAGGGCTATTCTGCGCCGGGCGGGAAAGGGGCGACGTGTGTCGATTCGGCCTTTGTCGATTGCTTCATGTCGCTTGGGCCGGGGTGCCCGCGGTCTCCTGGGGTTACGCCGGAGCGGCCTTTCCGTTTCCGCCAATCCGCCTTTTCTACGGGAGACAACGCCATGACCGCTCAGCCGACCCCCGCCAACGTCCTGAACCTGTTCAAGACCAACGCCCAAACCACCGCGGCCAAGTCCGCCCGCGTCGCCACGCTGGTGCAGGACGGCTATCGCCGCTGGTTCGACGGCGTGACCGCCTCGGTGAACGACGCCAGCCGTCTGGCCGCCGGGCTGGGCAAGGCCCGCACCCCCGCCGATCTGGCGGCGCTGCAGCGCGATTGGCTGTCCACCACCCAGGCCCGCGTGAGCGAGAGCGTGCAGGGCTTCCTGGACGTCTCCAGCAAGATCGCCGCCGAGATCACCACCCTGCCGGCTCCGGCCGCAGATGCCGCTCCGGTTGCCGCCCCCGTGGCCGCGCCGGCCCCGAAGGTCGAGGCGCCGAAGGTCGAGGCAAAGGTCGAAGCCCCGGCCCCCGCTCCGGTCCCGGCCGTCGAGGCTCCGGAAGCCGCTTCGACTCCGGCCCCGGTTCCGGCCCAGGCTGCCGACATCGCCCCGGTCGCCGCCACCGCCGCCGCCGAGCCGGCCGAGGTTCCGGTGAAGGAACTGGTCGAGACGGTGAAGGCGGAGCAGGCCGCTCCGGCCGCCGCCGTCGCCGAGGAGGTGAAGGCTGCGGCCAAGCCGGCGCCGCGCCGCGCCGCCAAGCCGATTGCCGCCAAGCCGGCGTCGAAGACCTCCCCCACCGTGAACTGACAGCGATCACGGCAAGACTGGCGCGGCGCGTCTCTTCGCCTGATCGAAGAGGCCGCCGCGCTTCGACTCTCCAGCTTTCCGCGACGACTCGGCTTTTGACGGTTTCATCGCGGGTCCCGGCTTGATGACGGGCTTGAAGACAGGCTTGACGGCGGCGCTTTTGTTCGACTATATAGCGGCCTCCTTCGGGCGGCAGGCCGTCCGTTACCGGGTTTCATTTGCTAAAATAAAGGATCAGTCCGATGGCACGTCGGTGCTCCGTGACCGGCAAGGGCACGCAGTTTGGCAACAACGTCAGCCACGCCAACAACAAGAATCGCCGCCGCTTCCAGCCGAACCTCCAGGAAACGTCGCTGCTGAGCGACAGCCTGGGGCAGCTGGTGCGTCTGCGCCTCTCGGTGAACGCAATCCGCTCGATCGAGCACAAGGGCGGCCTCGACGCCTTCCTGCTCGATGCGAAGGATGCCGTCCTGAGCCTCGACGCCCGTCGCATCAAGCGCCGGATCGCCAAGGCCCAGGAGAAGCTGCAGGCCGCGGCCTGATAGCTTCCCCGGCATCTGGGGCGCGTTTGGTGTGCTGAGGCGGGGCGCTTGCCGCTCCGCCGACAAGAATTAGGACGCGTACAGGACGATTCCGACTCCCGGTAAGAGAGCGGCGCGCGACATCCGAAAGGGTGCCGCGCGTTTCGTCGTTTCCGGGGGGTGCTTCGGCTTCGCGGCGTTAGCCCCCCAACACCTCGTCCGGGTCCTCCGCATCCACCACCCGCCGGGCGATCTCGTATCCGAATCCGGCCCGCCCCAGCGCCGCCATGTCCTTGTCGCGGTGCGCCGCGCGCTGTTCCGGCCGGCGGTACGGCCCCAGCCGCCGCCGCTTGGCCAGCGCCAGCGCCGCGGTCAGGTCCAGATCGGGCCCGACATCCTCGCGCAGACTGTCCAGCGCCTTGTCGGCCTCGTCGCGGCCGATGCCCTTGCCGGCCAGCTTCTGGGCGATCAGCCGGGTGGAGGCGCCGCGCCGGTGCAGGCTCTCCGTCCGCATGCGGGCATAGGTCTCGTCGTTCAGCAGGCCGCTGCGGACATAGCGGGCCAGCAGCTCGTCGATCCAGCGCGCGCCCTCCTCGCGGTCGGTGCCGTGGGCCTTGGCCGACAGATCGACCTTGCGCATCAGCACCCGGCGCAGGTTGGCCGTCGAACTGGCGAAGCGCTCCAGGTAATGCAGCGCCGCATTCTCCAGATACTGCGGCGTGACCCGCTTCGGCGGCTTTCTGGCCGCAGGACCGGCCATCTTGTTCGAAGGGTGCTTGTCGTCGGTGTTCATGGCAGTCCCTTCGGCGGCGGCGGTTGCCGGATGAACAGGCCGCACGTACAGTCCGTGGCCTTCTCGGCAGTCCGTGGCCTTATACCGGCCGGTTCCCAACAGGCAGATCGTGACGCGATGACCCTTCCCCTTCCTCCCATGCCGCGCAATGTCGGTTCCGTCAACTGGATCGGCCTGTGGACGCTCTACGCACGCGAGGTACGGCGCTTCGTCAAGGTCCACCAGCAGACCGTCTGGGCGCCGGTGGTGACGACCCTGCTCTATTACGCGGTGTTCGCCCTGTCGCTGGGGTCGGCGGTGCGGATGGTGGGGGAAACGCCCTATCTGCAGTTCCTGGCGCCCGGCCTGATCATGATGGCGATGGTGCAGAACGCCTTCGCCAACACCTCCTCCTCCGTCGTCATCGCCAAGGTCCAGGGCAACATCGTCGACATCCTGATGCCGCCGCTGTCGCCGATGGAACTGGTCAGCGGCTTCGTCTTCGGCGGCATCACCCGCGGCGTCGTGGTCGGCTTGGTGACGGGGCTCGCCATCTGGGCGGTGATCCCGATGCACATGCCGCATCCCGGCTTCGTGCTGTTCCACGCGGTGATGGCGTCGATGCTGCTGTCGCTGCTGGGTCTGGTCGGCGGCGTCTGGTCGGAGAAGTTCGACAACATCGCCGCGGTCACCAACTTCGTGGTGACGCCGCTGTCCTTCCTGTCCGGCACCTTCTATTCGGTCGACACCCTGCCGCCGGTCTTCTGGTGGGTCGCCCATTTCGATCCCTTCTTCTACATGATCGACGGCTTCCGCTACGGCTTCATCGGGGTGTCCGACGGGGCGCGCTGGCTGGGCGTCGCGGTGATGCTGGGGGTGAATGCCGGCCTGTGGTGGCTCGCCTGGCGCATGTTCAAGACCGGCTACAAGCTCAAGGCGTAAAGACGTCGCGTTCGCCGCGCTTTTCCGCCCCTATCCGTTGACAGAACCCATCAATCTCCGGATATTTGCCGTTCCCGGCGGTCAGGCATGGCCGCCGGATTTTCCATTTTTGGAGTCCAACGCCGTGATCCCCGTCGTTATGCCCACATACGCCCGCGCCGACATCGTGTTCGAGCGCGGTGAAGGTCCGTATCTCTACGCGACCGACGGGCGACGATTCCTCGACTTCGCCGCCGGCGTCGCGGTGAACGCGCTGGGTCACGCGCATCCCTATCTGGTCGAAAAGCTGACCGAGCAGGCGAAGAAGCTGTGGCACACCTCCAACCTGTTCCGGGTCGCCGGGCAGGAGAGCCTTGGCAAGCGCCTGACCGAGGCGACCTTCGCCGACACCGTGTTCTTCACGAACTCCGGTGCGGAAGCGTGGGAATGCGGCGCCAAGGCCGTCCGCAAGTACCACTATGACAGCGGCAACCCGCAGAAGAACCGCATCATCACCTTCGAGCAGGCCTTCCACGGCCGCACGCTAGGCGCCATTTCGGCCGCCAAGCAGGAGAAGCTGGTGCACGGCTTCGACCCGCTGCTGGACGGCTTCGATCAGGTCCCGTTCGGCGACCTCGACGCCGTGCGCGCCGCCATCACGCCCGCGACCGGCGGCATCTGCGTCGAGCCGATCCAGGGCGAGGGCGGCATCCGCGCCGGCTCGGTGGAGTTCCTGCGCGGCCTGCGCGCGCTGTGCGACGAGCATGGCCTGCTGCTGTTCCTGGACGAGATCCAGTGCGGCATGGGTCGCACCGGCAAGCTGTTCGCCCATGAATGGGCCGGCATCACGCCGGACGTCATGTGCGTCGCCAAGGGCATCGGCGGCGGCTTCCCGCTCGGCGCCTGCCTTGCCACCGAGCGTGCGGCGTCGGGCATGACCGCCGGCACCCACGGCTCGACCTATGGCGGCAACCCGCTGGCGACCGCCGTCGGCAACGCCGTGCTGGACGTCGTTCTGGCGCCGGGCTTCCTGGACACCGTCCAGCAGACGTCCGCCACCATGCGCGCCCGCCTGGAGGAACTGGTCGCCAAGTACCCGTCGCTGTTCCTGGAACTGCGCGGCCAGGGCCTGATGCTGGGCCTGAAGCTGGGCCAGCCGGTCGGCGAGGTGGTGGCGAAGCTGCGCGCCAACGGCCTGCTGTCGGTTCCGGCCGGCGACAATGTGGTGCGGCTGCTGCCGCCCCTGAACATCGGCGAAGCCGAAGTGAACGAAGCCGTCGCGATTCTCGACCGGACGGCGCAGGAGTGCGTGGGATGAGCGGCGACAATAACAGCGTTCGGCACTTTCTCGACATCGACCGGCTGGACGGCGCCACCCTGCGCCGCCTGCTCGACCATGCCGTGCGCATCAAGGCCGACCTGAAGAAGGACCGGTTGGCCCACTCCACCCTGCTGGCCGGCCGCTCGCTGGCGCTGATCTTCGAAAAGCCCTCGACCCGCACCCGCGTGTCGTTCGAGGTCGGCATGCAGCAGTTCGGCGGCAGCGTCGTGGTGCTGAAGCCCGACGACATGCAGCTGGGCCGTGGCGAGACCATCGGCGACACCGCCCGCGTGCTGTCGCGCTTCGTCGACGCGGTGATGGTCCGCACCACCGGCGAGGAGCGGGTGCATGAGCTGGCGGCCCATGCCAGCATCCCGATCATCAACGGCCTGACCGACCAGACCCACCCCTGCCAGATCATGGCCGACCTGATGACCTTCGAGGAGCATCGCGGTCCGATCAACGGCCGGACGGTCGCATGGCTCGGCGACTGCAACAACGTCGCGGTCAGCTGGGCGCACGCCGCCGTCCGCTTCGGCTTCGAGCTGCGTCTGGCCTGCCCGACCGTCTACGGCCCGTCGCCGGAGCTGCTGGCCTGGGCGGAGCGCGAGGGCACCGGCCGCCTGGTCGTCACCGAATCGCCGGAAGAGGCGGTGCGCGGGGTGGAGTGCGTCATCACCGACGCCTGGGCCTCGATGCACAACACCGACGTGGACGAGCGCGCGGCGATCCTCACCCCCTATCAGGTGAACGAGGCGCTGATGGCGCACGCCCACCCGGATGCGCTGTTCATGCACTGCCTGCCGGCCCACCGGAACGAGGAAGTGACCGACGGCGTGATCGACGGCCGCCATTCGGTGGTCTGGGACGAGGCGGAAAACCGCCTGCACGCCCAGAAGGCCATCCTCGGCTGGTGCATGGGCGTGCTGGACTAAGGGGGCGAGTTAGCCCCCCACCTAACCTCCCCCGCTGGGCGGGGGAGGGACTGCCGCCACTCTCCCGCATTAGCACTTGTCCCCTCCCCCGCCCAGCGGGGGAGGGTCGGGGAGGGGGCCAACCTCCCCACGCCCACAGGCCACCCCCATGCATGGGTGCCCTGCCGATCTTGATTCGGCCGCTCGCCGCCCCGATCTTCGGCCCTACGCCTGCATAACCGGTCTCTGTCTTAAGGAATGCGCCCTATGGACGATCCGTCCGTCCGCCCGCTCACCGATGATTTCGTCCTGCCGTTCCAGATCGAGGCGTCGCGCCTGCGCGGCCGCATCGTCAAGCTGGGGCCGGCGATCGACGAGATCCTGACCCGCCACGACTATCCGCCCACCGTCGCCCGCTTCCTGGCGGAGACGGCGACGCTGGCCGTGCTGCTCGCCAGCATGCTGAAGTACGAGGGTATCTTCACGCTGCAGACCAAGGGCGACGGGCCGATCCGCCTGATGGTGGCCGACGTCACCTCGGTCGGCGACGTGCGCGCCTATGCCCAGTTCGATCCGGAAGCCCTGGCCAAGGCCGAGCGGGACGTCGACATCGCCCCGGCCGCGGCGCTGCTCGGCAAGGGCTACATCGCCTTCACTGTGGACCAGGGTCAGGACACCGACCGCTATCAGGGCATCGTCGAGCTGTATGGCAAGACGCTGACCGACTGCGTCCAGCATTACTTCCGCCAGTCGGAGCAGATCGACACCGGCCTGACCGTCTCGGTCGACCGCGCGGTGCTGCCGGACGGCTCCTTCGGTCCCTGGCGCACCGGCGGCATCATGGTCCAGCGCCTGCCGCAGGAACAGGGTCTGACCGCGTCGGACAGCGAGGACGACTGGCGCCGCGCCATGGCGCTGATGGCCAGCGTCTCCGGCGACGAGCTGCTGTCGACCGAGTTGCCGGCCGCCGACCTGCTCTACCGCCTGTTCCACGAGGACGGCGTGCGGGTCTATGACGGCCATGCGCTCCGCTTCGGCTGCCGCTGCTCGCGCGAGCGGGTGGAAAACATGCTGCGCAGCCTGCCGCGCACAGAGGTGCAGGAACTGAAGATCGACGACGGCCGGGTCGAGGTGACCTGCCAGTTCTGCTCGACCGACTACCACTTTACCGACGCTGATCTCGACCGCGTGTATGGCCCCGCGTCCTAACGAGGAATAGGGTCAGACATCAGCGCGTTCATAGGGGCGCGGCGTCCGCGCCGCGCCCTTTTCCTTTGTTCAGAAACCCAGGTTGCCGAACGCAGCCCAAGAACCGGAGCCCCCATGCTGTCGCGCCGCTTTGCCCTTGCCGCCGGAATGGCCACCCTCCTGCTCGCCGCCTGCCAGAGCGCACCGCCGCGGCCGGCGCCGCGGCCGGTCGATTTCTCCAATTTCGGGCCGATCGTGCTGAATGCCGGCACCATCGACGTGGTCGACGCCTATCGGCCGGTGGGCGGCAAGCATGTGGAGAACCGCTCCGCCGTTCCGCCGGCCGAGGCGGTGCGGCGCTGGGCGGCGGAGCGGCTGCAGGCGGCCGGCGGGCCGGGCCGCGTGCGCGTCACCATCCGGGATGCCAGCATCGTCGAGGTGCCGCTGCCGACCAAGAAGGGCATCACCGGCTATTTCACCAACGACCAGGCCCAGCGCTATGACGGCCGGATCGAGGTGGAGATCACCGGCGAGGTGCCGGACACCGGCAACGGCGGCTTCCGCGGCGTGACCCGCTCCACCGTCACCCACTCCACCACCGTGCCGGAGAACATCTCGCTGGCCGACCGCGAAGCCACCTTCCTCGACATCACCCGCCGGATGATGGAGGACCTGAACGCCCGCCTGGACGCCGGCATCCGCAAGGATCTGGCGCCGATGGTCCGGCGCTGACCTCCGCACAGAAGTTGGCCCGGCCCTTGCGATGGGCACTCGACCTTTCGTCAGAACGGAGAGTGCCCATGCCGAAATTCGACCTCTACGTCGTCCGGCCGCCGGAGGGATCGGCCACCGTCACCGCCATCCCCGAAGACAAGCAGCAGTCGTCGCAGGCGGCGCTTCGCAGCCTCAGTCGCTCCGGCTGCGTGGTGAAATCCCTGGGCGACATCGACCTGTCCTTCGTCAAGAAGTCGGAGGCGCAGATCAAGCTGGAACTGGCGGTGCGGCAGATGTTCGCCGCCTCCGCCTACAAACCGCCGGTCTCGATCGTCTGGTAAAGGCCGTCCGGTAGCGGCATGAGGCGTGCGGACTGCGGGCGGGGGCGGCACAATCTGCCCCCGCCCGCCGCCTCACCGGTAAAATCCGGCCGGCAAACTCTGCCCCAAAACTCTGCCCTAGATCTCCAGCTGCATGCCCAGTTCGACCACCCGGTTGGGCGGGATGCAGAAATATTCCGACGCGCTGGACGACAGCTTCGACAGGAAGATGAACAGCGGTTCCTGCCAGCGCGGCAGGCCGGACTTGCCGTGGGTGCGGATCAGCGTCTCGCGGCTGACGAAGTAGGTCGTCTCCATCGACTCGAACGGCAATCCCGGGATGCGCCGCGCCTCCAGCGCCTGCGGGATGTCGGGCTCGTCCTTGAAGCCGAAATGGACGATCAGCCGGAAGAAGCCGGCGGACAGCGCCTTCAGCTCGAAACGCTGGTCGTCCGGCACATGGGGCACGTCCTCGATGTCGACAGTCAGCAGCACGACCCGCTGGTGCAGCACCTTGTAGTGCTTCAGGCTGTGCAGCAGCCCCGGCGGCAGGCCGCGCGGGTTGCCGGTCAGGAAGACGGCGGTGCCCTGCACCCGCTGCACCGACCCGCCCTTCAGCCGCTCCAGCAGCATGTCGAAGGGCAGCGCGTCCTCGGCCAGCCGCTTGCGCACCACCTCGCGCCCGCGCCGCCACGTCGCCATCAACAGGAAGACCATCCCGCCGACCACCAGCGGGAACCAGCCGCCCTCCTCCACCTTGATCAGGTTGGACAGGAAGAAGGCGAGATCGACCGACAGGAACACCACCAGCGCCAGCACCGCCTGCCACAGCTTCCAGCGGCCGAGCGAGCGCGCCACCTTGTAGGCCAGCAGCGTGGTCGCCACCATCGTGCCGGTCACCGCGATGCCGTAGGCGGCGGCGAGATTGCTGGAGGTCTGGAAGCTCAGCACCAGCACGATGACCCCGGCCAGCAGCAGCCAGGTCAGCTGCGGCATGTAGATCTGGCCCTTCTCGTGCTCCGAGGTGTGCATCACCTCCATCCGCGGCAGATAGCGCAGATGCATCGCCTGCAGCGTCACCGAATAGGCGCCGGAGATCACCGCCTGACCGGCGATGATGGTGGCGGCGGTCGCCAGCAGCAGAAGCGGCACCTGCGCCCAGTCCGGCGCCAGATGGAAGAAGGGATTCTCGATCGCCTCCGGTTCGTGCAGCAGCAGGGCGCCCTGGCCGAAATAGCACAGCAGCAGCGACGGCAGCACGATGACGTACCAGGCGCCGCGGATCGGCTTGCGGCCGAAATGGCCCATGTCGGCATAGAGCGCCTCGGCCCCGGTCACCGCCAGCACCACCGCCCCCAGCAGCAGGAAACCGTGCCAGCCATGCTCGAACAGCATCCACACCGCATGGCCGGGCCACAGCGCGCCCAGCACGCCGGGATAGCGGACGATCTGCCCGACGCCCATCGCCGCCAGCGTCGCGAACCACACCAGCATCACCGGCCCGAACAGCCGGCCGACCTTCTCCGTGCCGAACCGCTGCAGGACGAACAGGCCGACCAGGATGGTCAGCGTGATCGGGATGACATAGGCGTCCAGTGCCGGCGCCACGACATGCAGCCCCTCCACCGCGCTCAGCACGGAAATCGCGGGCGTGATCAGGCTGTCGCCGTAGAACAGCGAGGCGCCCATCACGCCGATCGCCATCACCATGCCGGTGCGCCGGTGTCCCGGCCGCATGCCGCGCAGGGCCAGCGCGGTCAGCGCCAGGATGCCGCCCTCGCCCTGGTTGTCGGCGCGCATGATGAAGACGACGTATTTCACCGTCACGGTGATGATGAGCGCCCAGAAGATCAGCGACAGCACGCCCAGGATGACCTCGGGCGTCAGCGGGAAGCCGCCGCCCTCGGTCAGGCATTCGCGCAGCGTGTAGAGCGGGCTGGTGCCGATGTCGCCATAGACGACACCCAGCGCCCCCAGCGCGAGCGCGCGCAGCTTTGCCGCATGCTCCCGCCCGTCCATGCTTGCTTCCATACCTGGTCCGCTCCGATCGTTTCGTATGCACGGCCATGCCTAAGGTGGCTTGGCGTCGCCGCGCAAGCCCCGAATGGCGAAACGCGCCACCGGCCCGACCGATCCGCCAGTAAATGCGCCGGCAAATTCGCCGCACATGGCCCGAAACGACATAGGGCGGGCGCGTCACTCGGCACCGTTGCATCGGCGGCGACGGCGTGGTTCTATCCTTACGTGTACCGTGGACAGTCCCGAGCCGGCAGCCATGTCCAATGATTTCCTGTTCGCCTCGGACGAGTCTCCAGACCCGCGGAATGCCGCCGATCCCGGCGCCCCGCCCTGGCTGGTGCTGGTCGCCGACGACGAGCCGGAGGTGCATGCCGTCACCCGGCTGGCGCTCGCGCGGTTGCGCTTCCGCGACCGTCCCGTCCGCCTGCTCGACTGCACCAGCGCGGCGGAGGCGGAACGCATCCTGCGCGACACCCCGGATATCGCCGTCATCCTGCTCGACGTGGTGATGGAGACCGAGGATGCCGGCCTGCAGCTGGTCCGCCGCATCCGCCAGGATCTGGGCAACCGCGCCGTCCGCATCGTCCTGCGCACCGGCCAGCCGGCCCGCGTGCCGGAGGAGGATCTGGTCCTCGCCTATGAGATCGACGGCTATACCGCGAAGACGGAACTGACCGCCCGCCGCCTGTTCACCAGCGTGGTCACGGCGCTGCGCGCCTATGCCGAACTGGCGGATCTGGAACGCCGCCTCGCCGAGCGCAGCCGCGCGCTGGAGGAGGCGACCGTCCGCCTGAACCGCATGGCCACTCTGGACCCGCTGACCGGCGTGTGGAACCGCCGCCGCTTCCTGGAGCTGGCGGCGGCCGAGCTGGCGCGGGCGCGCCGCTATGGCCGGCATCTCGGCGTCTTCCTGCTCGACCTCGACGGCTTCAAGGCGGTCAACGACGCCCATGGCGACACCGTCGGCGACGCCGTCCTGCGCGCGGTGGTGAAGCGGGTGCGGGCGGCGCTGCGCATCTCCGACCATATCGCCCGCTCCGGCGGGGCGGAGTTCGTCGTGCTGCTGCCGGAAACCGACGGGGCCGGCTCCGCCGTGGTGGCGGAACGGGTGCGCGCCGCCCTGGCCGACAGCCCCATCCTGGTGGAGGAGCGGGCGATCCCCGTCACCGCCAGCATCGGCGTCGCCAGCTGGCTGCCCCTTGAGCCCGGCGTCGAACAGACCCTGCACCGCGCCGAGCATGCGCTGCACGCCGCCAAGCAGGCCGGCCGCAACCGGGTGGAACGGGCGGAGGGATAGGGTCGCCCTCCCCCATCGGCATGTTTCATGTGAAATATCGTTACAGCGCCGCGATTGAACCGCGGGCGGCTAAGGGTTACTCCTTAGGGTCGGAAGCATCCACCCGGATGGCATTCCGGATCGGGGATTCGCACATGTGGCAGGACTATACCAACGCGCTGATCACCGCCTTCGGGTTGTCGGGGCTGGGGTTCGGCATCGGCAAGCTCGTCATCGTGATGGGTGAACGCGCGATCGAACGCCGCCACGGGTCGGAGGGGGTGCGCGACGTCATCGCCCGCCGCGCCAAGATGGAGACGAAGTTCGAAGCCCGCCGCGGCGACCGCATCCGCGAGTTGAAGGAACTGGATGGCGCGGTCGAGGATGTGCTGCGCCGCCGCAAGGTGATGGAACGCCAGATCGAAGATGCGCGCCAGTCCGGCGAACGGCTGGTCCGCCTGATCGGCGAGGAGGTCCAGGGCAGCCCCTGCTACGTCGCCATGGTCGTGAACAAATATGTCGGCACCGGCGCCGCCCAGCAGAGCCAGCACGCGCTCGTCGACCCGACTTGGGCGCAGCCGCAGATGATCGAGGTGTGGGCGCGCTCGATGGCGGAAGCGCGGACGGAGATCGAACGGCGCTATCCGCCCGCCTTCGGCTATGCGGTGACGCGGATGCAGGAATTCCTGTCCGCCGACACGCCCGTCGCCAAAGCCAGCTGAGACGGAGGACGCGCCATGGACAGCATGCCCTACGTCTTCGCCGGTCTGGTCGGCCTCGCCTCGCTGGCGGTGTCGCTGCTGCTGGCTCTGCGCCGCCTGAAGACCTCGGAGGAGCGGATCGCCACCGCCGTGTCGCGCAAGCAGGCGCAGGTGGAGCGGATCAAGAAGATCGCGCGCGTCACGCTGCAGCAGGCCCGCGACCTGCGCGAGGCCCGCCGCCGCAAGGCGATGGCCGAGTTGGGCTGCGAGGATCTCGAACAGCGCCTGAAGGCCGCCGGCGCCGCCGACCGCCGCATCTATGTGCTGGACGACCGCCGCACCCAGAAGGACCAGGGCTGGCTGCTGCGGGTGGTCAACATCGAATATGCCTCCCGCGTCAACGCCGGCCTGACCCCCACCGCATTGGACAGCTGGAAGCGCGGCCGCCGCTTCCTGGTCTGGGCGCTGGACGAGAAGAAGGCCCGCGAAAAGGTCAACGCCCGTTTCCCGGAGAACAAGGGCTTCGCAGTCATGGGCGTTGAGTCCTATCTGGGTTAGAGCGCCGGTTAGAAATTGGCTCTGCCCTGATATCTCCGCCACAGTAATGACATAAGTCTTATTTCCGGACTATCATCCCCGCACGCACCCATCCCATGCGCGCCGGGGAGCCTTGCCATGATCCGTTACGCCGAACTGCAGGTCGCCACCAACTTCAGCTTCCTGGAGGGGGCGTCGCACGCTTACGAGCTGGCGATGACGGCGGCGGCGCTGGGGCTGGCGGCGGTGGGGGTGACGGACCGCAACTCGCTGGCCGGCGTGGTGCAGATGCATGCGGCGGCGAAGAAGGCGGGCATCCGGGCGCTGATCGGCTGCCGCCTGGACCTGACCGACGCCGACAGCCTGCTGGCCTACCCGACCGACCGCGCCGCCTATGCCCGGCTGTCGCGGCTGCTGACGCTGGGCAAGATGCGGGCGCCGAAGGGCGAATGCTTCATCGCCCGCGCCGACGTGCTGGCCCATGCCGAGGGCATGCTGTTCCTGCTGCTCGGCCCTCACCAGCGTGACGAGTCGTTCCTGCGCGAGCTGCGGGCCTGGCGCGGCGGGCTGGCGCGCGGACAGCTTTATCTGGCGGCGAGCCACCGCTATCAGGGCGACGATGCCCGGCGGCTGCGCTGGCTGGCCGGACTGGCGGAGGCGGAGGGGGTGCCGCTGGTCGCCACCAACGACGTGCTCTATCACGGCGCCGGCCGGCGGGCGCTGGCCGACGTGATGACCTGCATCCGCCACCACACCACCATCGACGAGGCCGGCTGGCGGCTGTCCGCCAATGCCGAGCGCCACCTGAAGCCATCCGTCGAGATGGTCCGCCTGTTCCGCGACCACCCCGACGCCGTCGCCCGCACCCTGGAGATCGCCGAGGCCTGCCGCTTCTCGCTGGACGAACTGCGCTACGAATACCCCGACGAGGTGGCGGAGGGCCGCGACCCGCAGGACACGCTGGTCACCCTGACCTGGGAGGGGGCCGCCGGTAAGTATCCAGGCGGTGTCCCCGACAAGGTCCGCGCCGCCGTCGAGCATGAGCTGGCCCTGATCGGGGAGCTGCGCTATGCCCCCTATTTCCTGACCGTCCACGACATCGTCCGATTCGCGCGCGGCCAGGGCATCCTCTGCCAGGGGCGCGGCAGCGCCGCCAACTCCGCCGTCTGCTATTGCCTGGGCATCACCGCGGTCGATCCCGCCCGCTTCGACCTGCTGTTCGAGCGCTTCATCTCCGCCGCCCGCAACGAGCCGCCGGACATCGACGTCGATTTCGAGCATGAGCGGCGCGAGGAGGTGATCCAGTACATCTACAAAAAATACGGCCGCCACCGCGCCGGCCTGACCGCCACCGTCATCCGCTACCGCGCCCGCGGCGCGCTGCGCGAGGTCGGCAAGGCGATGGGGCTGTCGGCCGATCTGGTGGCGCGGCTGACCGGCTCGATCTGGGGTTGGAGCCGCGACGGCGTCGACGAGGAGCGCGCCCGCTCGCTCGGCGTGGACCCCGACGACCCCAGGCTCAAGCGCACGCTGGAACTGGCCCACGAGCTGATGGGCTTCCCCCGCCACCTGTCGCAGCATGTCGGCGGCTTCGTCATCACCCGCGGCCCGCTGTCCGACCTCTGCCCGGTCGCCAACGCGGCGATGGAGGACCGCACCACCATCGAGTGGGACAAGGACGACATCGACGCGCTGGGCATCCTGAAGGTCGACATCCTGGCGCTGGGCATGCTGACCTGCGTGCGCAAGGCCTTCGACCTGATCGAGCAGGTGCACGGGCAACGCTGGACGCTGGACAGCCTGCCCAAGGAGGACCCGGCGGTCTACGACATGCTCTGCCGCGCCGACAGCCTGGGCGTCTTCCAGGTCGAAAGCCGCGCGCAGATGAGCATGCTGCCCCGGCTGCGCCCGCGGAAGTTCTACGATCTGGTGATCGAGGTCGCCATCGTCCGCCCCGGCCCGATCCAGGGCGGCATGGTCCATCCTTACCTGCGCCGCCGCAGCGGGGCGGAGGACATCACCTATCCGATGCCGGCGCTGGAGCCGGTGCTGCGCAAGACGCTGGGCGTGCCGCTGTTCCAGGAGCAGGCGATGAAGATCGCCATGGTCGGCGCCGGCTTCAGCGCCGAGGAGGCCGACCGGCTGCGCCGCGCCATGGCCGCCTTCCGCAAGTCCGGGCAGGTCCACCTGTTCCACGACAAATTCATTGCCGGCATGACCGCCCGGGGCTGCGACCCCGCCTTCGCCGAGCGCTGTTTCCAGCAGATCGAGGGCTTCGGCGAATACGGTTTCCCGGAAAGCCACGCCGCCAGCTTTGCGTTGCTGGTCTATGTCTCCGCCTGGATCAAGCGCCACCACCCCGCCATCTTCGCCGCCGCCCTGCTGAACAGCCAGCCGATGGGCTTCTACGCCCCCGCCCAGATCGTCCGCGACGCCCGCGAGCATGGCGTGACCGTGCTGCCGCCGGATGTGAACCTGTCGGGGTGGGATTGCGCGGTGGAAGGCTCTTCTTCCCTCCGCCTCGGCCTCCGCCTCATCAAGGGCTTCGCCGAGTCGCACGCCAACTCGATCGTCCTCTCCCGCGCCGGCGGCTACCGCGACCCCTACGATTTGTGGCGCCGCGCCCGCCTGCCGGTCGCGGCGCTGGAAAAGCTCGCGAAGGCCGACGCCTTCCGCTCCGTCGGGCTGGACCGCCGGGCGGCGCTGTGGGCGGTGCGGGCGCTGGGCGACCGGCCGCTGCCGCTGTTCGCCCGCCTGGACGGCCCGATGGCGGAAGAGCCCGAGGCACCGCTGCCGGCCATGGCGCTGGGCGAGCATGTGGTGATGGACTACACCAGCCTGTCCTTGTCGCTGAAGGCCCATCCGCTGTCGCTGCTGCGCGACGGCCTGCCCGGCGTCACCCCGGCGGAGCGGCTGGCCTGGACGCGCGACGGCCGGCGACTGACCACCGCCGGCCTCGTCCTGGTCCGTCAGCGGCCCGGCAGCGCCGAGGGCGTCGTCTTCATCACGCTGGAGGACGAGACCGGGGTCGCCAACCTCGTCGTCATGCCCGACGCCTTCGAGACCTTCCGCCGTCCGATCATGACCGCCCGGCTGATGGCCGCCACCGGCCGGGTGCAGAACCAGGAGGGAGTCGTGCATCTGCGGGTGGAATCGCTGATCGACCTGACCCACCGGCTGGCCGAACTGACCGGCGAGGACCGGCCTGCGGCCCCCAATGAGACTCAAGCCCCATTTCCCAAGGGCCGCAATTTTCATTGAAGGGGCCGGCCATTTTAATTCAGCCGGCTGATTGCTCCTGACATCACGCTGTCAGGAGGGGCGTGCTATCAAGAGGGTGTGCCGGCACGAACCACGAACATCCCTCCCCCCACTGTCAGGAGCCACTCCGATGAACATCCCGCACGTCGTCACCTGGTTCGAAATCCCGGTCACCGACCTCGCCCGCGCCGTCGGCTTCTACGAGACCGTCTTCGCCGCCAAGATGGTGCAGGAACCCTGCCCCAGCGGCATGACCATGGCAGTCTTCCCGGCCGAAGGCACCGCCGTCAAGGGCTGCCTGATCCAGCACGAGGCCTGCAAGCCCAGCGCCGACGGCACCACCGTCTACCTGAACGGCGGCGACGACCTGTCCGCCCCGCTGACCCGTGCCGAGCAGGCCGGCGCCACCATCGTCGTGCCGAAGACGCTGATCACCCCTGAGATCGGCTATTTCGCCCAGTTCATCGACAGCGAGGGCAACCGCGTCGGCCTCTATTCGATGCACTGACACGTCTGACCGGAGCCGCCGCCATGCGCCGCGCCGACCGCCTGTTCCAGATCGTCCAGCATCTCCGCAAGGGGCGGCTGGTGACGGCTGCCGAGCTGGCGCGGTGCCTGGAGGTGTCGGAGCGCACGGTCTACCGCGACATGCGCGACCTCGCCTCCTCCGGCGTGCCGGTGGAGGGCGAGGCCGGCGTCGGCTATCTGTTGCGCGACGGCTACGACCTGCCGCCGCTGATGTTCACCCAGGACGAGGTGGAGGCGCTGGTGGTCGGCGCCCGCCTCGCCCGCGCCTGGGTCGGCGGCGGTCTGGCCGATGCAGCCGCCCGTGCGCTCGACAAGGTCGAGGCGGTCGTGCCGGAGGCACGGCGTCGCGAGCTGGCCGACAGCCGCGTCTTCGTCCCCGACTTCTCGTTCCCCGCCCCCTTGCGCGAGCGGATGGACGTGCTGCGCTGCGCCATCAACGCCAGGCGCGTCGTGCTGTTCGATTACCGGCGCGAGGACGGCACCCATTCCGCCCGCGCGGTCCAGCCGCTTGGCCTGTTCTTCTGGGGCCGGGTGTGGACGCTGGGCGCCTGGTGCGAGCTGCGCGAGGAATTCCGCAGTTTCCGCATCGACCGCATGGAAACCCTGCTGGCGCTCGACCGCCGCTTCGACGAGATCCCCGGCCGCGGCCTGGACGACTATCTCGCCCGCTGGCGCCAGGAGGGCTGCCCGCGCGGGTGAGCCCGCAGGTCACTCCACCAGCCGGATCTCCGTCGTCGCCACGCCCGACGCCCCGACCGCCACCGCGTAATCGTCGAAGCCGGGCGGGCCGAAGCTGCCGCGGGCGGAACGGCTGAAGCCGTGCGGTTCGGCGGGGATGCCGAACAGGCCGGTGGCAAGCTCGCCGTTGTTGTCCAGATCCTGGAAGGCGATCAGCCCATAGCGGCCGGCCGGCAGGTCGGGGAAGACCACCTGCAGTTCCGGCCCCAGCGCGGCGACGAAATAGCCGGCGCGCGGCCGCTTGGCCGCCTGCGCCTCGGCGCTGTCGAACAGCGCGACCATCACCTTGCCCTGATTGGGCTTGACGTTGCGGACGGTTGCGCGAAGCTCCCCCGCGGCGGCCGGACCAGCGGCGGCCAGCGCCAGCAGAGCCACTGCCACCGTTCCTGGGGCGACCATCCTTGCAGACCAACGCGCAACCCGACACCGAAACCTCATCCCCGGCCCTCCCCTGGCAGTCGCCGCCCGTTCCCTATGGCCGGCGCGTGCTGCGCCGCCGCCTTCCGTTGCTGGCGGCCTCCATCCTAGCATTGGCCCTGCTGGGACCGTTCGGCACCTTCCGTGACATGGGCTTCGCCGTCCGGCTTGCCTACTGGGGCGGGCAGATCGTCAGCGGCTGGTCGATGTTCGAACTGGTGATTCTGGTCACCCGCCGCCTCCTGCCGAACCTGGAGCGCACATGGCCGCTGATGCTGGCTGCGGCCTATCTGACCGTCAGCATCCTGCAGACCCTGGTGGTCGCCCTGCTGGAAAGCCGGCTGCGCGGCCAGGACTTCCTCACCCCCGCCGGGCTGGCCGAGATGTACGGCTATGTGCTGGTCATCACCACGCTGGTGTCGGCCCTGCCGGTGTGGCTGGAGTTGCGCGACCATGGCGTGGTCGGCCACCAGCCGCCCGCCCCTCCGCAAGTGCCCGTCCCCGGCGGCGAACCGACCGCCGACCGCCCCGCCCCCTTCCTCGACCGCATTCCGGCCAAGCTGGGGCGCGACCTGCTGGCGCTGGAGATGGAGGACCATTACGTCCGCGTTCACACCGCGCTGGGCAGCGACCTGATCCTGATGCGGATGCGCGACGCGGTGGCGGAGCTGGCGGGCCTCGACGGCCGGCAGGTCCACCGCTCCTATTGGGTTGCAGCATCGGCGGTCGCGGCGGTGGAGCGCAAGCCGGACGGCAAGCTGTCACTGCGCCTGACCAACGGCCTGCTGGTCCCGGTCAGCCGCACCCACGCGCCCTCGGTGCGCGCCGCCGGCTGGGTCGAGAAGGCCGTCTCCTAAACGCCCCTAAACGCCTTCCCCCCGGAAGGGCCGGGACAGCAGCCCGTCGATGGTCTCGTCCAGCCCGGCGCCGCGGTTCAGGATGGCATCCACGGCGGCGCAGATCGGCATGTCGACGCCCAGCTTCGCCGCCAGCCCGACCACGGCGGCGGCGGTATAGACGCCCTCCGCCACCGACCGCCGAGCCGCCAGGATCTCGGCCAGCGTCTTCCCCTCGCCCAGCGCCGCGCCCAGCGACATATTGCGCGACTGCAGGCTGGAGCAGGTCAGCGTCAGGTCGCCCAGCCCCGACAGCCCCATCAGCGTCTCCGCCCGGCCGCCGAGCGCCAGCGCCAGCCGGGTGATCTCCGCCAGCCCGCGGGTGATCAACGCGGCGCGCGCGTTGTCGCCCAGCCGCCGCCCCTCGACCACGCCGCAGGCGATGGCCAGAACATTCTTCACCGCCCCGCCGATCTGCGAGCCGACGACGTCGTCCGAGCGGTAGGGCCGGAAGGTGCGGCTCCCCAGCGCCGCGACCAGCGCGGTGCCAAGCGTCTCGTCGGCGCAGGCCAGCGTCACCGCCGTCGGCAGCCCGCGCGCCACCTCCGCCGCGAAGGTCGGGCCGGACAGGATCGCCACCGGGTTGCCGGCCGGCAGCGCGGCGCCGACCGCCTCGCTCATCAGCGCGTGGCTGTCCAGCTCGATTCCCTTGGCGCAGACGACGACCGGCGCCCCCGGCTTCAGCAGCGGCGCCATGCCCGCGGTGACGCTGCGCGCATGCTGGGCCGGCGACACCAGCAGTACCGCGTCGCAATCGCCGAGATCGGCCAGGTCGCCGGTGATCCGCAGCGCGTCGGGCAGCGGCACGCCGGGCAGGTAATCGCGGTTCTCGCGGCGGATGCTCATCGCCTCCACCACCGCCGGCTCGCGCGCCCACAGCAGCGTCTCGCGCCCAGCCCGCAACGCCGCCAGCGCCAGCGCCGTTCCCCAGGCGCCGCCGCCGACGACACCGATGCGGTTGAGGGAGGTGGGGGGCACGGCACTCATGGCAAGTCTCTCACATCAATAAAACGACCACGCTCGTCTCCCCCTCTCCCCCCCGGGGAGAGGGTCGGGGTGAGGGGGATGCACAGGGAGAAGTCGACGGGAGACCCGGCGTTGCGCGATGCTTGACGGTCCTCGCAACGCATCCCCCTCACCCTAACCCTCTCCCCGGGGGGGAGAGGGGATCTCGCGGGCGGGAGAGGGGATGTAAGGATGGGTCTCACGCCTTCACCCCCGCCCCGACCCCCGCGCGCCCGATCACCGGCGCCGCGTTCGGGTCCAGCGGCCAGCGCGGGCGGGGGGCGAAGTTCAGCGGGTCGCTCTCGCCCAGCCGGAAGCGTTCGATCCCGGCCCAGGCGATCATCGCCGCGTTGTCGGTGCACAGGCGCAGCGGCGGCGCGACGAACGGCATGCGCTGCTTCTCCGCCAGGGTCGACAGCCGGCTGCGGATCGCCTTGTTGGCGGCGACGCCGCCGGCCACCACCAGGGCGCCGCCCTGCGGATGGTCCTCCTTGAAGCGGCGGATGGCGCGGGCGCAGCGGTCGGCCAGCACCTCCGCCACCGTCGCCTGAAAGGCGGCGGCAAGATCGTCGCGGTCGGCATCCGACAGCGGCGCGCCCAACTCCTCCACATGCCGCCGCACCGCGGTCTTCAGCCCGGAGAAGGAGAAATCGCAGCCCGGACGCCCCAGCATCGGCCGCGGCAGATCGAACCGCGCCGGGTTGGTGGCGCGCGCCGCCGCCTTCTCCACCAGCGGCCCGCCGGGGTAGCCCAGCCCCAGCAGCTTGGCGGTCTTGTCGAACGCTTCGCCGACCGCGTCGTCGATGGTGGTGCCGAGCCGGCGGTAGCGCCCGACCCCCTCCACCGCCAGCAGTTGGCAATGGCCACCCGACACCAGCAGCAGCAGGTAGGGAAAGGCGACGTCGTCGGTCAGCCGCGCGGTCAGCGCGTGGCCTTCCAGATGATTGACGGCGACGAAGGGCAGCCCGCGCGCCGCGGCGATGGCCTTGGCGGTCATGACGCCGACGATGACGCCGCCGATCAGCCCCGGCCCGCCGGTCGCCGCCACCGCGTCGAGGTCGCCGAAGCCGATCCCGGCCTCCGCCATGGCGCGGCGGATCAGCCCGTCCAGATGTTCCAGATGGGCACGGGCGGCGATTTCCGGGACGACGCCGCCATAGGGCGTGTGGTCGTCCAACTGCGACAGCACGACGTCGGCGCGGATTTCGCGCGCGTCGGTGACGATTGCGGCGGCCGTCTCGTCGCAGCTTGTTTCGATTCCAAGAACGATCATGGCGCCAAATTAGCCGCCTTGCCCGTCCGGGTACAGGATGGAGTTGGGGACCAGCCGGTGCGGGAAAGCCGGGGGCATGAAATTTGATCCGCCTCAATCTTATGTATGAAGAGCCGACGAATCCTTGCAAAGCTGCGCGGATCGCCTAGAACACGCCCTATGACGACCCACCCGCTCCGTATCGGGACGCGCGGCAGCCCGCTGGCGCTGGCGCAGGCCCATGAAACCCGCGACCGCCTGATCGCCGCCCATCCGCATCTCGCCGCGCCCGGCGCCATCGAGATCGTCGTCTTCAAGACCACCGGCGACCGCATCCTCGACCGCACCCTGGCGGAGGCGGGCGGCAAGGGCCTGTTCACCAAGGAGCTGGAGGAGGCGCTGTTCGACGGCCGCGCCGATCTTGCCGTCCATTCGATGAAGGACGTGCCGACCCAGCTTCCCGACGGGCTGGAGATCGCCACCCTGCTGCCGCGCGAGGATCCGCGCGACGCCTTCTTCGCCCGCTCCGGCGGCGGTCTGGCCGATCTGCCGGCCGGCTCCGTGGTCGGCACCGCCGGCCTGCGCCGTCAGGCCCAGGTGCTGGAACTGCGCCCCGACCTGAAAATCTTCCCGTTGCGCGGCAACGTGCAGACCCGACTGTCCAAGCTGGACGCGGGCGAGGTGGACGCCACCCTGCTGGCGCTGGCCGGCCTGCGCCGCCTCGGCCTGACCGACCGCATCACCGCGGTGCTGGAGCCGGAAACCATGCTGCCGGCGGTTGCCCAGGGCGCCATCGGCATCGAGATCCGCAGCGCCGACGACGCCACCCGCGCCCTGCTCGCCCCGCTGAACTGTGCGGAGACCATGGTCCGCGTCACGGCGGAGCGCGCGCTGCTGGCCGCGCTCGACGGTTCCTGCCGCACGCCCATCGCGGCGCTGGCGATGCTGGACGGCGACGACCTGCATCTCCGCGCCAAGGTGCTGTCGACCGACGGACGCATCATCTTCCGGGCGGAACGCCACGGCAAGGCGGCCGAGGCCGAGTCGCTGGGCGCCGACGCCGGGGCCGAGATCCGGGCGCAGCTGCCGCCCGATTTCTTCGCCGCGGCCCCCCACTGACCGTCCCTCCGTCCGGGTTTTCCGCATGACGGGAAAACAGCCTGCGCCCTCTGCCGTCCCTCCCTGTACGCGTCTTCTGGTGACGCGTCCGGCGGAGGATGCCGAGCCGCTGGTCCGCCGGCTGGAGGCGCTCGGCTTCGCCACGGCGGTGGAGCCGATGCTGTCGATGGTCTGGCTCGACGGGCCGGAACCCGACCTGTCCGACGTACAAGCCCTGCTCTTCACCAGCGCGAACGGCGTACGCGCCTACGCCAAACGTACGAGCCGCCGCGACCGTCCGGTGCACGCGGTCGGCGACGCCACCGCGCGGGCGGCGCGGGCGGCCGGCTTCGCGGAGGTCGACAGCGCGTCGGGCGACGTGTACGCGCTGGCCGACCATGTCCGCCGCTTGCGCGATCCGGCCGCCGGTACGCTCCTGCATGTGGCCGGCAGCAAGGTGGCGGGCGACCTCGCCGGCCTGTTGGGAGCGTCCGGGTTCACGCTGCGGCGCAGCGTGATGTACGATGCCGTACCCGCGCTAACCCTGTCGGACGATACCGCGACATTTTTGCGTACGTCCGCGCTCGACGGCGTGTTGTTTTTCTCTCCCCGTACCGCGGCATCCTTTGTTAGGCTGCTGGCCGAGGCGGGGCTGGTCGATTGTTGTCGTACGGTCGATGCGTTCTGCCTCAGCCCCGCGGTCGCGGAGGCTGCCCGTGCGTACGGCGACCAGGGAGTGACGCCGTGGCGAAGCGTACGGGTGGCGGCGCGGCCGGAGCAGGACGCCCTGCTCGATCTGTTGCCGGTCGCCGGTTAACCCCGGCGCGGTCCGGCCGTACGGCTTACACCCCCGGTGCTTCCGGATGGGTGCATCAGCCGTACGGGGGACGAGGGGGACCGGTCAGGGGGCTGTGACGTTAAAACGAACAACAGCGAACCGAAGGTACAGCCCATGACCTCTCGTCCAGGCCCCGAGCGCCCCGGCACCGACCGTGACGGCGACGGCGCCAGCACTGGCAATGCGGCGGTCGACCGCATCGTCGAACGTTTCGGCGGCATCCGCCCGATGGCCCACAAGCTGGACACCCCGGTGACGACGGTCCAGGGCTGGAAGAAGCGCGGCGCGATCCCGCTGGCCCGCCATGCCGACCTGCGCGCCGCCGCCGCCAAGCACCGCATCAAGCTGGACGACGCCGACCTGGACGCCGCCACCCCCAGCGAGGACCGGCCGACCGACGCCTCCGCCGCGTCCGTCATCACCCCGGCCGCCACGACTGTCGATGCCGCTCCGGTGGTGGAGCCGGTTCCGACCGCCTCCCCGGCCGACACCATCCCCGGCGCCGACAGCCCGGCGGCCGATATCCCGGCGGCCGGCGCGACCACCGGTGCCGCGACCGAACTGCAGTCCTCCGACGCCCTGATCCCGCCGGCCACGCCGATCGGCGCGACCGACAGCCTCGCCGATACGCCGAAGGGCGACGCGGAGAAGGCCGAGGAGGCCAAGGACGCCTCCACCAAGGACGACGGCATCAAGTCCGACGCCAAATCTGACGAGCCGAAGACCACAACCGGCAGCTGGACGCCGTCCGGCACCAGCGGCAGCGCGGGCTACAGCCGCAGCGCCGATGCCGAGCCGGCCCGTCCGACCATTGCCCCCACCCCGTCCTACATCGACGAGCCGCGCTCCGGCGGCGGGTTCGCCACCGCCCTGTCGGTGGTGGCCCTGCTGGTCGGCGCCGCCGCGCTGTCGGAGCCCTGGTGGGGTCCCGCCCTGCCCGGCTGGCCGTCCACCTCCGCCTCCTCCACCGCTTCGACCGGCGCCACCGCCCCGGCCGACCCGGCGCTGAAGGCGCAGATCCAGCAGATCGCCGACCGCGTCGGCAAGCTGGAGCAGCGTCCGGCCGCCGCGAATGGCGGCAACGGCGCCGACCTCTCCGCGCTGACCCAGCGGATCGACGCGCTGGAGAAGCGCCCGGCCGCCAGCACCGATGCCGGCGACGCCCGCAAGGAGCTGGCCGACCGCATCGCCGCGCTGGAGCAGAAGGTCTCCGCCGTCTCCGGCAACTCCCAGGCGGCGCAGGAGCTGCGCAGCGAGGTCGACCAGCTGAAGCAGCAGGTCACCAGCGTCAACAAGGCCGTCAGCGAGCGCCAGGACGCCGCTTCCACCGCGCAGGCGCTGGTGCTGGCCGCCGGGCAGCTGCGCGCCTCCCTGTCGGGCGGGCAGCCGTTCCAGCAGGACCTGCAGGCGGTCCGCGCGCTCAACATCTCCGACGCGGGCGTGACCCAGCCGCTGGACGCCGTGGCGCCCTATGCCGCCAAGGGCATCCCGACCCGCGCCCAGCTGACCGACCGCTTCCAGCCGCTGGCCGGCGAGATCGTCCGCGCCGACATCCGCGGCGAGGGCAACAGCTGGATCGACACCGCGGTCGGCAAGCTGTCCACCCTGGTCACTGTGCGCCAGGAGGGCGGCGGGGTCGTCGGCACCACCGCCACCGCCATCGTCGCCCGCGCCGAGGCCGCGCTGAACGAGGGCAACCTCGCCAAGGCGGTCGAGGAGCTGTCGGCCCTGCAGGGTCCGGCCGCGCAGGCCGCCGCCCCGTGGCTGGCCGACGCCAAGGCGCGTCTGGCAGCCGATCAGGCCGCGCGCCAGCTGAACGACCGCGCCATCGCCCTGATGACCACCGCCGCCGGCGGGAAGGGGACGGCCCAATGATCCGCGCCCTCTGGTTCCTTCTCAAGGTCGCGGTGGTCATCGCCGCCGCGATCTGGCTCGCCGACCGTCCCGGCACCGTCAGCGTCCACTGGCTGGGCTACGCCGTCGAGGCGCCCTTCTGGGTCGCCCTGCTGGTCACCATCGTGGCGCTGGGCATCGCGGCGCTGGGCTACCGCCTGATCCGCGGGCTGATCCGCACGCCGCACCGCATCCGCCGTCAGAGCCGCATCCGCCGCCGCGAGCGCGGCTACCGCGCCCTGACCCAGGGCATGGTCGCCATCGCCGCCGGCGATGCGCAGACCGCGCGCAAGATGGCGCGCAAGGCCGACGGGCTGCTGAACGAGCCGCCGCTGACCATGCTGCTGTCGGCCCAGGCCGCCCAGCTGCAGGGCGACGAGCGCGCCGCCAAGGAATATTTCACCGCCATGCTGGAGCGGCCGGAGACGGCCTTCCTCGGCATGCGCGGGCTGCTGACCCAGGCGATCAAGTCGGGCGACCGGGTGGAGGCGCTGACGCTGGCCCGCAAGGCGCGCGGGCTGCAGCCCAACACGCCCTGGCTGCTCGGCACGCTCTATGACCTGGAGGCGCAGGCCGGCGACTGGGCTGCCGCCGAAGGCACGCTGCAGCAGGCGATCCAGGCCGGGGCCATCCCGACCGACGAGGGCCGCCGCCACCGCGCCGTCCTGCTTCTGGAGCGCAGCTTCGAGGCGGAGCGCCGCGGCCGGGCCGACGCCGCCCTGTCGCACGCCCAGGCTGCGCACGACATGATGCCGGGCTTCGTCCCCGCCGCCGTCCGTCTGGCCCGCCTGCAGCTCGCCGCCGACCGGCTGAAGCCGGCCGCCAAGGTGGTGGAGCGGGCATGGCGCCACTCGCCGCATCCGGAACTGGCCGATATCTACCGGTCGATCGTCTCCAGCTACGATCCGCTGACCCGCGTCCGGCTGTTCCAGAAGCTGGTGCGTCAGTCCCCCGATTCGGCCGAATCGCACCTCGCCGTCGCCCGCGCCGCCATCGACGCCCAGCTGTGGGGCGAGGCGCGCCAGCACCTGAACCGCGCCATGGAGATCGGCCCGACCCGCCGCACCTACCGCCTGATGGCGGAGCTGGACCGCGGCGAGCGCCACGACGAGGACGCGGCGAAGGACTGGCTGGCCAAGGCCGCCAACGCGCCGGAGGATCCGGTGTGGACCTGCAGCTCCTGCGGGGCGGTCAGCCACAACTGGGGCGGCCTGTGCGGCCATTGCGGCGCCTTCGACACGCTGACCTGGAAGGCCCCGACGGTCGCCGTCCCGGTGATGGAACCGACCGACATCCCCCCGGCGCTGGCCCGTCCGGCCACCGCGTGAGGAATGGATTAAGGTTTAAGAAAGGCGCCCTTCCTCACCAGGAAGGGCGCCTTTCTTCTTTTCGGGATGTCCGTCGGTTTTGGTCGTCTCCCGTCCGCCGAAGCCAACGGCCTCTCTTTTCGACCGTCATTCCCGCGAAGGCGGGAATCCAGTCATTGCAAGCGCTTGGACCGGAATCCTGGATCCCCGCCTTCGCGGGGATGACGGCCGAATGAGGATCGCTCCAGCCTGTTGCCTCTACCGCATCCCTTCCGGCCCGACGCGGTCGAGGGGCAGTTCCTTCATCGCCACCAGCCGGTCCAGCAGACCCCCGCCAGCCGGCGGGGCGGCGGCAGCCCTGGCGGCACTGGCCACTCCCGCGACCGGCACCGCGTTTTCCAGCTGCGTGCGGTCGATCCGGTACTCGCCGCCGGACAGGCTGTTGACGACCTGATCCTTCGCCGCCGGGCCGGCCACCACGTTGCCGTCGGCGACATTGCCATGCATCAGACCGTTCCTGCCGGCGCTGGGCACCCATTCCAGCCGCAGGAAGCGGTCCTTCATGTCGTTCATCACCGTGATGTTGTCCGACACCCGGTTGTTGTCGCCGCCATGCAGGAAGATCGCCGCCATGCCGGTGTTCTCCAGCAGGTTGCCCTGCACCGTCACCCCGCTGGTCATGTCGTCCAGATAGATGCCGAAGCCCTTGTAGCGGACCAGCCAGCGCCCCTGCGCGTCGGTGGCGAGGCCGCCGGTGTCGCGGATGTCGTTGAAGCGGATGATGCTGCGGGTGTCGTTGCCGCTGCGGCCCAGCATCTCGATGGCGCCGGCGTCGGCGGTCTGGCGGGCGGTGTCGCGGATGCGGTTGAACTCGATGGTGTTGTCGCTGTTCACCGTCTGCGGGTTCCAGTTCTTGATCGAGATGCCGTAACGGGCCGACCGGCGGATATCGTTGTGGGCGATCAGCGTGTTGCGGATGCCCGCCCCCATCACGCCGCCGCTGAAGAAGCGCACCTCGCCGATGTCGCTGATGCGGTTGGCAAGGATGCGGTTGTCGCTGCTGCCCGGCGCCAGCATCACGCCGGAGCGGCCGAGATGCTCCATCCGATTGCCCGACACCTCGCTGCGGCCGGTGCCGTCGAGCATCACCGCGGTGCCGACCAGGGCGAAGCGGTTGCCGGCGATCCGCACGCCGCTGCTCCCCTTCGCCAGCACCGCGGTGCCGTCCCACGGCACATCGGTGAAGGTCAGCCCTTCCACCGTCACGTTGCGGGCGTTGTCCAGCCGCAGCAGCACCGGCTGGCGCGCCACCACCAACTCCGCCCCGGCGGCGTTCAGCCCGGCCGGCGGCTTCACCAGCAGGCGCTTGGCTTTGGCGTCCCAGGCGAATTCACCGGCCCTCGTCAGAAAATCGGGATGACCGAGCAGCCGCACGGTCGAGCCGTCACGGTAAGGATACTGCCCGTCGGCATCGAAGGTCAGAAAGCCCTTCGGGTCGGCCGAAACCACGCCCAGCAGATCGTCTGACAGCCGCTCGCGGTCCAGCGCCTGCGCCCGCACGCCCGGCCCGGCCCAGCCCGACTTCAGCACGCCGGCGGGAAGCCGCATCTGCCGCTTGCTCCCCGGACTTTTGGGATCGGACTGCACCGCCTTGGCCGGGAACCAGCCGCTGCGCGGGTCGCCGGGATTGAAGTCGCCGCTGCGCGCCGCGTCCAACCGCTGCCCGCCAAGCGAGACGTCCAGCCCCGGATCGCGCGCCAGCGGCGCGGACAGCAGGCCGTTCGCCAGTTGCGCCCCGCCCACCGCCTCTCCGCCCGACAGGACCGGCTGCTCCCCTTCCACCGCGAGCAGCCGCAGCCCCGGCAGCGAGCCGTCCACCACCAGCGGCGCCGTCAGCCGATAGGTCCCGCCATGCAGCCGCAAGGTGGCCGGGCCGTTGCCCTTGGCGGCGGCCAGCGCACGCGCCGGGGTCGCGAATGGACCGTCGCGCCCGTCCGCCGACGGCTGGGACAGCCGCCCCGACCAGCGGTCGTTGCCGGTCGGCGACACATAGAAGGTCGTCTCGGTAGAACCGGTCTGGGCCGCCATCGCCGGCCCCCATCCGGCGGCAGGCAGCAGAAGCGCGTTCAACAGTAAAATCCGAGTCAGGATTTTGGCCGCTCCACTCCGACGACGAGGTTGGCAACGGAACATGGAAGACCCTCCTCCAAGACAGCGGCAAAGCCGCCGAAGGGGGGAGACTGACCCAGCCCAGCCGCACCGGCAAAAGCGCGAAGGGGGTGTGCAGGTGCGAAGGGGCCACGCCCTCTGCACCCCTGCCGGACCGGGACGGGGCGTATAGGCTGACTTTTCATCCTAGCCTGACCGGCCGGTCGTACCCGCTTGCCCGCGGGCCGCGCCCGTCTTCAGGCGGAGCCCAATTACCGGGGACTGTTTGCCGATGATCGAAATGGCGCTGATCGCGCAGGTCCTGGTGCTGGTGCTGGTGACCGCCGTGTTCCTCAGCTCCGGCAGCGCGTCCATGTTCCATCCGCTGACGCTGTACCTGATCTTCCACGCCCTGGTCTTCGTCATGCGGCCGATCCTGGTCCACACGCAGGGCTTCGACGATGTCTGGCTGTTCATGGGCTTCTGGCCGAACGAGCAGCAGTTCGTCATGACCCTGGTGGTCAGTTCGGTGGGACTGATCGCCTTCGCCGCCGCCTGCATGTGGGCCGGTCTGGTCAAGCCCGACTGGACCCCGAACGGCGAACCGGCGCCGGCCTTCTCCTTCGACCGCGTCGACATCGTGGCCTTCCTGACCACCGCTCTGCTGCTGGGCCCGCTCGCCATCTATTCGGCGATCCAGCGCCAGGGCGGTGCCAGCTTCGACGGCACCGGCGACGTGCAGATGGAGCGCGACCCGCTGACCGGACAGCCGATCTACACCAACACCACCGGCTATATCGCCGAGGCCCATTCGATGGGCCTGCCGCTGACGCTTGGGCTGATCTGGGTCTGCCGCTTCCACCCGCTGTCCTTCATCCCCTTCGCCGGCTTCGTCGCCTACCGCGCCTATCTGGGCTGGGGGCGCTGGGCGATCATCATGGGCATCCTGGGGCTGGTGCTGCTGATGCTGTACCGCACCCGCACCAAATGGTTCCGGCTGTGGCATGTGCTGGCCGCGGTCCCGGTGCTGGGGCTGTTCACCGTGCTGGGCAACAACCGCGACGCCTTCCGCGACGTGCTGGCCGGCGACGCCCCGGTGTCCGTCCTGCTGAAGTTCAACGGCGGCAGCGGCAGCGGCCGGGCGCTCGACGCGCTGGCCGGCCAGGATTTGGCGAATTTCGACTTCCTCGCCTACATCCTGTGGGTGGTGCCGAAACAGTCGGGCACCTACACCTGGTTCACCCAGTATCTGCAGCTGTTCACCGAACCGATCCCGCGCCTGCTGTGGCCGGGCAAGCCGGTCGGCGCGCCGGTGAAGTGGGTGGATCTGAACGACTACGGCGTCTTCTACAACCTGACCACCTCGCTGCCCGGCGACGGCTGGATGAGCGCCGGCTGGATCGGCATGATCGTCACCATGGTGGTGGTCGGCCTGATCCTGGGCCGCATGCACCGCTGGTTCTGGACCAGCGGCTTCCGCAACCGCTACGCCGTGCTGTTCTACTGCGCCTTCCTGCCGCTCTGCCTGCAGTGGTTCCGCGACGGCAACATCACCATCGTGAAGTTCGGCTTCTTCTCGCTGCTGCCGATCCTGCTGTGGATCGGGCTGACCCGTGCGCTCCGCGCCTGGGGGATCCTGGAGGACGACCCGCTGCGCCCGGTGGTGGCGCCGCCCCATATCGCTCGAAGGGAGCCGTCATGACGCTGACCGTCAGCGCCGTCATCGCCACCTACAACCGCGGGCCGGAGTTGCGCATCGCGCTGACCCGGCTGATGAACCAGACCACCCCGCCGATGGAGATCATCGTCATCGACGACGGCTCCAGCGACGGCACCGGCGCGATGATGCGGGCGGAATTCCCGGCCGTCCGCTATGTCCGCCAGCCGCACAATGGCGGGCTGATCCTGGCCCGCAACTTCGGCTTCGTGAACACGACCGGCGACTGCATCCTGTCGGTCGACGACGACAGCTGGTTCGAGGATCCCGACGGTCTCGCCCGCTGCGTCGCCTATCTGGAACAGAACCCGGAGGTCGCCGCCGTCGCCTGCAACATCGAGACGCGCGACGGGCTGGTCTATTTTCCCAAGGGCGCGGCCCCCTTCGATGTGCCGTGGTATGTCGGCTGCGGCCATCTGCTGCGGCGCAGCGCGGTCGAGCAGGTCGGCCTTTACATGCCCGAACTCTACCGCCAGGGGGAGGAGAAGGACCGCTGCCTGCGGCTGGTCGGCGCCGGCTATCGCGTCGTGGCGTTGCCCGACGTCATGGTCTACCACGACAAGAGCGAGAAGGGCCGCAAGCCGGGGATGGAGCGCTTCTACAACCACCGCAACGACCTGATCCGCGAGGTGGCGCGCTGTCCGTCCTCGCTGATGGCGTGGCGGCTGGCGCGCAGTTGGGCCGGCAACAGCTGGAAGAATTTGCGCCACGGCCCGCGGATGACCGACCTGAAGGTGCTGCTGGCCCTGCCGCAGATCCTGCGCATCGGGCTGAAGCACCGGGCGCCGGTGAGCGTGGAGGCTTACCAGCGCTGGCTGCATCTGGCGAAGACGGCGGCCCCGGCCAGTGCGCCTCCTGCTGAGAAGCCGGTCAGCCGGGCTGCATCCCGCCCAGTTGCAGCAGAACGGCCCAGCCCAGCACGATCAGATTGACGGTCAGCGTCATCGCCATGCCCGGCGCGCGGGCGAAGGGATGCACCAGATAGCCCGCCCAGAACAGCAGCCGGCCCAGCACGAACAGCGCGGTCGCCGCCACTGCCGCCCCCAGCGAGGGCTGCGGCAGGGTGGCGACCAGGGCGGCCAGCGCCGGCACGAAGATGGCGGTCTGCTCCACGCTGTTGGCGAGCACCCGCTGGCAGACGCGCTGCCCGCGCGATTCGGGATCCTCGATGGGGTTGAAGGCCTGGGTGCGGCCACGCATCGCCATCACGCCGATGACCATGCCGAACAGGACCAGCGCCGGCCAGACCGCCAGCCGCGCCCAGAGCGCCATCCGCGCGCCCGGCGCGTTGATGCCCATCGGCGGCGCCAACAGCGACAACAGCAGGACGAACAGCAGCACCGTCACCACCATCGAGGCGCCGTTCAGCATCAGGGCGCGGAGCACCAGGGATTTGCGTCGGTGGGGAGCGCTTTGGCGAAGGCTGGTATCGGACATCGGGGCGGGGCTCCGTCAAAGGCCGGGGATTCGACAAAGGGCCGGCCCCTTCCCATCTGGAAAGGACCGATCCCTGTTCTTTCGACCAATAACGGTTCAGCCCGTGATTTGGATCAAGGCCCGGACGGTACGGAGGGTGTCCCATGACGGCAGGTATCAGGGACTGCCCCGATGGGAGAGATGTTGTCAGTCTCTCTTTTCGCTACCATGTTCTAACCAACTGCTTCACCATGTGGGTGACTGCAGGGATCTCGATGGTGGAGGGCCTATGATGGATCTCGTTCTGCTCGGTGGTGCGGTGGCGACGGCTGCGGCGTTGGCCGGTCTGATCGCCACGATGCCCACGCCCAAACCGATCCCGATCCGCGTCCGCGACCGGCGCCGCCAGCGGCGCTGACGGCACCGACCCCCGGCCTTCACGGTCGGGGATCAGCGGTTCGATCGACCAGAACGCAGTCAGCGATCCAGATCGCGGATCGCGCGGTTTAGCTCGAATTCCTTCGAGGCGACGTAGGCCTCCATTCCGACGATCCGCTTCTCCATGTCGCGGAAGCGCTGGGTCAGACCGGCGAGCGTCCGGTCGGGCTTGGTCGACACCGTCCGCCAGAAGGCTTCCTCCTCGGCATCGCGATAGAGCTGCGCCGGACGCACCGGCAGCACCATCAGCGCGATGACATAGGCGATCACCAGCGGCACCGAAAAGAAGAACAGGGCGAACAGCATCGCCAGCCGGACGACGGCCGGCTGCACGCCGAAGTAATCGGCAACGCCCGTGCACACCCCGCCCAGCACCCCGCGCTGCGGATCGCGGTAGAGCCGGTGCGGATTCGGCGAGTCGTAGGGGGACGCGCGGTCCATGACTCCTCCCTGATATTGAATGACGTCCGTCACACCTTGTCGCGCCAGTTCGGCGCCTCGGCGTCCAGCACGCGCTCCAGCGAGTGGACGCGGGCTTCCAGCCGGTTGGAGATCTCCCACAATTCGGCCAGAAGCCGTTCGTCCTGCGCGGTGAGCCCGCGCTGGGAGCGCCATTTGGTGATGTAGTGGAAGACGATCCAGACCGGCGCCACCACCACCATGAACAGCACCGCGAGGACGAAACCCAGGAACCCCATGGTCGTCGGGCCTTCTTATTGTCGTGAGAAGAGGGGGCGGGGCAGTGAAGCCCCACCCCGGCACCACGCCGCCGGTCAGCCGTTGCGCCGCGCGGCGATGCGGGCTTTCAGCGCCGCCAGATCCTCTTCGACCTTGTGGGTCGCCTCAAGCTCGGCGATCTCCTCGGTCAGGCTCTTGGTGCGGCCGACGTCATAGGCCTCGACCCGGCCCTCCATCTCGTCCAGGTTGCGCTCGACCTGCTCGAAGCGCGACAGGGCGTCGTTGATGCGCTCGTCGTGCAGGACGGTGCGGACCTTGACGCGGTTGCTGGCCGTCTGGGTGCGGGCGACCAGCGCCTTCTCGCGGGTCTTGGCGTCGGTCAGCTTGGCCTGCAGGCGGCCGATATCCTCGTTGGCCTTGGACAGCGCGGCCTCGACCTGCACCAGCTGCTCGGCCAGCGCGTCGGCCTGTTCGGCGACCTTGGACTTCGCCATCAGGGCGCCCTTGGCCAGATCCTCGCGGTCGCGGGTCAGCGCCACCTCGGCCTTGCGGTCCCATTCGTCGCGCTCGCGGTGGAGATCGGCGACGCGGCGTTCGATCTCCTTCTTCTCCGCGATGATCTTGACGGTGGAGGAGCGCACCTCGACCAGCGTGTCCTCCATCTCCTGGATGATCAGGCGGATCAGCTTCTCCGGCTCCTCGGCGCGGTCGAGCAGGGAATTCAGGTTCGACTGCACGATGTCGGTCAGGCGCGAAAAGATGCTCATGATGGATGTCCCGTGTGTCAGCCGAGGATGGCGCCGGCGACGATGCCGGCGAAGAAGAACAGCCAGCTCTCCGCCGGCCGGGTGGCGAGATAGTTGCGCACGCGCCGCATCGTCGGGCGCGCTTGCGTGGTGTTGAAGCGGTCACCGCCATAGCGGCGGCGGAAATCGCTGAAGTCGCTCATGGATGACCTCCTTGCCATGACACGGGTATCGCAACCGCCGTGCCAATTCCGGCGGATCGGCCCCAAACCGTTGCAAAGCCTGGACTTGCCGCGCTTGCGCTGCTCGGCGCTCCGGGTTGCTGCTTCGCTGATATGGCGATACCATCGCCAATCCCGCGAAGTAGTGGCGAGAAGCGCGATGACCATCACTCCCCCGTCCCTGCTCGGCGAATCGCCGGCCTTCCTGGCGGCGCTGACGCATGTGTCGCGGGTGGCGCCGCTGGAGCGGCCCGTGCTGGTGATCGGCGAGCGCGGCACCGGCAAGGAGTTGATCGCCGCCCGCCTTCATTACCTGTCGCAGCGGTGGGACCGCCCCTTCGTCAAGGTGAACTGCGCGGCGCTGCCTGAGTCGCTGCTGGACTCCGAGCTGTTCGGGCACGAGGCCGGGGCCTTCACCGGCGCCACCCGCCGGCAGATCGGCCGGATCGAGCAGGCCGACGGCGGCACCCTGTTCCTGGACGAGATCGCCACCGCCTCCCCCGCCGTTCAGGAGAAGCTGTTGCGCGCCGTCGAATATGGCGAGATCGAGCGGGTCGGCGGCCGCACCGCCACCGTCGATGTCCGGGTGGTCGGCGCCACCAACGCCGACCTGCCGGCGCTGGCCGCGGCGGGCCGCTTCCGTGCCGACCTGCTGGACCGGCTGGCCTTCGACGTGGTGACCCTGCCGCCGCTGCGCGCCCGGCCCGAGGACATCCCGCCGCTGGCCGAGCATTTCGCGCTGGGCATGGTGCGCGAGCTGCAGCGCCCGCTGTTCCCCGGCTTCACTGCCGCCGCGCTGGGCTCCTTGCGCGGCCATGACTGGCCCGGCAACGTGCGTGAGCTGCGCAACGCGGTGGAGCGCTCCGTCGCCGCCGCCGATCCCGACGGGCCGCTGGACCACATCATCCTCGACCCCTTCGAGTCGCCCTGGCGCCCCACAGCCGCTTTGGCCACAGCGCCGACCGCCCGCGTCGAGGCCGCGCCCGTCGCGGAAAAGGCCGCAACGCCCGAGGTCGACGGCGGCATCCTCGATCAGGTCCGCGCCTTCGAGGCCGCCCGGCTGCGCGAGGCGCTGGAGCGCAACCGCTTCAACCAGCGCCAGACCGCCGAGGCGCTGGGGCTGGGCTATCACCAGCTGCGCGGCATGCTGAAGAAGCATGGGCTGATCCCGCCCGCCCATCTGCGACCTTAGGCCGTCCCCGGATTGTGCGTTTCCCGTGCTATACCGGTTGTCCAACCGTCGCGAGAGCGGTTCGTCACAATGCGGGAAGGGGAGCAGCACGATGGCCACCAGCATGTCCGGTCTTGAAATCCGTGGTCCGATCAAGCCCGGTTTCGAGGAGATCCTGACGCCGGAGGCGATGGCCTTCCTGGCGGAGCTGGAGGGTCGTTTCGGCGGCGAACGGCTGCGGCTGCTGGATGTGCGGACCAAGCGGCAGGCGCTGCTCGACCAGGGCCACAAGCCCGATTTCCTGCCGGAAACCCGCGCGATCCGCGAGGCCGACTGGACCATCAGCCCGCTGCCCGTCGACCTGCTCGACCGCCGGGTGGAGATCACCGGTCCGGTCGACCGCAAGATGGTCATCAACGCGCTGAACAGCGGCGCCAAACTCTTCATGGCCGATTACGAGGATGCGACCTGCCCGACCTGGACCAATCTGGTCGAGGGGCAGATCAACATCCGCGACGCCGTGCGCCGGACCATTTCGTACGAGGACCCGGCCAGCGGGAAGAAATACCGCCTCAACGACAAGACCGCGGTGCTGAAGGTCCGGCCGCGCGGCTGGCATCTGGCGGAGCGCCATGTGCTGATGGACGGCGAGCCGATCTCCGGCGCGCTGTTCGACTTCGGCCTGCATGTCTTCCACAACGCCAAGGAACTGCTGGCGCGCGGAAGCGGTCCCTATTTCTACCTGCCCAAGCTGGAAAGCCATTTCGAGGCGCGGCTGTGGCGCGAGGTCTTCCTGGTGGCGGAGGAGTATCTCCACCTGCCGCACGGCTCGATCAAGGCGACGGTGCTGATCGAGACCATCCTCGCCGCCTTCGAGATGGACGAGATCCTCTATGAGCTGCGCGAGCATTCGGCCGGCCTGAACTGCGGGCGCTGGGACTATATCTTCAGCTTCATCAAGAAGTTCCGGAAGGACCCCTCCGCCGTCATGCCCGACCGGGCGGAGGTGACGATGGCCACCCCCTTCCTGTCGGCCTACAGCCAGCTGGCGATCAGGACCTGCCACCGCCGCGGTGCGCCCGCCATCGGCGGCATGGCCGCCTTCATCCCGGTCAAGGACAACCCGGAGGCCAACGAGGCCGCCTTCTCCCGCGTGCGCGCCGACAAGGAGCGCGAGGCGTCCAACGGCCATGACGGCACCTGGGTCGCCCATCCCGGACTGGTCCCGGTGGCGCGCGAGGTGTTCGACGCCTACATGCCGACGCCGAACCAGATCGCCCGCAAGCGCACCGACGTGACCGTCAGCGCCGCCGACCTGCTGGCGGTGCCCACCGGGCCGAAGACGGAAGCGGGCCTGCGCAACAACGTGGCGGTCGGCATCGGCTATATCGAGGCGTGGCTGCGCGGCCAGGGCTGCGTCCCGCTGTTCAACCTGATGGAGGACGCCGCCACCGCGGAGATCAGCCGCACCCAGGTCTGGCAGTGGCTCCACACCGGCACGGCGTTGGACGACGGGCAGGCGGTGACGCTCGACCTCGTCGACCGCGTGATCGCGGAGGAACTGTCGGCCTGGGGGACCCGCGTCGGTGCCGACGCCTACGCCAAGGGCCGCTATGCCGACGCCGCCTCGCTGTTCCGCGATCTGGTCGCGCGCGAGGACTTCACCGACTTCCTGACCCTGCAGGCCTATGAGCGCGTGGTGGCGGAGGGGGCGTAAAGGTCCTCGCCCGTTTGCCCCTAACCTCCCCCGCTGGGCAGGGGAGGGCATTACTCTTCCCGCTCAAGCTCTTATCCCCTCCCCCGCCCAGCGGGGGAGGGTTAGGGTGGGGGCATTCGAAGCCGACGCCTACTCCACCCGCCCCAGCCGAACCGTCAGCGGCCAGCGGATCCGCCGTTCCGTCTCCGCGTCGCCCCACAGCGGCGCGATCTCCTCGGCGAAGTCCTCCAGCGGGTTGCGCCCCAGCGCCTTGGTCGCCGCCTTCACCCCCGACCAGGTGTTCATGTAGCCGAGCAGCCGCGGCAGCGTCCAAACCGCCTCCATCGCCAGCGGCGGCACCGGCAGTTCCGGAAACGGGAACTCCATCCCGCGATAGCCCCCGATCACCTTCCAGCGGTCGGCCGGCCAATAGCGTCCCAGCGTGCCGTTGTGGAACCGCTCCACCAACGGATCCAGCATGGGATGGTCGAGCCATTGCCGCCCGTAGCAGACCAGCGCCACCGCCGCCCCCGGCTTCGCCACCCGCCGCACCTCGGCATAAAACCGCCCCAGGTCGAACCAGTGCGCCGCCTGCGCCGCGACGATCAGGTCGCAGCAGCCGTCGGGCAGCCCGCTGTCCTCCGCCGGGGCGACGGCATAGCGCACCCGCGGATGGGCTTCGCCTTGCGCGATCTGCTCCGCGCTGGCGTCGGTGGCGTGGACCGCCGCGAACTGGTCGGCCAGGGAAACGGAGAACTGCCCGTTGCCGCAACCGACGTCCCAGGCGAGATCGCGCGCCGGCGCCGTATCGGCCAGGGCGGCGGCCAGACCGGGCGGATATGTCGGACGAAAGGCGCGGTAATCGCCGGCATGGCCGGAAAAATGGTCCTTGAAAGAGGGCATGCAGCGATCCGCCTTGCACGATCCGGGCAACGATTAGGCTTGGAATTTCCCGGCGGTTAAGGATAAACCCTGTGGGTTCGTCGCGGAACCCTTCCCAGGCTGTCCCGCATCTTTCCGCTGTGGCGCAGGCGCGCCGGGCGTGCTACCAAGCGCGCGCTTTTTTGTGCGCCTCGCCAACCACCCGTGTCCGGCATGCAGACCTTCCTGGAATTCGAAAAGCCGATCGCCGAGCTTGAAGGCAAGATCGAGGAGTTGCGGCACCTGACCAACGCCGGCGACATCAACATCGCCGACGAGGTCGCCAAGCTGCAGGCCAAGGTCGACAAGCTCCTGCGGCAGACCTACGCCAAGCTCACGCCCGCGCAGAAGGTACAGGTGGCCCGCCACCCCAATCGGCCGCACTGCCTGGACTATGTGCATGGCCTGATCGAGGACTTCACGCCGCTGGCCGGCGACCGCCATTTCGCCGAGGACCGCGCGGTCATCGGCGGGCTGGGTCGCTTCCGTGGCCGCTCGGTGGTGGTGATCGGCCAGGAAAAGGGCAACGACACCGAATCGCGCGTCCGCCACAATTTCGGCATGGCGAAGCCCGAGGGCTACCGCAAGGCCCAGCGCCTGATGGATCTGGCCGACCGCTTCAAGCTGCCGGTCGTCTCGCTGGTCGACACCGCCGGCGCCTTCCCCGGCGTCCAGGCGGAGGAGCGCGGCCAGGCCGAGGCCATCGCCAAGAGTATCGAGCGCTGCCTGCGGCTGAACGTGCCGATGGTCGCCTCGGTCATCGGCGAGGGCGGATCGGGCGGCGCCATCGCCATCGCCACCGCCGACCGCGTGCTGATGCTGGAACACGCCATCTATTCGGTGATCTCGCCGGAAGGCTGCGCGTCGATCCTGTGGCGCAGCTCCGACATGGCGGGCGAGGCGGCCATCGCGCTGCGCCTGATCAGCCAGGACCTGAAGGAACTGGGCGTCATCGACCATGTGGTGAGCGAGCCGATCGGCGGCGCCCACCGCGACCCGGCCGAGACGATCAAGAAGCTGGGCGACTGCATCGAGGAGTCGCTGGGCGAACTGGACGGCCTGGATGGCGCCACCCTGCGCGCCAAGCGCCGCGAGAAGTTCCTGGAAATGGGGCAGAAGGGGCTGGGGTAAGTTCCTGGTCCGTGTTGCCCCCACCTAGCCTCCCCCGCTGGGCGGGGGAGGGACTGCCGCTGCTTTCCCGCTTAAGCACTTATCCCCTCCCCCGCCCAGCGGGGGAGGTTAGGGTGGGGGTCTAACTTCTCCATTCCCCACCACCCTCACCCCAAAAACCCGTGCAGGAACCAGCGCGGGTTCTCCCCCGGCCGGTACAGCCCGGCCCTGAACAGCCAGAAGCGGCGGCCGTCGCCATCCTCCACGCGGTAGTAATCGCGCACGGCCAGCCCCAGCGATCCTTCCCCACGCCACCATTCGCATTCGATCCGCTCCGGCCCCTCGGCGCGGCTGACGCGGTGGCGCACGCCGCGCCAGACGAATTGCAGCGGCGGGTCGTCGGGCAGCGGGGCGGTGGCCTCCACCGGTTCGGGCGGGGTCAGCAGGCGCAACGGGCGCGGCTGTCCCGCCGGCCAGGGCTTCGGCGGCGGCAACCTCTCCAATGGCGGATGCGGCGCCACGCAGCGTTCCGGCAGCCAGCTTTCCCGCGGCACCAGCCGCAGCACCGCCCGCTCCCCCAGCCGCAGAGTCAGCCGGTCCACCAGCTCGGCGAGTCCGCCATCCGCCTCCTCCCCATCCATGCCGGTCTGCACGGCCGACAGCGGCCCGGTCTCCGTCGCCGACAGCACCAGCGTTTCCAGGCCCGGCCCCGGCTCGATGCGTTCCAGCAGCGGGGCGAACAGCCGGGCCAACGCCGCCGGGTCGCGGGTCGGGCGGCTGGTGCCGAGCGTCAGGCTCTGCGGCTCGTCGTCCACCCGCTGGTCGGTGCGGTGGGCATCCAGCCGCAACCGGCGCGCGCCCTGTCCCGCCGTCTCCAGCCCCTTGCACAACCGGCCCAGCAGATGACGCAGCGCCCCGGCGATCGACTCGGGCGTGGCGATCGGTTCGGCGAAGGTCAGCCGCTCGCGGTGGTCCGCCACCGGCCGGCGCGGCGAGATCGGCTCGTCCAGCCGGCCGAGGGCCTGATCGTAGCGTTGCAGCAACCCGCCCCCGAACCTTGCCGCCAGCCCCGCCCGCGGCATGGCGTGCAGGTCGCCGATCCGGCGCAGGCCCAGCGCATGCAGCCCCTCCACCATCTCCGCCGGCAGCCGCAGGGCGGCGAGCGGCAGGCCGTCCACCGCCTCCCGCCGCCGCTCCTCCGGACTGCCGAAGCGCACCAGTCCCCAGGCGGCGGCCGGGGTGTCGGCGATGGCGGCGCGGGCGGCGAAGCCGGCGGCGCGCAGCCGGCCGGTCAGGTCGGCGGCCAGCGCTGCCTCGCCGCCAAACAGGTGGGCGCAGCCGGTGATGTCGATCACCACCCCGTCCGGCTCGTCCGCCGCGGTCCAGGGGCTGTAGCGCCGCGCCCAGTCGGCGATGCGGCCGAGCAGGGCCGAATCGGCTTCCGGCGTCGCCTCCGCCACCTCCAGCGCCGGCTCCAGCGCGCGGGCATCGCTGAGGGTCTGGCCGGGAGCGATGCCCAGCACCGCTGCCGCCCGGTTGACCGCGACCACCATCCGCCGCTGGCGCTCCGTCCGCAGCAGGGCAAGGGGACGCGCACGCAACTCCGGCGGCATGAGCCGTTCCCGGGCGTCGGTGGCCAAGCGCAGGAGCCACAAAGCGAGGATGCGGCGCTTTCCCTTCTCTCCCCTGCTGCAAGATCCCCTCTCCCCCCCGGGGAGAGGGTTAGGGTGAGGGGGGTGCGTTTCAGGATTTTCCCGAAGGCCCCGCCGCACATCCCCCTCACCCCGACCCTCTCCCCGGGGGGGAGAGGGAGATACGGGCGGGTGTGAGAAAGGGCGTGTCATACGATGACCAACAATCAAGAACAAACAAAGAACATTCTAGCGCCGGCTTGGCCTTGGCGCGAGTCCCTCCTTTGGGGTCATCTTGCCGAAACGATCGGCAGTGCCGACATTCCATCGATGACCCCACATCTCCCGTTCCCCGCCCGCCGTCTGGCTCCGCTGGCTTTCCTGCTGGCGGCCGGCGCCTGTGCGCAGCCGGACCTGCGCGACGACATGCCCGGCCGCGCCCAGGCCTTTCCGCCGGTCCACGAGCAGACGGTGATCCCCGGCGGCGGGGAGCGGCGGACCTGGAGCCAGATCCAGGCGGAGCAGTCGCGCGCCGGCTCGAAGCCCGCCCTCCAGACCCGGCAGGCCCGGACTTCGCAGGCGGAGGCTCCGCAGGCGCGCCGCGACTCGGAGGACACCGGCCAGCCCCCGCCCAAGCGCCGCCGCGGCAGTTCGTCGCCCCCGCCCGACCCGGCCGTCCTGCCCCAGCCGCCGCGACCGATCCCGGTACCGCCGCCGCCCTCGTCCCAGAGCGCCACCGACGCCTTCAAGCGCGACCTGATCCGGCCGGAGGTCGACCGCATGCGCACCGACGACGCCATGGGACGGCTCGATCCGCTGGGCCAGCGCGAGCTGATGAAGCGCGAGAACGACCTGCGGCAATGGGGCGACCCGCTGGCGCGGTAGCCGTCCGCCCTCCCCGACCGGAAGCCTGACCGCTTGACCCCGCCCCGCCTCAGCCGCCATACCGGCTGCCGGATCGACACGGTATGGGGGATGCGGGCGCATGACGACGCTGACGGGGGCCTTCGGCAGCGGGCTGACCACGCCGGTGTGGGTGCTGCAGCATCTGTTGGGCATCCTCGGCATCGGCATGTGGGCCGGGCAGACCGGCGGCACCGCGGTGTGGCAGGTGCCGGCCGCCGCCGTGACCGCGGCGCTGGCGGCGGGCTTCGCCGCCCAGATGGGGGTGCGGCTGCCCTATGCCGGGCCGGGACTGGCCGCCTCGCTGCTGGTGGTCGGGTCGCTGGTGGCGCTGGGGGTGCGGGCGCCCGCCGTGCTGGCGGTGCTGATCGCCGCGGTCGCTGCGGTGTTCCACGGTCATGCCCACCAGGGACCACCGCTCTATTGGGCCGGATTCGCCGCCGGTCTGATGCTGGTCGCCTGCGGCGGGCTCGGGCTGTCGGTCGCGGTGACGCAGGCCGAGTCGGAGCGCGCGGTGCGGCTGTGTGGCGGTGCGGTAGCAGTCGCCGGCGTTCTTGACCTCGTCGGCGTGATTTGACCGGTTGCGCCTTGAAATGACGGGGTTGCGCGGAAATCTTTGAAGACACGCCCCTCCTTCCCGCCCCGCCCTTCCCGTCCGGGACCGGCGGGCCAGACGAACGGAACGCCCCGGTGCCCCGCGCAGCCGCCAAAGCCTGCCCTACCCCGCCGGGGCTCCCCTCACCGGAGCTTCGGGAGGATCCCGATGCGCCCGCTTCCGACACGTCCAGCCTGACCCGCCGCCATCTGCTGGGCGGCCTGATGGGAGGGGTGGCGCTGGCGCCGCTGCTGGGAGGCATTCTGTCGGGCGGGCCGGCCCTGGCGCAGGACCTGCGTTATTTCCGCATCGGCACCGGCACCACCGCCGGCACCTATTTTCCGATCGGCGGGCTGATCGCCAACGCCATCTCCAACCCGCCGGGCTCCCGCCCCTGCGACAAGGGGGGAAGCTGCGGCATCCCCGGCCTGATCGTGGTGGCGCAGGCCAGCAACGGTTCGGTCGACAATGTCGAGATGCTGCGCGCCGGCACGGTGGAGGCCGGCTTCGCCCAGGCCGACGTCGCCTATTGGGCCTACAGCGGCACCGGCAGCTTCACCGGCAAGCGCCCGTTCGCGGAACTGCGCTCGCTCGGCATGCTCTATGCGGAGGCGATCCAGGTCGTCGTCCGCTCCGACGGCTTCATCGACCGCATGGCCGACCTGAAGGGCCGCAGCATCTCGCTGGGTGAGGAAGGCTCCGGCACGCTGGTGGAGGCGCGGCTGATCCTGGACGCCTACGGCTTGTCGGAAAGCACGATCACGCCGCTCTACCTGAAGCCCGGCACGGCGGCCGACCGGCTGGCGAAGGGCGAGCTGGACGGCTTCTTCATGGTCGGCGGATATCCGGTGGCGGCGGTCAGCGACGTGGCGGCGCGGGTGCCGATCCGGCTGGTGCCGCTGGACGGCGAGCCGGCCGACCGGCTGCTGCGGACCCAGCGCTTCTATATCGAGGACGAAATCCCGGCGAACGCCTATCCCGGCACCGCCCCCACCCCGACGCTGAGCCTGGGGGCGGAGCTGCTGACCCGCGCCGACCGCGATCCCGACCTGATCTATGGCATCGTCCGCGCGCTGTGGCACGAGAACACCCGCCGCGTCCTGGCCGAGGGGCATCCGCAGGGCCGCAACTTCGACCCCGCCCGCGCGGTCGCCAACGTCTCGGTCCCGCTGCATCCGGGGGCGGAGCGCTTTTACCGCGAGGCCGGCCTGCTCGGCAACGCCGCCAACGAATCGGCGGGAGCGCCGGCCGGCACGACCGGCACCGACAGCGCCACCGGCGAGAAGGCAGCGAACGGGAAGATCCCTGCCGAGACGACCCCCACTGGGAAGGCGGCCGGAGACAAGGCGCCGCGCTGAACGCTCCACTCCCCACACAGGACGAAAGGACCGTTCCCGGACGGCCCGCCGGTGGAATAGTCTGACCGGAAATCCGGTTGATCCACATGATCGGACGCAACGGGCAGAAGGAGAGGGGGCATGCCGGCCGGGGAAGGGGTGCGCATCGCGATCCGTTCCGCCCGCAGCGCCGACTCCGAACGCTGTGCCGAGATCTTCCTGCACGGCCGCCGCCAGGCCTTCTCCTGGCAGCCCGCCGACCGATTCGGGCTCGACGATTACTACGACTGCGTACGCGAGGATGCGGTGCTGGTCGCCGAATCGGACGGAATGGTGGTCGGCTTCGTCTCGCTCGATCCCAGGGCCGGCGTCATCCACAACCTGTTCATCGACCCCGGATGGCACAAGCGCGGCATCGGATCCGCCCTGCTGCGCGAGGCGCTGGCCCTGCTGCGCGGCGGCCCCCACCCGGTCGAGCTGGCCTGCGCCGCCCGCAACGCCGCCGCCCGCGCCTTCTACGAACGCAATGGCTGGACGCCGGTGAGCACCCCCTCCGACCAGCCGGACGCGCTGGTGCTCTACCGTCTGTCGCGGGCGGGGTGAAGTGCCGCAAAACCTCCCCGAACGAGACCTTCGGGCGCATATGCGCAGGCTGTTTTCCTTTGCGGCGTTGCGGTAAAGTCCCGCCGCCATGCGAACCCTGTACCACCACCCGATCCACGCCCTGTCGCGCACCGCGCGCGTGATGCTCGCCGAGAAGGCCCTGCCTTTCGAACCCGTGGTCGAACGGCCATGGGAGCGACGCACCGATTTCCTGAAGCTGAACCCGGCCGCCGAGGTTCCGGTTCTTGTGGAGGAGGACGGGACGGTGGTCGCCGGCGGCCTCGCCGTGATCGAATATCTGGAGGAGGCCTATCCCGACACCCCCCTGCTGCCGCGCGAGGTCGCGGCGCGGGCGGAGGTGCGGCGGGTCGCCGACTGGTTCCTGAACAAGTTCGACCGCGAGGTGACCGAGAATCTGGTGGGCGAGAAGCTGATCAAGCGGCTGTCCGGCCAGGGCCATCCCTTCGCCCCGGCGATTCGCGCCGGGCTGGCCAACGTCACCTATCACCTCGACTACATCGCCTTCCTGTCGGAACGGCGGCCCTGGCTGGCCGGGTCGGTCTTCACCCTGGCCGACATCGCCGCCGCGGCGCAGCTGTCCTGCCTGGACTATATCGACAACGTGCCGTGGGACCGCAGTCCGGAGGCCAAGGACTGGTACGCCCGCATCAAGTCGCGCCCCAGCTTCCGCGCCCTGCTGGCCGACAACATCACCGGCTGCCCGCCGCCCAAACACTACGCCGACCTGGATTTTTAACCGCCTCTTGAGGGTCCGCTCATCAGGGGCATGGACCGGCGTCGCGTATCAAGCTTAACGTGCTCCCAAATCGTACCCGGGAGAAGTTGCTCGATGCGTCTCAGCCGTCTTTCGCCCGTCCCGGCCCTGCCGGTCCGTTCCCTGAGGCCCGCCCTGATCGCCGGCGGCATGCTGGCGCTGGTTGCCGGCTGGTCGCCCGTTCATGCCGCTCCGGCCGTCGACGACGCCGGGGCCAAGGCGCTCGCCGCCTCGCTGAAGAAGGACCTGCCCCGCTGGTTCCCGCCGCCCAGCGAGGACGGCGAGGGCGTCGGCTTCGAATGGCAGGGCGAGCCCACCGTCAAGCCGGCCGGCGACCATTACGACGTCGCCCTGCCCCGCCTGTCGGCCGAGGATGCCGAAGGCACGCTGTTCGACATCGGCACCGTGCTGCTGTCGGTGACGCCGAAAGACGACGGCCAGTATGGCGTGTCGATCACGCTGCCCAGCGCGATCAAGGTGCAGAACCTCGACGACAACGACGAGTATGTCGACGCCGCCACCATCTCCATCGGCAAGCAGTCCTTCACCAGCACCTGGTCGGGCGCGCTGGAGACTCTGCTGGCGGTCGATGCCGCCTACAACGACATCGCGGTCAGCGCCGCCGACGGCAAGGGCAAGATCTCCGTCGCATCCATGACCATGGTCCAGGACCTGAAGCCGGAGGCCGGAACCGGCGGCGCCACCCTGTGGAGCGGCCCGGCCGCCTTCGCCTTCGGCGGCCTGTCGGTGAAGGACGACAAGAACAAGGAGCTGGTGAAGATCGGCGGCGTCACCGCCGAGGCCACCTACACCCGCGTCGACCTGACCAAGGTCAGCGCGCTGCAGAAGCTGTCGGAACAGACCGCCGCCAAGGGCACGACGCCGACCAGCGCGGAGCTTCTGCCGAAGCTGCAGGGCATCTTCGGCGGCGTCAGCGGCGCCATGCGCCTGTCCAACCTGTCCGTCGTCAATCCGGAGGACGGCACCACGGTGACGCTGGGCCAGCTCGCCTTCCGCAGCGGCCTGACCGACCTCGACCAGGCGCAATCCACCGTCAGCATGGGCATCGAGGCGCGCGACTTCGCCATGACGCCGTCGCCGGCGCCCGCCGCCTTCACCCCGCGCGCCTTCGAGGTCAAGCTGTCGGTCGCCAAGCTGCCGAACAGCGCCCTGTGGAAGGCCTTCACCGAACTGGCCAAGGCCGCCGAGGCGGAAGAGGCCCAGCCGAAGAAGGGCGCCAAGAACAAGGCCCCGCCGCCGCCGTCCTCCGACATCGTCATGCAGCAGGCGATGGCCGCGATGGGCGAGGCCGGGACGGAGCTGCGGATCGACGCGCTGAACCTCGACACCCCGGCGACGGCCGGCACCGCCACCGGCGCGGTCAAGGTCGCCACCCAGGCCGCCTTCGGCGTCACCGGCGGCGCCACCGTCCTGCTGCGCGGCATCGACGCCGCGGTGAAGGCGATGCAGCCGGCCCCGGGCGCCAAGCCCGACAAGGAGACCCAGGATCTGCTGGGCGGTCTGGCGATGGTCCAGGCCATGGGTCAGGCCGGCAAGGACGACACCGGCGCCGACATCCGCACCTACAAGTTCGAGGTGACGGAGGCCGGCCAGCTCCTGCTGAACGGCGCCGACATGACCCCGCTGCTGGCCGGCGGCGGCGAACCGGCTCCGGCGGAGCCGCCGAAGAAGAAGAAGTAAGGGGACCTCGGTGGGGGCAATCGCCACGCCCCCACCCGCGACACCTCACCGCACACCTCCCGCGGTTGCACGCCACAAGCCTCTTGAACGGCGGAGACGCTTTCACATATCTCCGCCGTCTTGACGCCCACCTGTGCAAAACCAACGAAGGTGCCCCCAATGACCGAGGAACGGCTCAGTTTTCAAGCCGAGGTCAGCCGTCTGCTCGACATCGTCGCCCACTCGCTCTACAGCGAGAAGGAAGTGTTCCTGCGCGAACTGGTCTCCAACGCGTCGGACGCCTGCGACCGCCTGCGCTACGCGGCGCTGACCCAGCCCGAACTCTCGGCCGATGATCCGAACCTCAAGGTCCGCCTGCTGGTCGACAAGGACGCGCGGACCCTGACCGTCGCCGACAACGGCATCGGCATGAACCGCGAGGATCTGGTCGAGAATCTCGGAACCATCGCCCGCTCCGGCACCGCCGCCTTCATGAAGTCGCTGGAGGGTGCGGAGAAGGGCGACGGCAAGAAGGACGTCAACCTGATCGGCCAGTTCGGCGTCGGCTTCTATTCCGCCTTCATGGCCGCCGACAAGGTCACCGTGCTGACCCGCAAGGCCGGCGAAAACCAGGGCTGGCGCTGGGAATCCGACGGCAAGGGCGAGTTCACCATCGCCGAGACCGACGGCCTGCCGCGCGGCACGAAGATCGTCCTGCATCTGCGGGACGGCGACGACGAGTATCTCGACGAGGCCCGGCTCGGCGGCATCGTCCGCAAATATTCCGACCACATCGCCATCCCGATCCTGTTCGGCGAGGGTGACGAGGCCAAGGCGCTGAACAGCGCGTCGGCCCTGTGGACCCGGTCGAAGTCGGAGATCACCGCCGACCAGTACAAGGAATTCTACCACCATGTCGGCCATGCCTTCGACGATCCGTGGCTGACCCTGCACTGGCGGGCCGAAGGGGCGCTGGAATACACCAACCTGCTCTATGTGCCCTCGACCAAGCCCTTCGACCTGTTCGACCCCAAGCGCGCCCACCGGGTGAAGCTGTACGTCAAGCGCGTCTTCATCACCGACGCGGCCGAAGGGCTGATCCCGCCCTACCTGCGCTTCCTGCGCGGCGTGGTCGACAGCGAGGATCTGCCGCTGAACATCAGCCGCGAGATGCTGCAGCACAACCCGATGCTGGCCAAGATCAAGGCCGGCATCACGCGGCGCGTGCTGTCGGAACTGTCGAAGAAGGCCAAGGACACCGAGAATGCGGCCGAATACGACACGTTCTGGGAAAACTTCGGCGCGGTGCTGAAGGAGGGCCTCTACGAGGACTACGAGCACCGGGACGACCTGCTGAAGCTGCTGCGCTTCCGCACCACCGCCGGCGACGAACTGGTGTCGCTGGAGCAGTATGTCGCCCGCATGAAGGAAGGCCAGGACGCCATCTTCACCATCAGCGGCGACGACATCGACACCCTGCTGCGCAGCCCGCAGCTGGAAGGCTTCAAGGCCAAGGGCGTCGAGGTCCTGCTGCTGACCGACCCGGTGGACGAGTTCTGGATGCCGTCGGTCGGCGTCTATGACGGCAAGCCCTTCAAGTCGGTGACCCGCGGCGGCGCCGATCTCGGCAAGATCAAGGGCGAGGAGGCCGAGAAGCCGGAGGAGAAGGCGCCGGAGGGCGAGCTGACCGACCTGCTGGCCCTGCTGAAGCTGACCCTGTCCGACGCGGTGAAGGACGTCCGCAAGTCCGAACGCCTGACCGACAGCGCCGTCTGTCTGGTCGCCGACGACAACGACATGGACATGCACCTGGAACGCCTGCTGAAGCAGCACAAGCAGCTGAACGGCGAGGTCGGCAAGCGCATCCTGGAGATCAACCCGTCCCACGCCCTGATCAAGCGTTTGGCCGAACGGGCCAAGGGCACCGGCGCCACCGACGCGCTGGAGGATGCGGCCTGGCTCCTGCTCGATCAGGCCCGCATCGTCGAGGGCGAGCCGCTGCCCGACCCCGCCGCCTTCGCCCGCCGTCTGGCGAGCGCGATGGAGAAGGGGCTGGCGTAAGCCACCCAGGAGCGCCACGGCATACACATGGCGGCAAGAGGATTGATATTCCTCAGTTCTCTTGCCGCCGCTTCAGCAGTCAAGCAACTTTTGAACCCTGTGATAATGTATGTAATTCATTTGATCTGCGTTTTTAGATAGCCATACAATCGAATTCATACAACGCGCAGTCTCATTTCCTTTTCCTACTCTGCCAACCTTATAAAATTTACTTGATCTGGAACCCAGGCGCTTCTATAAAGAGTCTGCAAGGGAAATGCGTTTCCGGAAACGGGCCCGCTTTTGCCATCTGAACAAGACTCAAACTTCGGTCAATCGTCATGACATATCCAGCTCCCATTGCGAGCTCCTCTCATCAGCACGAGCGGACGCTCGATGAACTGAAGATGAAGAATTCGTCAACGGAGCATGATGATGGCAAAATCCTCCGCTATCTGATCGAAAACAAGGAAGAGCTTATCAAGGAAGGGATTCGGCGTTACGACGCGATTACCAAGTAAGCTCTTCCGATCATCATTCAGATTAATCGAAATGGCAGCCCATCCGGGCTGCCATTTTTGCAATCAGATTGCCGTATCATGCCATCGTACTCAGTCGATGATTTTCGCCCCACCGAGTCGAAGCGCCTCAACCGCATTAGCGTCGTCCGGGAAACCGCTGACATCACGGTGGAGACCTACAATCGTATCGCGTTGCGCGATCACGGATTGGCCGATCCCGTGTTTCTGCTAAGCGGCGGCATCGAGGTCTTCGTTGACGTCTATTTTCAGAACGTCGCCTTATTCAAGGTGCGGAACGATTATGAAAAGAGGCAGCGCATCAACCAGCATAAGATATGCGCACTTCTTCTCAAGACATGCTTCACCCTGAAATGGCAGTATCTGTTCGGGCGGCAGGAAAACTCAGTCAGCGATGATTTTATGGAGAAACTTCACAATGAATTCTCCTTTACGCTGATCTGCGCCTTCGCCGGAGCTGGGAAAAGTATTGGAAAGAGCGACGTTGAGCGGGATTTCCAAATCTGCATGCACCAGAAAGCGTTCATGCCTGATGAGTGGGCCTGCTGGATGATGACCGCCTTCGTCACCGCCTATGGCAGCACGGTGGACTGCGACGAGTAACGACAGGCCGCGTTCTATCTACCCCCGCCCCACCCGCTTGGCCGGGAAGACCAGCGACATGGTGGTGCCTTCGTCGCGGCGGCTGACGACGTCCAGGCGGCCGCCATGCAGTTCGATCAGGCGCTTGGTCAGCGGCAGTCCCAGGCCGGTGCCGATCTGGCTGCGGGCCAGCGCGCTGTCCACCTGCCCCCAGGGCTCCAGCGCCTTGCCCAGTTCCTCGCCGGTCATGCCGATGCCGGTGTCGCGCACCGACAGCCACAAGGCACCGTCCGCCGCCATCCGGGCACCGAGCGTCACCACGCCGTTCGCGGGCGTGAACTTCACCGCGTTCGACAGCAGGTTCAGCAGCATCTGGCGCAGCTTGCGCTCGTCCGCGCGCAGCGGCGGCAGATCCAGCGGCACCTCGGTTGCGATGCTGACGCCATGTCGCGACGCCCGCTCGGCCAGCAGCCGCGCCGTGCCGATCGCCACCCGCACCACGTCCACCGTGCCATCCACCAGCTCCAGCCGGTCGGCGTCGGCCTTGGACAAGTCGAGCAGGTCGTTGATCAGCTCCATCAGGTGCCGGCCGCTCTCGGCGATGTCGCGGGAATATTCGCGATAGAGCGGGATGGCGTGCGGCCCCAGCACCTCCTGCTCCAGCAGTTCCGCGAAGCCCATCATCGCGGTCAGCGGCGTGCGGATCTCGTGGCTCATGTTGGCGAGGAAGGCGGTCTTGGCCCGGATCGCCTGTTCGGCCTGCCGGCGCGCCTCCTCCAACTGGCGGGCGCGCAGCTCCGTCTGTTCGGCCGAGCGCGCCATCAGCCCCGTCACCGTGCCGACGCCGAGATAGCGCCCCTGCTCCACCACAAGGAAACCGGTCACCAGCGCCGCCGGTTTCAGCTTGGCCAGCCGCCGCCCGATCTCCGCCAGCGGGGTCGCCCCGTCGATCAGCAGCGGGTGCGGGTCCATCATGTCGGAGACCAGCCGTTGCCCGAATCCGTCTCCCCCGGCCCTGTCTCCCCCGGCCCCCTCTGCCCCGCCACCCTCTCCTTCGCCCTCCGGCAGCAGGCGGCCACGCTCCAGCAGCCCGGCGACGCGGCCCTCGCCGTCGACCACCGGAAGGGCGGCAAGCTCCGGCTGGCGCCGGAAGCGGGCGAGCGCGGCGGCACATTCCTGGTCCCGGGTCAGCGGCGGCACCGGGACGGCAAGGCCCGCGGCGGTGAAGGCGGGTTCGTCCATGGGCGGCTCCGCCGGAATCGTCGGGACGGGGGGCGGGACATCGAATGGCGTCATTGCGGCTCCTCCCCCTCCCTATCCGGCATGGTCACATCCGATCGGTCGCCGTCCCGGACCGCACGGCGCTTCGTCCGACAAAACCTAGCAGCGGATTATGAGCAATTGGTTTCCGCCCCACCTGCCCGCCCCCTTCGGCCAATAGTCTGAAAGTATTATGTCGTTGGCTGGGAAAGCGCCGTCCGCTCGGCCGTCCGGTAGGGCTGTCGATGGACGTGGGTGTTTGAGAATGCGTCCGAAACACAGTATATTGGTCGGATATTCGGGGTGCCGCGAATGGCCGGCCGGGATGGAACATCCGGTCGGCGTTCGGTGCTGGCGTTCCCGGGGATCAGGGAGACCGGAGGGGCGAACCGTCGCCCGTCGAACAAAGACAGGAATACAGGGGATGTCCATGCCCTCGCGCCTTGAAGAACTGTGCGTGAAGAAGGGGTTGAAGATGACCGACCAGCGCCGCGTGATCTCGCGCGTGCTGTCGGAGGCGACGGACCACCCCGATGTGGAGGAAGTGCACCGCCGTGCATCCGCCATCGACCCGCGCATTTCCATCGCCACGGTCTATCGCACGATGCGGCTGTTCGAAGAGGCGCACGTCATCGACCGGCTGGATTTCGGTGATGGCCGCGCGCGCTACGAAGAAACCAGAACCGATCATCACCACCATCTGATAGATGTCGATTCGGGTGAAGTGATCGAGTTCACCAACGATGAAATGGAACGGCTGAAGGAAAGCATAGCCCGCGAACTTGGCTATGACCTCATCGGCCATCGGTTGGAACTGTACGGTGTTCCGCGCAAACGCCGCACCGATAAATCTGAGTCTTAACTGTATACGGAACTTGCTGGCGATGCGCACAAGGGGTGCCGGCTGAATCGCCCTTCCCCGGAATCTCCACACGCGGAACGAGCGGATCAGGCGGCCATCGCTTGCGGGGTGCATCGGGTGCCGGGCTGGACCTTGCCGGCCGCTGGCCCAAGGTTAGGCGAGGAGCAAACCTCACTGACCGGAACCGGCCGCACCATGGATGATCGTCCCGACAATCGCCAAGACCGACGCCCCGACGCCCGGCCCGAAAGCCCGCCAAGCACGGCCGGGCCGGGTCCCGACCCCGTCCTCGAACGGCTGGACCGCCTGTCCGACCTGCTGATGCGCCGCATCGACCGGCTGGAAGAGCGGGTCCGCAGCCTGGAGCAGGACAATGGCGAGATCATCAACCTGCTGATCGCCGTCAAGGCCGGGCTGGAGGAAGCCTCGGGCGACCTGATCGCCCAGCTTGAAGAGGTGGACGACAGCGCCGGAGCGGACTTCGCATCCGACGACGCGGAGGACGGGTCGGAAGAGGGACCGCTGTTCGAGGCGCCCTGCGGCCCCACCATGCTGCATTGATCGGCTTTGCCGGGACCGACTTGATTGGGCCGACTTGACTGGGCCGACTTGACTGGGCCGACCTGAAAATCCTTGCCTGCCGCACCGCACCGGCCGGATAACCATCGTCATGCAAACGACGTCCGTTCCGCCCCGCGGCATCGAGCCCCGGATCAGCATCACGCCGCCCGCGCCGCTGCTGGCGGTGGCTCCCGATTCGCCGGCTATCGAGTCATCGGTTCTGGGGCCGGCCGGCGTGGCCTTCTTCGACTTCGACGGGACGCTGATCCATGGCGACAGCCTGCCGATGTTCGTCGGCGAGGTGATCGGCCGGCGCCGCGCGGCCCTGGCGCTGGCCGACGCGATCCGGTCGGCCCTGCACCGCCATGTCCGCGGCCGCGGGCCGGGCTGCGATTTTCCGGGCTCGGTCAAGGCGATCTATCTGAAGCGCACCCTGCGCGGCCTGCCGGTGGCCGACGCGCTGGCCGCGGCGGAGCGGATGGTCCCCCGCGTGCGCTGGCACCAGCCGATGCTCGACGTTTTGAAGGAGCATCGCCGGCTGGGCCGCCGCGTGGTGGTCGCCACCGGCGCGCTCGACCTCTACATGCCGGCGCTGCTGCGCGGGCTGGAGGTGGACGACCTGCTGGCGACCGGCATGGAGGTGGTGGATGGCAGACTGACCGGCCGGCTCAGCACCGCCAACTGCGTGCGGCTGGACAAGGCGGAGCGGGTGACCGGCTGGATCGCTGGCAACGGCCCGGTCGCCGCCACCTGGGGATATGGCAACCATCCCAGCGACCTGCCGATGCTGGCGCTGATGCACAAGGGCGAAGTGGTCCGTATTCGACGAAGGTCGAACCACAGGTAGCGGCCGTTTACAACCCGTTCACCCACCCGCATACTCGTCCCGTCCATAACAAAAACATGATGGACGGAGGGGAACGTGGCTTTCAGCATCGAGGCGGACATCCGGATTCCGGGGTACGGCGGGCGCCGCGCCGTGGTCGCCGATGCCGACCGCATCCAGCGCGAGGCGCTGGCCGGCCATCTGTCCGGCCGCGGCTTCCAGGTCTCGCAGACCGCCGATGCGCTGGAGGCGCTGACCCTGATCGGGGCGGAGGCACCGGTCGTGGCCCTGCTGCCGCTCGACCATGAGGGCGACGAGGGCGACCGCGCCGCTGCGCTGGCGGCGATGCTCTATCCGCAGACGCGAATCCTGATGACCGGCCCGCGGATGCCGAACCTGCCCTTCCCCATCCTGCCCCGCCCGGTCGACCTGACCGCGCTCGACCGCTGGCTGGACGAGGCGGCAGGCTAAAAACCGGAAAGCTTAAAAGCCCGCCACCCGCTCCAGCTTCTGCGGGTTGGCGACCTGATAGACCCGCACAATCCGGCCATCAGCAACGTCGAAGCCCAGCACGCTGCGGAACGAACCGCCCAGCTCGGTCAGCAGTCCCGGCCCGCCATTGACCCGCACCGGCACGAACCGGAAGCTGAGGCCGCGCTTGCGCTGGACACCGATCAGGAAGCGGGCGATGCGGTCGGCGCCGAACAGCGGGTTGACCGCCGTCCGCACCATCCCGCCGCCGTCGCTCAGCCACTGGGCGTCGTCCGACAGCAGGGCGACGATGGCGGCATAGTCGCGCCGGACGCTGGCTTCGGCAAAGGCGGCGGCCAGACGGCGCCCGGCATCCGGATCGGCCAGCGCGGCGGACGGCTCGGCCATGCGGGCGCGGGCGCGCCGCATGATCTGCCGGCAGGCCTCGACCGACTTGCCGAGCATGCCTGCGATCTCCGCGTAATCCAAATCCATCGCCTCGCGCAGGACGAAGACCGCCCGCTGCTCCGGCGCCAGCCGCTCCAGCAGCAGGAGCATCGCCAGCGGCACCGACTCGGACTCAGCCCCGTCCTCCGGCCCGCCCTCCGCCCCGTCATCCCAGTCGGCGACCTCGGGCTCGGGCAGCCACAGCCCGTAATAGCGCTCCCGCGCCACCCGGGCGGAGCGCAGCCGGTCGAGCGCCAGCCGCGTCACCAGCGTCGTCAGAAAGGCGGGGGCCGACCCGACGCTGCCGGGCGCCACCGCGGACCAGCGCAGCCAGGCATCCTGCAGCGTGTCCTCCGCCTCCGCCACCGAACCGAGCAGCCGGTAGGCCAGGGCACGCAGCCGCGCCCGCTCGCCCGCGAAGGCGGCGAGCGCGGTATCCGGGTCGGCCAGCGCCGTCACGCCGCCATCCCGACGGCGGTGCCCTCGATATGCTGGGCGATGCCGATGCGGTTCCAGGCGTTGATCTGCGCCGCCGTCACCGTCAGCTGGGCGATCTGCTCGGCGCTGAAATGGCGCTGCAGCGCCTGGTAGGCGTCGTCGATGCGGTCATGTTGGGTGCGGGTCAGCACCTCGGCCCAGGCGAATGCGGCACGTTCGTCCGGCAGGAACAGGTCGGAGTGCTCCCACCCGGCGAGGGCGGCGATGCGCTCGTCCGCCTGGCCGTCGTGGCGGGCCTCCTTGGTATGCAGGTCGATGCAATAGGCGCAGCCGTTGATCTGCGACACGCGCAGGTCGATCAGGTGGACCAGCCCGGTCGGCAGGCCGCTGCCGCGGATGGCCTTGGCGGTGGCGAACAGCGTGGCGTACAGGGACGGGGTCTCGGTGGCGACGGTGAAACGGAAAGCCATGGTGTTCATCCTCATCTGGAGTGTCTTCACCCCCATGACGGGGCGCATGTCTCCAGCGTGACGCATGGCTGCCCTGCGCTCAGCTCAGACGCCGGCCTCAGGCGTCGCTCAGCAGCCCCACCGCCTCGCGCAGGATGGCGATCTTGGCGGCGAACCGCCCCTCGGGATCGCTCTCGCCGATCAGTTGGATCATGATCCCCAGCGCATGGGCGACGCGCGGAGCCATGCCCGGCCGCTCCCGCACGCGGGTGGCAAGCTCGGCCAGCGCCGGCCGGTAGGGACGCCCCTCGAACCCGTCGGTGGCGATCGACTCGAACCGGTTGGCGAGGTCGAGGATCTCGCGGTTGTCGCTCATGCCCGTTCCAGAAGTTTCAGACGAACAGCATGGCGCCGCCGGCCGGCGCCTCATTCAGGAAGGTGACGACGCCGCCGGTGGCGACCGGGACGTCCGCACGCAGCGAGACGCCCGGCGGCAGCCCCAGCGCCCGCAACCCCATCTCGCAGGCCATCACGGTGACGCCCATGGCGACGCAGGCTTCCAGCAGCTCCTCGAAGGTGGCGAGGCCGTGGGTGGCGAAATAGCGGTCGCGCGCCACCGGCGTGCTGCCGTCGTCGGCCGGATCCAGGTCGTGCCAGCCCAGCACGCCCGGCTCCCGCTCATGCACCAGGGCGCGCAGGGCGCGGCCGGTGAAGAACAGCGTGACCTTGCGGTTGGTGGCCGCGGCGGCGCTGGCCATCACCAGCGCGTAATGGACGCGGTCGAAGCCGCCGGCGAACAGCACGATCGACAGGGCCGACGTGCCGCCGGCAGTGGTTGCGGATGCGGATATGGTGGTGGACATGATCGGCCGCCTCCCGTCTTTGCCGCGGCGCCCGTCAATGGGCGGAGAGGTCGTGGATCGTCGGATGATCGCCGCAAAGAGCGCAGTCGGGATCCCGCTTGATGGAGATGCGCTGATAGGACGCATAGAGCGTGTCCATCATCAGCAGGCTGCCCGACAGGCTCTCGCCCAGCCCCAGCAGCTCCTTCAGCACCTCCGTCGCCTGCAGCGAGCCGACGGAGCCGGCCAGCGCCCCCAGCACCCCGCCTTCCGAGCAGGACGGCACCGCGCCGCGCGGCGGCGGTTCGGGGAACAGGCAGCGATAGCAGGGGTGCGGCGCGCCCAGATGCGCCTTGAAGGTGGTCAGCTGCCCGTCGAAGCGCAGGATCGCCGCCGACACCAGCGTCTTGCCGGCGAGATAACAGGCGTCGTTCAGCAGGAAGCGCGTGGCGAAATTGTCCGACCCGTCGGCGACCAGATCATAGCCGGCAATCAGGTCCATCGCATTGTCGCGGCTGATCCGGCTGCGGTGCGTCTCCACCCGGACATCCGGGTTCAGCGCCCGGATGCGGGCTGCGGCGCTCTCCACCTTCGGCAGGCCGAGCGACGATTCGTCGTGGATGACCTGCCGTTGCAGGTTCGACAGGTCGACGGTGTCGTCGTCGACGATGCCGATGGTGCCGACGCCGGCCGCCGCCAGATAGAGCAGCAGGGGCGCGCCCAGGCCGCCGGCACCGACGACCAGCACCTTGGAACGCAACAGCTTTTCCTGGCCGATGCCGCCGACTTCCGGCAGCACGATGTGGCGGGAATAGCGGTGAAGCTGGGTATCCGTGAAGTCCATGGCCCGCAGCATAGCGCAAGGACGGGCCGTTGCAGCAACATTCGATGCCGCGTTTTCCGCAAGCCGGCAGTGTTGCCGGTCAGGCTTTGGTCGAGGTGGTGGGCTTCGCTTCCGACGCCCACTGGCGCAGCCGGTCCTGCCGCTCGCGCAGCGTCTTCTGGATGGCGCTTTCCTGGGTCGTGCCGCTGTCGGTCAGGTCGGGATTGCGCGGCACGAAGCCCAGCCGGAAATCCGTCGGGGTCTTCAGGCTGGACGGCGGCACGATCACCATCGAATATTGGCCGGGTTCCAGCTTGTAGGTCGGCTTCTGCAGGAAGTTCTGATTGGTATCGGTCTTGCCCGAGTCGCTGGCGGCCACCACCTTGCCGTCCTTGTCCATCATCGCCCAGCGTGTGTTGGGAAGCGAGATGTCGGCGGTGAAGGTGCCGCCCTGCACGACGTTGAAGGTGTGCTTCTGAACGCCGGTGTCGCCATTTTCCGGCGGCTGAGCGGTGCCTTTCAGCGTCGCGCCGCCGGCCGTTACCAGGACATTCTGCCGTTCGGTGACGTCCATCGAATAATCGCGCACGCCGGCCGCCCGGTTGGCCTGCGAGAAGGTCGCGGTGTAGGTGCCGGGCCCCAGCCGCGCCGTGGCGTCCGCTGCCGATTCCTGCGACTTGATGGTGCTCACCACCTCGTTGCGGTCGTTGCGGATCTCGACGTTGGTGAAGGTGTTGTTGATCTTGAAATTGAACTCGCCGGCCTTGCTGACCGTGAAGGTCTGGCTGTCGGCGTTGGCCCCGTCGTTGCCGATCTTGGTCGTCTTCCCCTTGAACTGGGAGAAGGCGCTGCTCGACAGGTTCGGAACATAGGTGGCGGCGGTAATATCCGTCATGGCGGTCACTCCCCGGCGGCGGCACGGACGGAAATGGCGGTGCGGTTGCCGGGAAGATTAGCCCAAAGAGCAAATTCCGTCAAATTTCGGGCCGGAATTTCGCCGCCAAGCTGCGAACCGACGCTGCGAAGCGGGGGCAAGGGTCGCCCCCACCCGCATCGGTACGGTCTTACTCCAGACCTTCGAACAGCGCGGTCGACAGGTAGCGTTCGGCGAAGGACGGCAGGATCACGACGATCTGCTTGCCGGCATTCTCCGCCCGGGCGCCGATCTCCAGCGCCGCGGCCAGCGCCGCGCCGGACGAGATGCCGACCGGCACGCCTTCCAGGCGGGCGACGCTGCGGGCGGTCTCGAAGGCGCGCTGGTTGGAGATGCGCACCACCTCGTCGATCAGCTCCTTCTTCAGGATGTCGGGGACGAAGCCGGCGCCGATGCCCTGGATCTTGTGCGGACCGGGCATGCCGCCGGACAGGACGGGGCTGTCCTCCGGCTCCACCGCCACCGCCTTGAAGGAGGGCTTGCGCGCCTTGATGACCTCGGCGGTGCCGGTCAGCGTGCCGCCGGTGCCGACTCCGGAGATCAGGAAATCGACCTGACCGTCGGTGTCCTTCCAGATCTCCTCCGCCGTGGTGGCGCGGTGGACGGCCGGGTTGGCGGTGTTCTTGAACTGCTGCAGCAGATAGGCGTTCGGGTCGGCGGCCAGGATCTCCTCCGCCTTGCGGATGGCGCCCTTCATGCCCTCCGCCGCCGGGGTCAGCACCAGCTCGGCGCCCAGCAGCTTCAGCATCTTGCGCCGCTCCACCGACATGCTTTCCGGCATGGTCAGGATCAGCTTGTAACCCTTGGCGGCGGCGACGAAGGCCAGCGCGATGCCGGTGTTGCCGGAGGTGGGCTCGACCAGCGTCGTGCGGCCGGGGGCGATGGTGCCGGCGGCCTCGGCGGCCTCGATCATGGCGCGGCCGATGCGGTCCTTGACGCTGGCCAGCGGGTTGAAGAACTCCAGCTTTCCGATGATCTGGGCCTTCACCCCCGCCTCGGCGGCGAGACGGTCGAGGCGCACCAGCGGCGTGGCGCCGATCGTATCGAGGATGCTGTCGTAGATCTTGCCGCGGAATTCCGGTGCAGCCATGATTCCACCTCTGAGATTTGTGTTATAAGTGAGTTCAACACCCCGGGCGGAGCATTATCCAGCCTCGGCACGCTGTCAAATGGCAAGTGGGGCAAATGGCAAGTGGGGTCCCCAGGCCATCCGCACCAGCCCAGTCCGACCGCATCAGCCCGACCGCATCAGATGGTGAAGTCGATCCGGTCCTCGGTTTCGCTCTCCACACCGGCGCGGCGGGCGCGCATGCACAGATCCTCGATGGTGATGGTGTCGAGCTTCACCATGCATTCTTCCTGCAGTTCGCCCCACAGCGGGCGCACCACCTGATGGCCCAGCACGGAACCGGCCGGCTCCTCGATCGGGTCGGTGGCGGTCTCCATCGCGCGGACGACCTTGACGATCTCGCCCAGCGTGATCCGCCGCCGCTCGCGCGCCAGCCGGTAACCGCCGCGCGGCCCCCGCACGCCGGCCAGCACGCCTTCGCGCACCAGCTGCTGCAGCACCTGTTCCAGATACCGCTTCGGAATGCCCTGGCGCCGGGTGATCTCCCCCGACTGCACCGGCTCGGTGCCCGCGTTGTAGGCGATGTCGAGGACCGCCTCGATGGCGAACATCAGCTTCTTGGAGATGCGGAGCATCACGAACGACTCCCGGTGATCTGTCCATGGGCGGCCCGGCGGTGGAAAACCGCCTTCTCTCCCATTCCCGCCTGTTGGTTAAGAACCGTTTTACACCGCTGGCGCGGTAATTCTCAACAGGATTTGTCGCAGACAGATTCGGGAAAATGCGCCCTCACCCCACATTCACTCCACCAGGCCCCAAGTCACCTCGCCCAGATCCTCACGGAAGGCGAAGCGTTTCAGGTGGTCGATCACCACCCCCTGCATGCGCTCCATCTGCCCGGCGTCCGCCACCTCCAGAGTCAGGGTCAGCCCCGCATCGTCGGCCGCCATGCGGCAGCGGCTGTCGGGGCTGAAGGGGACGAGTCCCTGGGTCTCGTCATAAACGACCTCGAACTTGTGCGCCCAATGCTTGCACAGCTGGGTCATGTAGCGGCGCCCGTTCGGCGTCGCGATGCGCGCGGTCGATGCGGCCATGGTCATTGTCTCCTGCTTGGTCAGATGCGTTCGACGCTGCGGGCGGCGTTGTCGATGATGTCGGCGATGGCCTGGGTCTGCTCCGTCGTCAGGTCGCCGCGCGACAGGCGCATCCGCAGGGCCATCTTGAAGTTCTCGACGGCGCGGACGATCTGCGGCGACGATTCACGCTGGCGGCAGGCCTTCGCATGGGCGATGCGCTCGCGCACCGCCGCCACCGTCTGCGCCGCCGCCGCCAGCGCCGCCGTGCCCTCCTCCGTGATCTCGTAGAGCTTCTTGTTGCCCTCGGTGGCGCCGACTCGGATGTGGCCCTGCTCCTCCAGCAGGGTCAGCGTCGGATAGACGACGCCGGGGCTGGGGCTGTAGGCACCGCCGACCATCTCCTCGATCGTCTTGATCAGGTCATAGCCGGAGCGCGGCTTCTCCGCGATCAGCCACAGCAGGACCAGGCGCAAATCGCCATGGTCGAAGATGCGCCGCTCCCCGCGCCCACCCTTGCCGTGGCCACCCCAGCCTTCCCAGCCGCCGCGATGGCCGTGGCGCCCGTGCCGGCCGCGGCCTTCCCCCCGTCCCTCCCCCATCTCGTCGTCGAAGTCCGGACGGGAGAAGCGGCGGCCGTGGCCGTGAAACAGATGCCGAAACATGGAACCCTCTCTAGATGCAGTTTCGATATAACGAAAACTTAGATATATCGAAACCCGCTCTTCGACAAGGGGGTTCTTGTGGGTGGGCGTCGGCACCGACGGACAAAACGCGTCCGTCCGCAAATCACTGTCGCCCGCCCGGCCGAAGGGGCTATAACCGACGCCCTGGCATTGCTATCGCGCGTGTGTGTCCTCATGCCCCTTCGGATCGAGACCTTTTCCAACGTCACCGGCGGCTCCAGCTTCTTCAAGGCGGTGGGCCACCCGCTGGCGGCGCCCAAGGCCGCGATCCTGATCGCGCGGCTGGCCTCCTTCGGCCCGGTTGCGGTCTATGACCCGCTGGGCCTGCTGTCGGGGCTGGCGGAGTTCTATGACCTGTCGTCGATCGACATCGGCGGCATCTATGTCCAGGACGTGGAACAGGTGGGCCGCGAGGTGTTCGGCCATGCCGCCCGCCCGGTCACCGACCTGCCGTCCAGCGGCGCCCGCACCGTCTTCATCGTCGCCTTCGACTCCCAACGGCTGGAAGGCCACATCGCGCATCTGATCCCGAAGCAGGCCGGCGTCGTCTCGCTCGACGCCATGCGCGTGCCGGAGGACATGCTGAACGATCCCGGCCACTATCTGTCGAAGTTCAACTGGGCGACCAACTTCGCCTGGTTCCGCGACGGCGCCGGCCACCACACCCGCGTGGTGTCGGCCAATTACTGGCCGCGCTATGGCGCCAAGGGCACCCGGCTGTGGGCCTGTCTGTTCGACGGCGAGGGCCGCCCCATCGCCGACTGGACGGAGCCGATGCCACCGACCGACGGCACCGTGGTGATCGACAGCCGTCAGGTGCGCGAGCGCTTCAAGCTGTCCGACTTCTGCGGCTCGCTGTTCCTGCATGTCATCGGCGCCGCAGGGCATGACGTGGTCAAATACGCGCTCGACACCTATGGCGACGACGAGACGGTGCTGTCCTGCACCCACGACGCCAATGCGTGGCCGGCCGACCTCTATGCCGGCCTGCCCGCCCCGCGCGAGGGCGAGCGGGTGACCCTGTGGATCCAGAACAGCCACCCGACGCCGATCCCGGCCGGCGCCGTCGGCCTGAACCTGATGGGCTCGGCCGACATCCGCAGGCTCGACCAGCCGGTCCCGGCCTTCGCCACCGTCGAACTGGACGTCGCCGACCTGTTCCCCGAGGCGCGCTGGCCGCAGCAGTTCGAGGTGCAGGCCGGCAAGCATTTCGTCCGCCCGCGCTACGAGATCGTCGCCGCCGACGGTCGCCGCCGCATGGCCCATGCCAATGTCGAGCGCACCGACCTGAAGCCCGACCCCAAGTTGCCGCAACTGACCGGCGGTGCCATCGACAAGGGCGTGGTCGGCAAGGGCCACATCCTGCCGGCGCCGCTTCTGCCGATGGGCCGCTGGCGCACCACCCTGCTGCCGACGCCGATGAGCACGGCGCAGACCGAGTTGCCGGTGAAGGCGGTGGTCTACGACCGCAACGGCGCCGAGATCGCCGAACACCGCTTCGGCAACCTGAAGCGCTCCGACAGCGTGGCGCTGGACGTGACCGGGCTGGTCGCCGACAAAAGCGTCGTCGACGGTTGGGGCCATGTCGAACTCGTCTATGATTTCGAGGCCGGAACGATGGCCGACGGCTGGCTGCACGCGCTGGTCCGTTACGAGGACGTAACGACCGGCCATGTGGCGGAGACCAGCTTCGGCAGCCACATGTTCAACATGGCGATGGTCTATCGCGACGAGCCGCAGAGCTACCATGGCCGTCCGCCGGGCCTGTCGACCCGCCTGTTCCTGCGGCTGGGCACCGACCCGTGGGACACGCTCTGCCACCTCGTCTACCCTGCCTCGACCCAGTGGCATGCCACGTCCGACACCAGCCTGATCCTGGTGCGGCGCGACGGCGTCGAAGTGGCGCGCAAGCGGCTGGCGATCCCCTGCGGCGGCTCGCGTTTCTGGCGCTATCACGAGATGTTTACCGAAGCGGAACGGTTGGCGGCGGGCGAGCATGCCTATGTGCTGATCCGCGACACCACCTGCCGCCTGTTCGGCTACCATGGCTGCCTTGCTGCCGGTGACAGCGCCTTCAGCCTCGACCATATGTTCGGTTTCTAGAGCCGTTCCAAAAACGCACCACGTCATTTGCCGATACAGAGCGGGATCAGACCCATGGCCACCACGCACCACACCAAGGTCCTCATCATCGGCGCCGGCCCGGCCGGCTACACCGCCGCCATCTATGCCGCGCGCGCCAATCTGGAACCGCTGATGGTCCAGGGCATGCAGCCGGGCGGCCAGCTGATGATCACCACCGATGTGGAGAATTACCCCGGCTTCGCCGATCCGATCCAGGGCCCCTGGCTGATGGAGCAGATGCAGAAGCAGGCGGAGCATGTCGGCACCAAGATGGTGTTCGACCTGATCACCGACGTCGACTTCAGCCGGCGTCCCTTCGTCTGCAAGGGCGACAGCGGCGACACCTACACCGCCGACAGCGTCATCATCGCCACCGGCGCCCAGGCGCGCTGGCTCGGCATCTCGACCGAGGAGATCTATCGCGGCTTCGGCGTGTCGGCCTGCGCCACCTGCGACGGCTTCTTCTTCCGCGGCAAGGAGGTCGCGGTGATCGGCGGCGGCAACTCCGCGGTGGAGGAGGCGCTGTACCTGACCAACCACGCCACCAAGGTGACGGTCATCCACCGCCGCGACAGCTTCCGCGCCGAACGCATCATGCAGGACCGCCTGTTCCGCCACCCGAAGATCGAGGTGGTGTGGGACAGCACGGTGGAGGAGATCGTCGGCGAGGGCGACGGCACCTTGGGCAACCCGCGCGCCGTCACCGGCGTCCGCGTGAAGAACGTCAAGTCGGGCGAGGAGCGCGTGATCCCGGTGGCCGGCGTCTTCGTCGCCATCGGCCACGAGCCGGCGACCGGCATCTTCAAGGGCAAGGTGAAGATGGACGAGTCGGGCTACATCGTCACTGCCCCCGATTCGACCGCCACCGACATCGCGGGCGTCTTCGCCGCCGGCGACGTGAAGGACAAGGTCTATCGTCAGGCCGTCACCGCCGCCGGCATGGGCTGCATGGCCGCGCTGGAGGCCGAACGCTGGCTCGCCCACCACGAACCGGCCGCCGGCGCCCATGGCGATCCGAGCCCGGCGGGGACGTGGTGAGCTGAAAAAGCCCTCTCCCGTCCCGGGAGAGGGAGGGGACCCACGAAGTGGGGAGAGTGAGGGGAAAGGCAAAGGTCCTGAACCGCATGGTTCCTTGGATCACCCCTCACCCTTCCCATGCTTCGCATGGGCCCCTTCCCTCTCCCGGGGCGGGAGAGGGAGATTACCCCCCTATGCCCTTGACGGGCTTTGCACAAAGCCCCGACTGTGATTCCTTAGCGCGTCCAATCGCGAGGGAGTCCACTTGCCTACGCTGAAACGCGGCCTGACCCTGCTGGTCACGGTCGCCGCCACCCTGCTGGGCCTGCTGCTGGTCACGTTTCTGATCGGCCGCGTCGTGCCGATCGACCCGGTGCTGTCCGCGCTCGGCGACCGCGCCAGCGCCGAAAGCTATGCGCAGATGCGCACGCAGCTGGGCCTCGACCTGCCGCTGTGGCAGCAGTTCCTCCACTATGTCGGCGATGTGCTGCAGGGCGACCTCGGCACCTCGGTGCTGACCTCCCGCCCGGTGCTGGAGGACGTGCTGCGCGTCTTCCCGGCGACGCTGGAGCTGGCGACGGTCGCCGTCGTGCTCGGCGCGCTGCTGGGCGTGCCGGCGGGCGTGTTCGCCGCCACCAATCGCGGGCGCTGGCCCGACCACGCCATCCGGCTGCTCGGCCTGATCGGCCATTCGGTGCCGATCTTCTGGCTGGGGCTGATGGCGCTGCTGCTGTTCTACGCCAAGCTGGACTGGGTGCCGGGACCGGGGCGGGTCGATGTCTTCTATGAGGGCATGATCGATCCGGTGACCGGCCTCGTCACCGTCGACGCCCTGCTGGCCGGCGAGAGCGAGATCTTTTGGAACGCCGTTCATCATCTGGTTCTGCCGTCGGCCATCCTCGGGCTCTACAGCGTTGCCTACATCGCGCGGATGACGCGCGGCTTCATGCTGGACCAGCTTCGCCAGGAATACATCACCACCGCCCGGGTGAAGGGCCTGTCGGAGACCCGTGTGGTCTGGGGCCATGCGCTGCGCAACATCGCGGTGCCGCTGATCACCGTCATCGCCCTGTCCTATGCCAGCCTGCTGGAAGGGTCGGTGCTGACCGAGACGGTGTTCGCCTGGCCGGGACTTGGCCTCTACATCACCAATTCGCTGCTCAGCGCCGACATGAACGCGGTGCTGGGCGGGACGCTGGTGGTCGGCGCGGTCTTCATCGCGCTGAACCTGCTGTCCGACCTGCTCTATCGCCTTCTGGATCCGCGTGCCCGATGACCGTACGCACCGACCCCCGATCCGCCGGCTGGCGGGAGTGGCTTTCCACCGACACGCCGCGGTCCCGCGCGCAGGCACGGCTGGGCCGCGCCTGGGCCGGCTGGACCGGCTTCCGCCGCAACCGACTGGCCGTCGCCGGGCTGCTGATCGTGCTGGCGCTGGTCGTCGTCGCGGCGCTGGCCCCGGTGCTGGCGCCCTACCATCCCTATGCCCAGAATCTGGACAACCGGCTGATGCCGCCGAGTACGGCCCATTGGCTGGGCACCGACGCCTTCGGCCGCGACATCCTCTCGCGCCTGATCCATGGCGCGCGGCTGACGCTGATGATCGTGGCGCTGGTGGCGGCGACGGCGCCGCTGGCCGGTCTGATCATCGGCACCGTCGCCGGCTATTTCGGCGGCTGGGTCGACACCGTGCTGATGCGCATCACCGACATCGCGCTGGCCTTCCCCAAGCTGATCTTGGCGCTGGCCTTCGTCGCCGCGCTCGGTCCCGGCATCGAGAACGCGGTGATCGCCATCGCCATCACCTCCTGGCCGCCCTATGCCCGCATCGCGCGGGCGGAGACGCTGACCGTCCGCCGCGCCGACTTCATCAGCGCCGCCCGGCTGCAGGGCGCGTCCAGCCTGCGCATCATCCTCGGCCACATCATGCCGCTGTGCATCGCCTCGCTGATCGTGCGGACGACGCTGGACATGGCCGGCGTGATCCTGACCGCCGCCGGGCTGGGCTTCCTCGGCCTCGGCGCCCAGCCGCCGCTGCCGGAATGGGGGGCGATGATCGCCAGCGGCCGGCAATATGTGCTGGAGCAATGGTGGGTCGCCGCCATGCCCGGTCTCGCCATCTTCATCGTCAGCCTGGGCTTCAACCTGCTGGGCGATGGCTTGCGCGACGTGCTGGACCCGAAGGGGGACTGACGATGACCAACCAAAAGATGGCAGACAATACCCCCCTGCTCGAAGTCTCCAACCTCCGCGTCGCCTTCCCTACCCGCACCGGCATGGCCGAGGCGGTGCGCGGCGTCTCCTTCACGCTGGGCCGGGAGAAGCTGGGCATCGTCGGCGAATCGGGATCCGGCAAGTCGATGACCGGCCGCTCCATCCTGCGCCTCGTCCCGCCGCCGGGCCGGGTCACCGCCGACCGGCTGGCCTTCAACGGCGAGGATCTGCTGACGGCCTCGTCCAGGCGCATGCGCGACATCCGCGGCCGGCGCATCGCCATGGTGATGCAGGACCCGAAATATTCGCTGAACCCGGTGATGACCGTCGGCCGCCAGATCGCCGAGGCCTACCGCGTCCACAGCAAGGCCGGCGCCGCCGAGGCCCGGCGCCGCGCGTTGGAGATGCTGGCCGCCGTGCGCATCCGCGATCCGGAGCGGGTCTATGACCGCTACCCGCACGAGGTGTCGGGCGGCATGGGCCAGCGCATCATGATCGCGATGATGCTGATCCCCGACCCCGACCTGCTGATCGCCGACGAGCCGACCTCGGCGCTCGACGTCACCGTGCAGATGCAGGTGCTGGCGATCCTCGACGACCTCTGTTCGCAACGCGGCATGGGCATGATCTTCGTCAGCCACGACCTGAACCTCGTCGCCTCCTTCTGCGACCGCATCCTCATCATGTATGCCGGCCGGGTGGTGGAGAGCTGCCGCGCGTCGGAGCTGCATGCCGCCCAGCACCCCTACACCCGCGGCCTGCTGGCCAGCCTGCCGAAGATCGACGAGCCGCCGGGCGACCTGCCGGTGCTGAGCCGCGACCCCGCCTGGTTGGAGGCGTAAGGATGATGATCGACATCCAAGATTTGCGGGTCAGTTTCGGCGATGGCGCCGATGCCGTCACCGCTGTGGACGGCGTCACCCTGTCGGTGCGGGAGGGGGAGAGCTTCGGCCTCGTCGGCGAGTCCGGCTCCGGCAAATCGACCGTCCTGCGCGCGGTCAGCGGCCTGAACGACGACTGGACCGGCCGCATCGCCGTCGCCGGCATCGATCAGGGACCGAAGCGGCAAAAGGGCTTCTACAAGCTCTGCCAGATGGTGTTCCAGGACCCCTACGGCTCGCTGCACCCGCGCCACACCGTGGACCGCATCCTGGCCGAACCGATCGCCATCCATGGGCTGGGCGATGCCGACGCCCGCATCGACCGGGTGTTGCGCGATGTCGGGCTGGGCCCTTCCTTCCGCTTCCGCTATCCGCACCAGCTGTCGGGGGGCCAGCGCCAGCGCGTCGCCATCGCCCGCGCCCTGGTGCTGGAGCCGCGCGTCCTGCTGCTGGACGAGCCGACCTCGGCGCTCGACGTGTCGGTGCAGGCGGAGATCCTGAACCTGCTGCGCCGGCTTCGGGCGGAGCATGGCCTGACCATGGTGCTGGTCACCCACAACCTCGCCGTCGTCGCCAACCTGTGCGACCGGCTGGCGGTGATGAACCGCGGCCGTCTGGTCGAGGAGATGAGCGTCGAGGAGTTGCGCCGGGGTGCGGCGCGCGAGCCCTACACGCTGCAACTCCTGCGCGCCAGCCTGGGCTACGACCGCGCGACGGCGGAGAGCTTCCGGGATTATGCGTGAGGGGACAACCGCGTCACACCGCTTTGCGATCACTCGGCCGCGAGAACCTGGGCGACCATGTCGGGCTGCTTTTCGATGACGCGCAGATAGGATGCGACGGCGGCATCCGGCTCCCGCCGCCCTTGCTCCCATTCCTGGAGCGTGCGCAGCGGAATGCCGAAGCGCTCGGCGAAGGCCTCCTGCGACAGGCCGGTCGAACGACGAACCCGCTTCGCCAGGGGCGGGTGCCTCATGGCGGCGAGTTGCTCGTCGGTGAAGGTTTCGCGGTCGCTCATCTGCATCACCATCGGTCTAGGACGCCGTCGCTCAGGAGTTGAGCGCTAAAATAAGCGCCACACATCATGCGCTTCTGTCAGCCGTCATTCCCGCGAAGGCGGGAATCCAAACTTTATAAGTACTTGCACTGGAAATTCTGGATCCCCGCCTTCGCGGGGATGACGGCCGATAATCGTCGCAAGAAAGATACAGGCGCTCACCCCAGCCGCACCACGCACAGCTTGTCGTCCGCTCCCTTGGCGGCGGCCTTGTGGTCGGCGATGGCGGCGTTGACGGCGTCGGGGGTCAGTTGACTGCAGCCCGGCGGGATCACCACGGCCACGCCGCTGGCTGCCAGTAGCGGGAAACGCCGCACCGCGCCATAGCGATCCTTGGCCAGGAACCCGCCGCTGACCCGTGTTTCGGCGTCGTACAGGCTTTCGGCGTCGGAGCGGAACAGCGCCAGCAGTTCCACCAGCCGGGCCAGCACCTCTTCCTCCTCGCCGCCACTGACGCCCAGGAAGAAGTCGTCGCCGCCGATATGGCCGGCGAAGGCGTCGGCGTCGATGGCGGCCCCGGCGCTGCCGGCCCAGGCCTTCAGCCGCTCGCTGAACATCAGGATGGCGCGGTCGCCCTGGCGGAAGCCGAAATTATCGTTGAATGGTTTGAAGTTGTCGAAATCCAGATAGGCCAGCACATGGCCGCGGCCCCCATCGGCCAGCGCCCCTTCGATGTGGCGCAGGATTGCCGCGTTGCCGGGCAGGCGCGTCAGCGGGTTCTGGTCGGTCGCCATCGCCAGGTTGCGCTCATGCACCAGCCGCAGCAGGGCGCCGCTCGACAGCACGCCGGCATAGGCGCCGCCCTCCACGATCACGATCCCGTCGGCGGCGGATTCGGTGGAGAAGGCCTCGATCACCCGGTCCAGCGGGGTGGAGATGTCGCAGACCGGCGAACGGATGACCAGATCGTCCAGCCGGTCGCCCAGGCCGCGGTTGCGCAGCAACTCTCCGCCGAAGCGCGAGTAGACGTAGCGCTTCAGGTCGCGCTCGCGGATCAGGCCGAGCGGCCGGTCATGCTCGTCGACGATGGGGGCGATGGGCGCGCTGCCGTCGCGGCGGAAATAATCCAGCAGCTCGGTCTTGCGCGCGTCGCCCCGCAGCGGCGGCAGCCGTTCGATCACCTCCGACAGGCGGCGGTGCGACTCGCTGGGCTGGCGGCGGTCCTGGCGGTTGAGGTCCTCCACCATCGCATAGCGGTTGGGCAGCCCGGTCAGATCCACCCGCGGCCGGGCGATCAGGAAGCCTTGCGCGAAGTCGCAGCCGAGATCGCGGCAGGTGTAGAACTCGGTCGCGGTCTCCACACCCTCCGCCACGATCTGGATGCCCAGCGCATGGGCATGGCCGGCCAGCGCCGCCACCAGCGCCCGCTTGCGTGAATCCGCGTCGATGCCGGCGATGAAGAAGCGGTCGATCTTCACGTAATCCGGCCGCGCCTCGTACAACGTGCGCAGGCCGGAATGGCCGACGCCGAAATCGTCGATGGCGATGCCGACCCCGCTCTGGCGGTAACGGTCCACCGCCGCGTCCACAGCGACGCCGCTGGGCACCGGCCGGCTTTCCGACAGTTCCAGCACGATGCCGCTGTTGCGCGAGGCCGCCGGATCGCGGGCGAGCCAGGGCGAGTCGGGCCGGCCGATCAGCCGGGCGTCCAGGTTCAGGAAAAGCTTCGCCTCGCTCCACCCCGACAGCGCGCGGTAGGCGGCGACCGCCTTGGCATGAAGCGCCGTCTCCACCGTCGCCAGCAGCCCGGCGGCCTCGGCCGCGTCCAGCAGCTCGCCAGCATTGGCGAAGCCGGTGCGCTCGAACCCGCGCAGCAGCGCCTCATAGCCGTGGCAGCGGCCGGACCGCAGCTGGACGATGGGTTGGAAGGCGTAGCGCAAGTGCCCGACCGCCGATGCCCAATCGAACGCCGCGGCGGCACCGTCGGCGGAGCGGACGGCGGTCCAGGTCGCGCCATAGGACCCGGAGGCATCGATTGCCGTCCGCCCGGTTTTCGCCCCGGCAGTGGCCCCGGCTATAGTCGTGGTCAGCACAGTCATCGCTCGGTCCGCCAGCGCCGATCCGGCATGAGATCAGCATCCGCTTGTAACAGAGCTTGTTTGCGGTTTCATGACCGCAGCGTCACGTTGTTGCGCAACACACTCTCCCGCCGCAGACGCGGCGGAACGGGCAGGACCTGAAATCTGGTTGATCACGGATCGATTATGCACACGGTGCGGTAGAATGCGCGTTGCTCGCACCACCGTGCATCGCTATGCATGCAGTGGTGGGAACCGGGCGGCGGAATGGCCACCGCCCGCGTCCCACCTACCTGGGAGCACAGAGTGGAAAAAGCACTCGTCCTCCTGGTCCTGGTGCTTCAGCTGATCAAGGCGATCCTCGATCTGCTGAAGTAACCGGACCGGACGGGGGGTGCGGTAGCCGCCGCACCCTCCTGTCCGCAACAATATGGTCAAACCGCCCTCCGCCGCAAGACCCACCCCACCACCGGAGCGCTCATCCGGGCCGTTGCCGCTCAATCGGCCGGAGAGTGGTTCCCCCTCCGCGGCCCGCCCGTCCCGAATCGAATCCTCGTATCGCCGCGCCCGCCTGCGCTATAGGAAGGCCCCGCCAATCATGAGGGCGGTTCGGGTGAGTGGGAGGCGAGCGGCATGAAGGTCGGCATCGACATGGGGGCGACGAACGCGGGCAGCGCCGCGACGCTCGACCTGGAGGAGTTGCTGGCGACCCGTCTGCTGGTCCAGGGCAATTCCGGCTCCGGCAAGTCGCACCTGCTGCGCCGGCTGATAGAACAGAGCGCCCAATGGGTGCAGCAGGCGGTGATCGACCCGGAGGGCGACTTCGTCACGCTGGCCGAACGCTTCGGCCATGTGGTGGTCGAGGCCGACGAGCACAGCGAGGCGGCGCTGCAGTCGGTCGCCGCCCGCGTGCGCCAGCACCGCGTCTCCGTCGTCCTGAACCTGGAGGGGCTGGACGCGGAAATGCAGATGCGCCACGCCGCCGCCTTCCTGGGCGGGCTGTTCGATGCCGACCGCGACTTCTGGTATCCGATGCTGGTGGTGGTGGACGAGGCTCAGCTGTTCGCCCCCTCTGCCGCCGGCGAGGTGTCGGACGAGGCGCGCAAGGTTTCGCTCGGCGCCATGACCAACCTGATGTGCCGCGGGCGCAAGCGCGGGCTGGCCGGGGTGATCGCCACCCAGCGTTTGGCCAAGCTGGCGAAGAACGTCGCCGCCGAGGCGTCCAACTTCCTGATGGGCCGCACCTTCCTCGACATCGACATGGCGCGCGCCGCCGACCTGCTGGGCATGGAGCGCCGGCAGGCGGAGATGTTCCGCGACCTGGAGCGCGGCCATTTCATCGCGCTGGGACCCGCTCTGTCGCGCCGGCCGCTGCCGCTGCGCATCGGCGCGGTGGAGACCCAGGGCCGCACCGGCAGCCCGACCCTGATGCCGCCCCCCGCCACCCCGGTTGCGGATGCCCGCGACCTGATCTTCACCACCACCGGGCCGGAGCCGCCGCGCTACGTCCGCCGCCCCTCCACCTCGGCCAGTGCCGACCTGATGGCGCAGCTGGCCCGCGGCCGCCCCGCCGCCCCGCCGCCGTCCCCCGACGATGACGCGGAACAGCCGGCGCTGCTGCCCCTGGAGCCGGAGGAAACCCCCGAACAGGCCGCCGGGCGCGAGGCCCAATACGATCAGGTTCTGACCGAGGTGCTGGCCGATCCGGAGGCGCCCTACCGCTCGCTGGCGGTGCTGTACCAGGATTTCCTGGTGCGCTGCCGGGGACGCGGGGTGGATGGCGACCGGCTGGCCCTGCCCGCCTTCCGCCGCCGTCTGGCGACCGCCCGCGCCGGGGCCGGCAGCGGCGACGATCCCGCCTGGCAGCGCGCGACGGAGGTCGCCGCCACCCTGGCGGAGGACATCCAGCCGGTCTTCCTGCTGCTGGCCCGCGCCGCGCTGGACCACGCCCCCTGCCCGTCCGACGCCGACGTGGCGCGCGCCTGCGGCAGCCGGTCGAAGGGACGCGGCCGCCGCCTGCTGACCTACATGGAACAGCGCGGCTTCATCACCAGCCGCAGCGGCCTGGGCAACACCCGCGCCATCACCCTGCCGGCCCTGGGCTGGGAAACCGCGCTGGGCGACCCCAACGCCGACGACGCGGCCGACGCCCCCGATGAGGGCGGGCTGTTCGCGGCGGGGTGAGACGTCAATCTCTCAAGACTTATCAGAGTACGATCCTGATGCGGCGGATCGCTTCGGATACCACGTCCTCGGATGCGTGATCTTCGTACTGAACGCTCCTGGCTTGGTAATCCAGCGTCCGTATTTCGGAGAGAATCACCACGCCGTTGACACGGCCTGCCCTTACCGGCAACTCGAACCCGCTGAGCTTGCCTGATTTCGAGGTGATCGGAGACACCATCACCAGCCCAGTGCCGACGTTGTACGCATCCTGCGACAGAACCAGTCCGTAATGCGGCCCCGCCTGCTCATGCCCGACGGAAGGCGTCCAGTTGAGATGCACGACATCTCCACGAGCGGGAACATATCCGGCACTGGAGAAGTCGTCGCCCCTCTTCGGCATGTCAAAGGGTCTCCTTCCCGACGGGTTGGTCAGTCATGAAGCCCGCGGTCAATTTGGCGATCTTTTCCCGATCATAGTCTCTCAGCATGTCTTCTATAGTCTGGGGACGGTCCTCGCGCGCATCGTCGAGCATCCTGGTCAGATCCGACTTCAACATGAGGACGAACTCCTGACCGCGACGGTTGATTTCCACGGCGCCTTTGGTGGCCGCCGCATCGAGAATCTTTCCGCCTGCCTTGTTCAAGTCGGTCGCACGGTAGGATGCGGAGACGTTGAAGCTCCGGGGCATTTACCACTCCATGGACAGGTGCGAATAACTGTAAATTATGGAATTGATGGAAAATCGTCAAGTCTGCCGGGGCAGTCCTTCGTTCCCGGGGCGGCAGGCCGCCTACCGGAATTTCTGCATGAACAGAAGGTCGAGCCAGCGGTCGAACTTGACGGCCTGAATCCGGCAGCCGGCTTCAAAGAAGCCAAAGCCGAAATTCGAAATGATGAAAAGGGCCGCTCGCAGAGCGGCCCTTTGGAAGCGGAAGGACAGTGAACCGTCCGCCGCTCAGCTCCCGGCCGTCGGCGCGCTCACCGGCTTGCCGCTCTGGCTCCAGCTGGTGACGAAGTCGTTGACGCCGGGCACCGCCATCCGGTGCGAGTCCTTGACGTAAACGAAGCGCTTCGGCCCGAAATCATATTCGGTCAGCGTGATGCCGGCGGTGCGGCAACGCTTGTACTCGGCGGCACTGATCGGGCGGTCGGACGCCACCATGTCGGGATGGTCCAGTCCGACCCCGGCGCAGAAGGCGCGGAAGCCGGCGGCGGTGCCACGGGCGTCCAGATGCGGCTTGGTGTCGGGACCGCCGTCATATTTGGCCGCCGCCTGATCGATGGTGCCGCGCAGGGCCGGGCTGCCGACGATCCAGATGCCGCGGGCTTCCGGCGGCGGCTTCGGCACGGCCGGCGGCGGAAGGGCGGCGGTCTGTTGCGGCGGCGGCATGGTGCCCGGCATCTGGCAGCCGGCGAGCAGGGCGGCAGCGGCGAGCGCAAAGACCAGAGGTTTAAGAGTCACTCTGCCGGCCGGCGCGGAAAAACGGATCATCGGGCGTCTCACTCCTCAAGCATCGTCAGGCATCCGGGCGGCAAGGCCCGGGGGCTGACAATGAGAACGCCCCCGCCCGGCTTCAACGGCCCGGCCACCGCTTGTCCCACAGGCCACCCCGATGCGCCGCTCGCCATCCATGAACAATCGCGATAGGATGGACACCACCGATGACTATCCGGAATGCATGCCCCATGTCCCTGCCCGATCTGGAGATCGACGCGTTGCGCGCCTTCGTCACCGTGGCGGAGGCCGGCGGATTCACCGCGGCGGCCGAACGGCTGGGCCGGACCCAGTCGGCGATCAGCGTCAAGGTCAAGAAGCTGGAGGACATGCTCGGCCGCCGGGTGTTCGAGCGCACCAGCCGGTCGCTGGCGCTGACCCATGACGGCGAACTGCTGATGGGCTATGCCCGCCGCCTGCTGGACCTGAACGACGAGACGGTGCGCCGCTTCACCGAACCCGCGGCGGAGGGCGAATTGCGGCTGGGCGTCGCCGAATATTTCCTGTCCGACCATCTGCCCCATGTGCTGCGCCGCTTCGCCAAGCTGCACCCGCGCCTGCACATCGACGTGCGGGTGGGAATGTGCAGCGATCTGGTCACGGCGCTGGATACCGGGGAGCTGGACCTCGTGATCTCGCGCCGCGATGCCGGCGACAGTCGCGGGCGCGCCATCTGGACCGAGCCGATGCGCTGGATCGCCGCCCCCGGTCTGGAAATCCCGGCCGACGGCCCCCTGCCCTTCTGTGCCCTGCCGGCCCCTTGCGTCTTCCGCAACCGCGGGCTGGCGGCGCTGGGCGAAACCGGCCGGTCCTGGCGGGTGGTCTACACCAGCGCCAGCGTCATGGGGGTCCAGGCCGCCGTCCGCGCCGGGCTGGGGGTGGCGGTGCTCAGCGAATCCTCGGTGCCCGAGGGCGTGCGCCGGCTGGGGATGGAGGACGGCCTGCCCGAGCTGGGCAATGTCGAAATGGCGATCTTCGGCGAGACGCCGCGCAACCGCCGCCTCGCCGAACCGCTGGTCGGCTTCATCGTGGAAAGCCTGGCGGCGATGCGCCCGGCCCGCCCGCCGCTCGCCCTGGCCGGGTAAAGCGGCAGGCCGAAGCGGCGGGGGGACTCCGGTCAGAAGCCTTCCAGCACCAGCTTGCCGCGGGCCTTGCCCGATTCGATCAGGGCATGGGCCTTGCGCAGGGTGGCGGCGTCGATGCGGCCCAGCGTTTCCGTCAGCGTCGTGCGCAGGGTGCCGGCATCGACCAGCCGCGAAACCTCGGTCAGCAGCTCGTGCTGGGCGATCATGTCGGCGGTCTGGAACAGCGACCGGGTGAACATCAGCTCCCAATGGAGCGAGACGCTCTTGCGCTTCAGCAGGCGGACGTCGATGGGCTCCGGATCGTCGATCAGGCCGATATGGCCCTGCGGCGCCACCAGCTCGACCAGATCCTGGAAATGGCGGTCGGTCGCGTTGGTGGAGAAGATGTAATCGACGCCGGCCAGCCCCAGCGCCTTCACCTGCTCCGCCATCGGCCGGCTGTGGTCGATCACGTCATGGGCGCCCAGCTCGCGCACCCAGTCGGCGGTTTCCGGACGCGAGGCGGTGGCCAGCACCCGGACCTTGGTCAGCCGGCGGGCCAGCTGGATGGCGATGGAGCCGACGCCGCCGGCCCCGCCGACGATCAGCAGCGATTTCCCGTCACCTCCCTCACGCGGCAACCCCAGCCGGTCGAACAGCATCTCCCAGGCGGTGATGGCGGTCAGCGGCAGGGCGGCGGCCTCGGCGACGCTCAGGCTGGCCGGGCGGGCGCCGACGATGCGTTCGTCGACCAGATGAAACTCGCTGTTGGTGCCGGGACGGTCGATGGCGCCGGCATAGAACACCGCGTCGCCGGGGCGGAACAGGGTCACGTCCGGCCCGACCGCCTCGACGATGCCGGCGGCGTCGAAGCCCAGGACGCGCAGGTCACCCTCGGCCGGCGAGGCGTTGCGGCGCAGCTTGGTGTCCACCGGGTTGACCGACACCGCCTCCACCCGGACCAGCAGGTCGCGGCCGGCGGGCGTCGGGCGGTCGATCTCGACATCGATCAGCGCGTCGGCATCGGTGACGGGCAGGGACTTGCGGTAGCCGATGGCTTTCATGATGGCCTCGTCTTCTTGCTGTGGAGGAAGTCGGGACACAGGATGACGGTGCCAATCGGATATGTGAAATTCATAGTTCTTGTTTCATCCATCCAAAACCGCGATGGACGATCCGTCGCCTCACCTGCTCCGGACAGGGTGACGCCAAAGGGGTATGGAATAGCCGGGCGGGTTGGGCTGTTTGTACCGATGACCGCTTTCCTCACCGATCCCGGTCCTCCGCAAGACAGGAAGCAAGGCCATGCGCACCATCCGACCGACGATCCTGCCGAAGATGCTGACCGCCCTGCTTCTGGCCGCGGGTGCGGCCACGCTGTCCGGCTGTGTCGCCTACGATGGCTACGATCCCTATTATCCAGCCTACGGCGGGCCAGTGGTGGCGCCGCCGCCCACCGTCTATGCGGTGCCGCCGCCGGTCATCGTGCAGCCCGGCTACCGCTACCGCTCGTGGGACGACGACCGCGGCCGGAGAGATCGCGATTGGGGCGACCGCGGCTGGCGCCGGCGGGGATGGGACCACAACGGCGACCCGCATGCATGGGAACGCCCCGGTGGCCCGCATGGCTGGGGCCGCTAGGACTCGTCAGGCGGCAGACGCCGGCACCCGATCGGCGCGGTTGCGCAGCACCAGGACGGTGTGGTCGTCGTCGCACACCGCGCCGTCGCGCAGCAGGACCAGCGCCGCCAGCGTCGGTTCGACCATGCGCAGGTCACGGCGGATGAACAGGGCGGGCAGCCGGGCGCATCCGCCGGTGTAGAGCACGACGTGGTCGCCCGGTCCCCACAGCAGATGCACCGCCGCGGGAGCCAGCGGGTTGAAGCCGATCAACGCCCAGCGCCCGCCGAGCGCCGTCAGTTCCTGCGGGCGCACAACCGCCCCGGCCACGGTGCCGAGCGCGGTATAGTCCACGGCCCTACCGTCGAAGCGCAGAACCGCGACGGCGGCCCGTCCGATCTGCGCCAGGGTCTTGTCCTCGGAAAGCCCCAGTTCGGGCCGCCCCTTCAGATCGCGCCGGATCGCATTGACCACCATGGGCGCCGGGAGGCCGGGCACCGTGGCGGCGACCACCGTCTCCACCTGCCGGATCACCCCGGGCGTCATCACCGTGGGGGGATAGCGGGGAGGACCATAGATGTCGCAACCGCCCTCGGCATCGGCGGCGGCATTGCCGCCGGCCACCGTGTCGCCGTCGATCATCAGCGCGATTCCGCAGGGGCCGTCCCCGCCGCGGGCGGGAGCGCAGCTGACATACCAATGGTCGATGAAGGGGCCGCCCCGCGCGGCCTCGCCCCCGCCCCGCTCGACCATCACCGCTCCGGTCTGCACCATGGCGTCGGCCGGCGGCGCATCGTCCGCCCCCGGCCGCAGAACGCGGGCCAGCAGCGCCGAGCCGATGCCCGGCGTCACATGGACGTGGAAGCGGTCGGCCTGCGCCCGAACCGTTTCCAGCGCGATGCCCAGCCCGGCAAGCGCATCGTCCTCGGAGGGCGCCGGCGGTTCGGGGGTGTCGGGATCGCGGTCGTAGGCCAGGCACTCGACGCCGGCGCCCGACCGCATCCGCGCGATCAGCAGTGTCCCGTCCGGGCGGCCCAGCGCATGTTCGGCCAGCGCGGCCACCAGCCGGTCCAGCCGGTCCGCCTCTTCGTCCGCCAGCACGCCCTCGGCCCGCTCCGCCGCGATCCGACGCGCCGTGGCGATGTCGTCGGGCGACGCCACGGCGATGCGACGGTGACCATGATCGGGGAACATCGAACCGCTCCTGTCGGCGTTCTGGTTGCTCTTCGCCAGAACCTTACAATCCCTTTGGGGTCAATCCCATGCAAAGGACACGTCTCGTCTCATTTTTTGCCCGGCCGGAGCCGCGCGAAGCGCAACCTTCAGGACTTGGCTTCGCGTGCTGCGTCAGGATGCCGCCACTTCCATGATCGCCGACTGGGCCAACTGGCGGACGGGAAGCCCATGGGGCAGGTCGCGCCCGCGCAGCATCTCCGCCGCCTCCCACAGGCGGCCCAGCCCGACGATGGACCGGCAGCCGGTCTTTTCCATGATGCGGGCGCGGTGGACCTCCACCGTCTTGATGCTGATGCCCAGTTCCCAGGCGATGGTCTTGCTCTGCTTGCCCTCGACGATCAGTTCCAGGACCTCCGACTCGCGGCGGCTCAGCAGGGCCAGTCGGCGGACGGCGTCGCGGCTGCGGTCGCGCTGCTGTGCCTGGGGATTGCCGGAGGCGAGGCAGGCTCGCAGCCGTTCCAGGAAGGCCGGGATGGCGAAGGGATGGGCGATGCAGTCCATGGCGCCGGCCTTCATCGCGGCCACGGCGGCGTCGACGTCGCCCTGCTCGGTCACCACCAGCACCGGCAGGTCATGCCCGTGCAGCGAGGCCTCCGCCATGAATTCGATGGCGGTCATGTCCGGCAGGTCGCTGCGCAGGACGATGCAGGAGGACGCGGTGCCCAGCACGGCCAGCGCGTCGGCGGCGGTGCTGTGGACCCGGCAGGCGATCCCGACGGCGCCCAGCGCCCGCGAGAGCGTGCTGCGCGACAGCAGGTCGCCGTCGACGATGTGAACCAGGCAGGCGGTTTGCGTGTAGGCGGGCGCGGACATTTGCAGGGGCATCTTGGGACCTCCACCACATCGGACCGGCGAACAGCGCCGGCTCCACATGACGATCGATCCGACACCGAACCGCCGCCATGACCCGCATTTTAGCGGTCATCCCTTATTGACCGCCGCAGGCGCGAGGGATAGTGGGGCTGTCTAAAGGGATATCGGGGATATTATACGGGCGAACACCCGAACAAGAAATCCAATCAAAGCGCTATCCCGTGGCGCAACACAAAACCGGATGGCGAACTTCCCAAATATATTCGCAAGTTCTTCTTATGGGCCAATTGCCAGCCAACAGGAAGCGCCGTCCCAATTTTGTCCCACACGGGACAATCAATTCTTAGCTTTTTTATTTCTTCAGCGTAGTCCGAAAATTTCTCTTTGCCGGAAATTTTCTTATTGCCGCCGGCCGCCGCCTCCGCTCAGGCGCGGCGGCGGGTCGCCAGGACGATGCCGGCGGCGATCAGCGCGATGCCGGCCCCGTGATAGAGATGCGGCTGCTCGCCCAGGAACAGGATGGCCAGCAGGCTGCCGAAGACCGGCACCAGATGGATGGCGAGACCGGCGGTGTTGGGACCCAGCAGTTCCACCGCCCGGTTGAAGCACAGATAGGCGGCGATGGACGGGAACAGCACGGTATAGCCGACCGCCAGCAGCGTGATGCCGCTGGCCTGCACCGGATGCCCGCTCAGGCTCTCCCAGATATAGAAGGGCAGCAGTTCCACCGCGCCGATGGCGAAGGTGACGACGACGAAGCTCAGGCCATGGATCGCCGGCCGGCGGCGCAGCAGCGTGGTGTAGGCGGCATAGATCACCACCGCCGCCAGCATCCAGACGTCGCCGGCATTCAGCTCCAGCCCCAGCAGCGTCGCCGGATCGCCGTGGGAGATCAGCGTCATCGCGCCGGCCAGGGAGACGGCGATCCCGACCCCCTGCATCGCCCCGATCCGGTCGCGGAACAGGACGAGGCTCATCAGCACGATCATCACCGGCATCGACGACTGCAGCATCACGCAGTTCAGCGCGGTGGTCGTGTTCAGCGCGATGTATTGAAAGGTGTTGTAGATGCCGATGCCGAGCGTGCCCAGCAGCAGGACGCTCTTCCACCGCGCCAGGATCGGCGTGATGTCGTGGCGCAGGTGCGGCCAGGCGAAGGGCAGCACCACCAGCATGCCCAGGCACCAGCGCCAGAAGGCCAGACCGATGGGCGGCACCGCCCCGGCGACCGCGCGCCCCAGGACCGCGTTGCCGGCCCAGAACAGGGGCGGCAGCATCATCAGCAGCCAGGCCTGATCGGCCAGACGGGATCCTTTGGCGGAGGCGACGCGGTCGGCGGGCATCGGGCTGTCCGTGCTTCAGCTGCGGCGGCGGGGCGAGGCGAAGACGCTGGACGCCGACAGGGCGCCGCCCCGATCGCCGTTCTCTTCGGCGCGGAAGACGCTGGGGCGGGATTCGCGGCGGGGATGGCGCGGCGCGTCTTCACGGCCCTCACCGCCACGCCCCTCGCGACCCTCGCGGCCTTCGCGGGGCGGCTTGGCGGGCTGGCGCAGTTCGGCGTCGAGTTCGGCGATGCGCTTGACCAGCGCTTCACGGATGGCGGGGGCCGCGTGGGCTTTCAGCGTCGCCAGCTGTTCCTTGAGCTGAACCAGCTGGCGCTGCTTCTGCTCGCGGGTGCGCTTGATGGCGACGTTGTCGGAATGCTGGCCCTCGAAGGAGCGCATGGAACAGGCCCTCGTTAAAATACGGAAGTCAGGAGGCCAGGGCGCCCCACGCTGGGGCACCCGGCAAGAGAGGGGCGGATTATTGGGAGGCGACCGCGGCAAAGCAAGGCGGACTTCGCCTTGACATTTCAGGATGCCGGGCTGTGGCGACGGCGGCGCGGCGGCCCCCCTCTTTCGGCATGGAAAAAGGGCGCCCCCTTGCGGAGGCGCCCCTTTCCGAACAACTGAACGGTGGAACGACGGGCTATTAGAAGCCCATGTCGTCCATGCCGCCCATGCCACCCGGCATGCCGCCCGGAGCAGCCTTCTTCTCCGGCTTCTCGGCGATCATCGCCTCGGTGGTGATCAGCAGGCCGGCGATCGAGGCCGCATCCTGCAGGGCGGTGCGAACCACCTTCACCGGGTCGATGATGCCGGCGGCGACCAGATCGGTGAACTCACCCTTCTGGGCGTCGTAGCCGTAGTTGGTGTCGTTCTGGTCCAGCAGCTTGCCGACCACGATCGAACCGTCGGTGCCGGCGTTGTAGGCGATCTGACGGACCGGGGCCTGCAGGGCGCGACGGATGATGTCGATGCCGACGCGCTGCTCGTCGTTGGCCGGGGTCAGGGCGTCCAGGGCCTTGGAGGCGTACAGCAGGGCGGTGCCGCCGCCGGCGACCACACCCTCTTCCACGGCGGCGCGGGTGGCGTGCATCGCGTCGTCAACGCGATCCTTGCGCTCCTTCACCTCGACCTCGGTCGCACCGCCGACGCGGATGACGGCGACGCCGCCGGCCAGCTTGGCCAGACGCTCCTGCAGCTTCTCGCGGTCGTAGTCCGAGGTGGTCTCCTCGACCTGCGCGCGGATCTGGCCGCAACGGGCTTCGATGTCGGCCTTCTCGCCGGCGCCGTCGACGATGGTGGTGGTCTCCTTGGAGATCACGACCTTCTTGGCGGTGCCCAGCATGTCGAGGGTGACGTTCTCGAGCTTGATGCCGAGGTCTTCGGAGATGACCTGGCCGCCGGTCAGGATGGCCATGTCCTCCAGCATCGCCTTGCGGCGATCACCGAAGCCCGGAGCCTTGACGGCGGCGATCTTCAGGCCGCCGCGCAGCTTGTTGACCACCAGGGTGGCCAGCGCCTCGCCCTCGATGTCCTCGGCGATGATCAGCAGCGGACGCGAGGACTGGACGACGGCTTCCAGAACCGGCAGCAGCGGCTGCAGGCCCGACAGCTTCTTCTCGTGCAGCAGGATGTACGGGTTCTCGAGGTCCGCGACCATCTTGTCGGCGTTGGTCACGAAGTACGGCGACAGGTAGCCGCGGTCGAACTGCATGCCCTCGACGACGTCCAGCTCGGTGTCCAGGCTCTTGGCCTCTTCCACCGTGATGACGCCCTCGTTGCCGACCTTCTCCATCGCCTGGGCGATCATCTTGCCGATCTCGGCTTCGCCGTTGGCGGAGATGGTGCCGACCTGGGCGATCTCGTCGTTGGTCGTGACCTTCTTGGCGCGGGCCTGGATGTCGGCGACGACGGTGGCGACGGCCACGTCGATGCCGCGCTTCAGGTCCATCGGGTTCAGGCCGGCGGCGACCTTGGTCACGCCTTCGCGGACGATGGCCTGGGCCAGGACGGTGGCGGTGGTGGTGCCGTCACCGGCCAGATCGTTGGTCTTCGAGGCGACCTCGCGGACCATCTGGGCGCCCATGTTCTCGAACTTGTCGGCCAGCTCGATTTCCTTGGCGACCGACACGCCGTCCTTGGTGATGCGCGGAGCACCGAAGGACTTCTCGATCACGACGTTGCGGCCCTTCGGGCCCAGCGTGACCTTCACGGCGTCGGCGAGGATGTCAACGCCACGCAGCAGCTTTTCGCGCGCGGTGGGGCCGAACTTGACGTCTTTGGCAGCCATGTCTCGATTCCTTTAACTTGTAAATTTCGAAGGATACGGGCGGAGGACTTAGGCCTCGATGACGCCCATGATGTCCGATTCCTTCATGATCAGGTAATCGACGCCTTCGATCTTCACTTCCGTGCCCGACCACTTGCCGAACAGGATGCGGTCGCCGGCCTTGACGTCCAGCGCCACGACCTTGCCCGACTCGTCACGGGCGCCGGGGCCGACGGCGATGATCTCGCCTTCCTGCGGCTTTTCCTTGGCCGTGTCGGGGATGATGATCCCACCCTTGGTCTTGGTGTCGGACTCCAGACGCTTGACGACGACGCGGTCGTGCAGCGGGCGGAACTTCATGGAATGCCTCCTTGGATCAAGGCTTGGTTCTGACTGACGCGGATTGGCGCGGGCGGCGGCTGTTAGCACTCCCTCCCGGCGAGTGCCAGACAGCTAATCCAAGCGCTTTGGGGATTCAAGAGGCTCGTTTCGGAATTTGGCGCAAATGCCGGCAGCACTCGCCCGGAAATGCTGCTAACACATTGAAAAACATTAATTTATCCAGTTGCGCGACAGACCGCGCGCAGGCAAGATTTCTTCAAACGGTCACGAAGCGTCCGGCCGTTACACCCTCAGCATGGGAGTCCGCGCATGGCCGATCTCAGCCTCCAGCTCCGCGATTTCCGCCTGACCACCGCCGAGATTCTCTACCATATGCCGGACCATCCCGGCCTGCTGCAGTGCTATCTGTGGCAGGAGCTGGACCGGGCGCCGGACTATCCGGTGCTGCGCCGCTTCCTCGAATTCTGGCAGCGCACTCTGGACGGCAAGCTGCATTCGGTGCGGCTGGCGAGCCAGACCCTGATCACCCCCGGCGAGCTTCGCCACGCCGCCGCCGATTTCCGGCTTCACTGACCCCAGGCACTGATCCCGGCCGGTACTCTTCCGCCTCCTGTGACTGCCGTCACAGCACCACTCCCCGGTATTCGCTAAAATTTTAGCGAATACCGGGACTGCAGAGGCGGAGGGGATGATGGCGGCGAAGCGGAAGGCGGCGGACTGGCGGACTCGCGAGGGCCGGCTGGTGGAAGCGCTGCTGGAAATCACCACCATCGCCGGACTGTTCGCGCTGCTGTTCGCCCTGTTCGTGCTGTTCGGCGCCGCGCAGACGCTGACGCCCTGATGCTCCGAACCTGACGCTTTGGCAGACCTGTCCGGCCGGCATGCAGCGAAATACGGCAATTTGAATTCTACACTTCCCGCCAAAAGAGTATCTTGGATAGGATCGCTCCCGTTGCGGGCGGAGGATGTCCGCCCGGCGCGCCAACCGGGAGTTCCCATCCATGACCACCAAGCCGGTCTGCCAAGCCGCGGTCGATCTCGTGAAGCATTTCGAGGGCCTGTACCTCAACGCCTATCTCTGCCCGGCCGGCGTTCCCACCATCGGGTACGGCCACACCGCCGGGGTGAAGATGGGGCAGACCATCACCGCGGAGCAGGCCGACGCGTTTCTCGCCGCCGACCTGACCCAGGCGGCGGGTCACGTCGACGCGCTGGTGAAGGTGGCGCTGAACGACGACCAGCGCGGCGCGCTGTCCTCCTTCGTCTTCAACCTCGGCGCCGGCAGCCTGCAAAGCTCGACCCTGCTGAAGCTGCTGAATGCCGGCGATTACGCCGGGGCCGCCGACCAGTTCGGCCGCTGGGTCTATGCCACGGTGAACGGCAAGAAGACCAAGCTGGCCGGCCTCGTCGCCCGCCGCGCGGCGGAAGAGGCGCTGTTCGACGGCCAGACCGCCCAGCCCCAGGCCGGCGTGACCACCGCCGACGGGGTCGTCTGATCCGCCATCCGGCGGGCTCGGCCAGGAAGCACCTGACAAGAGGCGTTTGACGCGGCGGGATGTTCGCACCACATTGGCGAACATCCCACCGCCGCGCTCCGGAATGCCGCCTTGACCGCCTTCGCCTCCGACAGCCTCGCCGCCCCCACGTCACCAAACCCGAACCGGCCCATCGCCGTCTGGCTTCTGATCTGCGCCGCCATGGTGCTGGCCATGGCCGTGATCGGCGCCATCACCCGGCTGACGGAATCCGGCCTGTCGATGGTGGAGTGGAAGCCGCTGATCGGCATCCTGCCGCCGCTGTCCTCGGCGGAGTGGAACCGCGTCTTCGACCTCTATAAGGCGACGCCGGAATTCCGCATCTACAACAGCCACATGGATTTGGCCGGCTTCCAGTCGATCTTCTGGTGGGAGTGGTTCCACCGGCTGTGGGGCCAGCTGATCGGCTTCGTCTTCCTGATCCCCTTCCTGCGCTTCTGGATGCAGGGCCGCATCTCGGCGGAGCTGTGGCCGAAACTGGCCGGGCTGTTCCTGCTGGGCGGGCTGCAGGGCGGCATCGGCTGGTTCATGGTGAAGAGCGGGCTGGTCGATTCGCCGAACGTCAGCCATTACCGGCTGGCCCTGCATCTCAGCACCGCGATCCTGATCTATGCCCTGCTGCTGCGCACCGCGTTCGGCCTGCTCGACCCGCTGCCGCTGGCTGGCTGGCGGCCGGAATCGGCGCCGTTGCGCCGTCACGCCCGCTGGGCGCTCGGGCTGGTCGCCGTCACCATCGTCTGGGGCGCCTTCGTCGCCGGATCGGATGCCGGCTTCGCCTACAACACCTTCCCGCTGATGGCCGGCCACTGGATCCCGCCGGAGGTGAACACGCTGACCCCCTGGTGGATCAACCCGTTCGAGAACACCGCGGCGATCCAGCTGATCCACCGCACGCTGGCGATCCTGACCGGGGTGGTGGTTCTGGTGCTGGCCGTCCGCGTCGTGAACGCCCGCCTGCCCGGCCGCGCCGGCCGCGCCGCGCTGGCGTCGGGCGTCATGGTCCTGCTGCAGATCGCCATGGGCATCGCCACGCTGCTGACCGTGGTGTGGATCCCCATCGCCGCCGCCCATCAGGCCGGCGCGATCCTCGTGGTGTCGATGCTGGTGTGGCTGCTGTTCGAACTGCGGCCCGTCGATTGACCGCTTCGTGACGCGGCGGCGTCCCCGGTAAAGCGGCGGACGCCCTGCCTTACGCCCCTTCGGCCAGATCGTACATGGCGTCGAGGTCGGCGATCAGGACCTTGTTGCCTTCCTGCAGCGAGATCACCCCGGCGGTCTTCAGCTGGGTGAAGGTGCGGCTGACGGTTTCGGTGGTCAGGCCCAGATAGTCGGCGATGTCGGCGCGGCTCATCGGCACGAAGACCGGGTTTTCCTTGTGGCCGCGGCGGGCGGCGCGCTGCGACAGCATCAGCAGGAAGGAGCAGATCTTCTCCTTCGCCGTCTTGCGGCCGAGCAGAAGCATCTGGTCCTGCGCGGCGGCCAGCTCGTTCGACGCCATGGAGAACAGGCGCCGCTGCATCTTGGGAAATTCCTCCAGCAGCGCGTCGATCTTCTTGCGCGGGAAGCGGCAGAGCGAGGCGCTGGTCACCGACTCGGCGGTGTAGGCATAGCTGTCGTTGACGGCCAGCCCAAGGAAATCGCCGGTCACCAGGAATCCGGTGATCTGGCGGCGCCCGTCCGGCAGCAGCTTGTACAGCTTCACCGTACCGGACGTGACGTTGTAGAGCGCGTCGGCGGCGTCACCCTCGGCGAACAGGGTGTGGCCGGCATCGATGCGCACATTCTGCAGAATGTCGGCGAGACGGCGCAATTCCTCGGGTTCCAGCGCCGCGCACACCGTCAGGCTGCGCACGGGACAGGCCCCGCAGGGATTCATTTCCGTCGCAGCGCTCTTGTCGCGAGCCCGGACCATATCGAAGGGTGGCATGGAGGAACCCAGCCTTTCATTCCGCATGCGCCCATATTGGTGGCAATCGCAGAGAATCGCAACCTTGCACGCATACAACCCCTTCATTGCCCATATCGGACTTGGGGCTATTGCCCGCGCGCGGCCTCCGCCGGCTTGGCCGGTTCATGCCCGGCGCGGGCGGGGGGCGGCAGGTCGTCGTCGAACAGCACGCGATGGGCCGCTCCGTCGAGATCGTCGAACTGGCCGGACTTAAGCGCCCACAGAAAGGCCCCCAGCCCCAGACCGCCCAGGCTCAGCGCGATCGCGATCAGATAGAGAAGCTCGTCCATCACCCGAATCCTTACCCGACGCTTCCCGCGCGGCGATGTCCCGCAGGGGAAGATCCTTGACGACGGCGCCGCGGGCCAGCCGCAGCGCGTTGAGAATGACGATCAGCGACGAGGACGACATGGCCAGCGCCGCCAGCAGCGGCGTCAGCAGCCCCCCCATCGCGAGCGGCACGGCGCACAGGTTATACACCAGCGCGATGCCGAAATTCTGCTTCACCAGACGGCCGGAGCGGCGGGAAACCTCCAGCGTCTCGACGATCGGGCGCAGCAGGCGACCCTGGAACACCACGTCGGCGGCGGTCTGGCTGACGTCCACCGCGGTGGAGGGCGACATCGACACCGCGGCGGCGGCCAGCGCCGGCGCGTCGTTCAGCCCGTCGCCGACCATCAGCACGGTACGACCCTGCGCCGCCAGGTCGGCCAGCACCGCGGTCTTGTCGGCCGGCGCCTGCTCGGCCCGCCAGTCGGCGATGCCCAGCCGCTCCGCCACCGCCGCCACCGCACCCCGGCGGTCACCCGACAGCAGCTTCACCTCCAGCCCGCGCGCCTTCAGCGCCGCCACCACGGCGGCAGCATCGGGGCGCGGGGCGTCGAGGAAGACGATCCGGCGCGGCTCTTCGCCCGGACGGGCCAGCCACAGCTCCGGCCCGGCGGCGTCCTCGGCGTCCGCCGGCGCGCCGGTGAAACGGCGACTGCCCAGCCGCACCTCGCCGTCCGCCGTCTGCAGCGACAGGCCGGCGCCGGCGATCTCGCGCACGCCCGCGGCCACCGGCACCTCCGGCGCAACGGCCGCCAGCGCGCGGGCCAGCGGATGGCGGCTGGCCGCGGCGAGCGAGGCCGCCAGCGCCAGATCCTCCGCCGCCAGCCCGTCCAGCTGCGGCACCGGCCGCCCCTCGGTCAGGGTGCCGGTCTTGTCGAACACCACCGTGTCGATGGTGGCGAGCCGCTCCAACGCGGTCGGGCTTTTCAGCAGGGTGCCCTGCCGCATCAGCCGGCCGCTGGCGATCACCTGCACCACCGGCACGGCCAGCGCCAGCGCGCAGGGGCAGGTGATAATCAGCACGGCGATGGCGTTCATCAGCGCGTCCTGCCACACGACCCCGCCCAGCAGCATCCAGGCGGCGAAGGTGGTCAGCGCGGTCAGATGCACGACGGGGGCGTAGAGGCGCGACACCCGGTCGGCGATGGCCACGTACTTGGCGCGCCCCTGCTCCGCCACCTCCATCAGCCGGACGATCTCGGCCAGCAGCGTGCCCTCCCCCACCGCGGTGACGGTCAGGCGCAGCGGCGCGGTCAGGTTCAGGGTGCCGGCGAAGACCTGATCGCCCGGCCGCGCGGTGCCCGGCACCGTCTCGCCGGTGATGAGCGCAGTGTCGAGATCCGACACGCCGTCGGACACCCGGCCGTCGACGGGGATGCGTTCGCCGGCGGCGACCAGGATGGTGGCTCCGGGGCCGACCTGCTCCGGCGCCACCACGGCGGTGGTGCCATCCGCGTTCAGGATGGTGACGGCGTTGGCGCGCAGGCCCAGCAGCTGTTCCGCCGCCGAGCGCGCCCGGCCGCGCGCCCGCTGGTCGAGATAGCGGCCGATCAGCAGGAAGAACAGCAGCATCACCGCGCCGTCGAAATAGGCGTGCTCGCCGCTGTGGATCGTCTCGAACAGGCTCATGCCGGTGGCGAGCAGGACGCCGATGGTGATCGGCACGTCCATGTTGGTGCGGCCGTGGCTGAGCGCCGACAGCGCCGAGCGCGCGAAGGGACGCAGCGCATAGGCGATGGCCGGCATGCAGACCAGCGCCGAAATCCAATGCATCAGGTCGCGGGTGGCGGTGCCCATCCCCTGGCTGTGGCCGGCCCAGACCGACACCGACAGCAGCATGACGTTGCCCATGGCGAAGCCCGCCACCGCCATGGCGCGCAGCAGTTCCTTCTCGCTCTTCGCCTGGGCGCCGCCCAGCCGCTCCGGGTCGAAGGGCACGGCGCGATATCCCAGCTGCGCCACGGTGCCGACCACCGCGTTGGCGTCGGTCTCCTTGGGGTTCCAGCGCACGGTCAGCCGGCGCGTGGTCATGTTCATGCGGGCCTGACCGATGCCCGGCTGGCGGCTGAGCGCCGATTCGATCAGCCAGACGCAGGCCGCGCACTGCATGCCGTCGACCATCAGGTGCAGGCTGCGGCTGCCGTCGGATTCCTCGCGCGCATGCGGTTCGTAATCGGCGGCGGGGGTCTCGTCGGGGCGCAGCGGCCGGGCGGTGGGATCGACGCTGCGGCGCTCGTAATAGCGCTCCAGCCCCAGCCCGCGAACGAGGTCGTAGGCGGCGGCGCAGCCGGTGCAGCAGAAGGGACCCGCCCCGTCCGCGGCGGTCGTCACACCGACGGTCGTCACACCGGCGGTCAGCCCCCCGGTTTGCGCGCCTTCGCCCAGCTCTTGTCCGCAATGGAGGCAGACGGTCATCTCAAGGTCACCCTGGCTGTCCCGGTCGCGGCGGTGTCGCCGCCGTCACTGCACCCAGACGCGCTTCTGGTCCTGATAGTCGCCGGTGGCGTGGGTGATGACGAAGCGCATGTCCCACTGGCCTTCCAGATCCAGTTCCACCGGGGCGCCATAGCGGCCCTCGCCCAGATAGGGCAGCGTCAGGCTCTTGTCATGCCCCTCCGCGGTCGGGCGGATCATCGTCACGGTGACGGTGGCGTCCTTCAGGACATGGCCGGCCTTGTCGCGGGCGGTGATGGCGATGACGGCCTTGCGCGGCTCGGTGCTGGTGAATTGAGGCTCGACCTGCCAGCCGCGCTCCGCCTGGGCGCGGGCGCCGGCGAGGTCGTTGTTGTAGCCGAGACCCTTGATGAAGTGGTTCTCGGTCTCCACCCCGGTCCAGCTCGACATCGCGAAATGGACCATCACCCCGTTCACCGCCAGGACGATCATGAAGACGCCGACGAAGATCCAGGGGATGTACCATCCCGGCTGGCGCGATGCCTTTCCAGGCTTCGGGGAGACGGGACGGTTTCCGGTGGCGGTGCTGATGCTCATGGTCGCTGGCTGCCCTTCGACTGGTCGGCTGCTTTCGATCGGCGGCGTTTGATCGACGATGTGTGTGGCCGGTCGGGAGGCACTATGGCGACCGATTGCCGCAGGTACATTGCGATGGATCAAATGACAGGAAGTTAACGAAACCGCCGTCCGGCCGCCAGTTCCACATAAGAAAAGGCGCCGGGGAGAGATCTCCCCGGCGCCCTTCCGGTCGGTTCCGAACCTGTTCCCAGGACCGACGGCTTACTTGCCGCCGCCCAGGTTGTGGACGTAGACCGCCAGCGACTTGATGGTCGCGTCGTCCAGACGCTTGGACCAGGCCGGCATCACGCCGGCGCGGCCGTTGGTCACCGTCTCCATCAGCGTGGCCTTGTCGCCGCCGTAGAGCCAGTTGGCCTGCTTCAGCGGGGGGGCGCCAATGCCGTCGAGACCGGCGGCAACCGCACCCTGGGCCGCGTCGCCGTGGCAGGCGGCGCAGTTCTCGTCATAGACGGTCTTGCCCTTTTCGGCCTTGCCGGCGTCGGCAGGCTTGCCGTTCAGCGACAGGACATAGTCCGTCACCTGATCGATCTGATCGCGGGTGAGGATGCCGTCCTTGCCGAAGGCGGTCATGCCGACGTTCGGCACGCCGCGGGTGTCGCCGTCATCCGAGCGGATGCCGTGCTGGATGGTCTTGTAGATGTCGGCCGAGGCACCGCCCCACAGCCACACGTCGTCGGCCAGCGTCGGGAAGCCCTTGGCACCCTGGCCGCCGGCGCCGTGGCAGGCGGCGCAGTTCTCGTTGAAGTAGGACCGGCCGCCGGCCATCGCGAAGCCCAGCAGGTCCTTGTCCTTCTGGATTTCGTCGACCGACTTGGCGGCGATGGCGGTCAGGTACTTGGCCTGGCCGGCCTTCGCTTCCGCCAGCTTGGTGTCCAGCTCCTCGCGCTGGGAATAGCCGAGGATGCCCTTCGTGTAGGTCTTGCCCAGCGGCCAGGCCGGGTAGAACACGTAGTACACCATCGCCCAGGCGATGCAGACGTAGAAGAGATACAGCCACCACTTCGGCAGCGGATTGTTCAGCTCGCGCAGTCCATCCCACTCGTGGCCGGTGGTCTCGACGCCGGACAGCTCGTCCTTGTAATTCTGTGCCATGGTCTAAAGCTCCTGACCATCATCCTTGAGCGGGATCTGGGCGGCGTCGTCGAAGGTGCGGCGGTTGCCGGGCCACATGGCGTAAACCAGGATACCCGTCAGCAGCAGCATCAACCACACCGTCCAGAAGGACCGAAGCATCACCGTGATCGAATCCAAGTCCATGGATTCCTCCCCCGATTACTGCTGCAGTTGCTTGGACTGGTACTTGGTGAAATCCACCATGGTGCCCAGCACTTGCAGGTAGGCAACCAGAGCGTCCATTTCGGTGACGGTCTTGCTGCCGGTGAAGTTCGCGACCACGGCCTTCGGGTAGCGCTTCATCAGCCCGGCGGTATCGGCGTCCGGGTTCTTCTGCGCTTCCAGGTCGGCCTTGGCGTTGGCGATCTGCTCGTCGGTGTAGGGCACCCCGACGATCTTCAGGGTCTTCAGGTGGTCGGCGATGTCGCCGTAGTTCAGCGGACGGTCCTTCATCCAGCCGTAGGTCGGCATGATCGACTCCGGCACGACCGCGCGCGGGTTCACCAGATGGGCGACCTGCCAGTCGTTGGAGTATTTGCCGCCGACGCGGGCCAGATCCGGGCCGGTGCGCTTGGAGCCCCACTGGAACGGATGGTCATACATCGACTCCGCCGCCAGCGAGTAGTGACCATAGCGTTCGACCTCGTCACGGAACGGACGGATCTGCTGGCTGTGGCAGTTGTAGCAGCCTTCGCGGAAGTAGATGTTCTGCCCGGCCAGCTCGAGCGGGGAGTAGGGACGGACCCCCTCCACCTTCTCGATGGTCGATTCGATCGTGAAGAGCGGGACGATCTGAACCAGACCGCCGATCGACACGGTGATCAGCACGAGCACGATCAGCAGAAGGGTGTTCCGCTCGATCAGGTCGTGGCTGAAGCCCTTTTTATCCTGAGCCATTTCTCGCATCCTTCCCTAGCGTCAGGCCGCGCCGACCGTCGCCTTGTGCGGCGTGGTGACATAGGGCTTCTCGATGCGGACATCGCCCTTCGCCGTGCGCCACAGGTTGTAGACCATGATGAGAGCGCCGGTGACGAACAGGACGCCGCCCATCGCGCGGATCACGTAGAACGGGTGCATCGCCGCGACGGTCTCCACGAAGGAGTACTGCAGGAAGCCCAGGTTGTCGTAGGCGCGCCACATCAGGCCCTGCATGATGCCCGACACCCACATGGCGGTGATGTACAGCACGATGCCGATGGTGGCGGTCCAGAAGTGGTAGCTGACCAGACGCAGGCTGTAGAGCTGCGAGCGCTTCCACAGCACCGGAACCAGGTAGTAGATCGCGCCGAAGGAGATGAAGGCGACCCAGCCGAGCGCGCCAGAGTGCACGTGGCCGACGGTCCAGTCGGTGTAGTGCGACAGGGCGTTGACCGGCTTCACCGACATCAGCGGGCCTTCGAAGGTCGACATGCCGTAGAAGGCGACCGAGGTGACCAGGAAACGCAGGACCGGGTCGGTGCGCAGCTTATCCCAGGCGCCCGACAGGGTCATGATGCCGTTGATCATGCCGCCCCAGGACGGCATCCACAGCATGACGGAGAAGGTCATGCCCAGCGTCTGCGCCCAGTCCGGCAGGGAGGTGTAGTGCAGGTGGTGCGGGCCGGCCCAGATGTAGAGGAAGATCAGGGTCCAGAAGTGGACGATCGACAGGCGGTAGGAATAGACCGGCCGCTCGGCGCGCTTGGGCACGAAATAGTACATGATGCCCAGGAAGCCGGCGGTCAGGAAGAAGCCGACCGCGTTGTGGCCGTACCACCACTGCACCATCGCGCTCTGCACGCCCGACACGTAGGTGTAGGACTTCATGCCGAACAGCGACACCGGAACGTTGACGTTGTTGCCGATGTGCAGGATGGCGACGGTCAGGATGAACGCCATGAAGAACCAGTTCGCCACATAGATGTGCGACTCGCGCCGCGTCATCACGGTGCCGATGAACTGGACCGCATAGAGCACCCAGACGACCGTCAGGTACAGGTCGAGGATCCACTCCGGCTCGGCGTATTCCTTGCCCTGGGTGAAGCCCAGGACATAGCTCAGCGCCGCGAGCACGATGAAGATGTTGTAGTTCCAGAAGATGAACTTCGCCAGCCCTTCGCCCCCGAAGAGATGCTGGCGGCAGGTCCGCTGGACCGAATAGAGCGAGGTGGCGAGCAGCACGTTGCCGCCGAACGCGAAAATCACGGCCGAGGTGTGGACCGGGCGCAGGCGCCCGAAGCTCGTCCACTCCAGCCCGAGATTCAGCGCCGGGAAGGCCAGCTGCAGAGCGATGAAGGTGCCGGCCAGGAAACCGACCACGCCCCAGAACACTGCAGCGATAACGAAGAGTCGGATGGCGTCCTCATTGTAACGCACGTCTTCCGACACCCGCTGGCTGCCCAGGGTGGCCCCTGAAGTCAGAGTCGCTGATGTCATACAATCTCTCCCGTTTGCCCCGGGCGGCCGTGGGGCCGCGCCTTCTGGGTTGCACCACCACTGGGTACGTACTGTTAAGGAGCGGGACAGGTTGCACTCGGAAATGCCGAAAAGGACGCCGGGCGCGCCTGTCTCCAATGGACGCCACTATGTGTATGGGGGGGTTCAGCAACATTGATCTACGTCAACGACCCTTGCGGCCAGGGCCTGCCATCGTTCAGGGTCCTTGCAATCGGCCGGACTGAAATGGACGACAGTTTCATCGCCAAACCCCTTGGTCGCCGCCAGATCGACCAGGCCTATCCGCTGGTCTGCGCCATCGCGCCGGGCCTGGGGGTCGACCAATGGCGCGCATTTGCCGCAGCGCTGCTCGACAGCGCAACCGGGGGCAGCAGCCGCAGGGCCGGGGGCGGGGGCAAGGGAGGTGCCGGGACGGACGGCATGCCCGCGGCCCGCGGCATCATGACCGTGCAGAATGCGCAAGGATACATGCACGGCCTGTTCTCCTACGGGGTGGAGACGCAGTTGCTGCATGGCCGGACGCTGTGCGTCGACAACTTCGTCGTGCTCGACCTGTTCGACGTCGCCGGCCCGGCCGAGACCCTGCTGCAGGCGATGGAAGGGCTGGCCCGGCGGCTCGGCTGCACCGCCATTCACACCACCCTGCCGGAGCGCTACCTGCCGCGGGACTCCCGCCGCAGCCCGATCCCCGACTGCTTCCGCATCGAGGGCCACCGGCAGGAGACGGTCCGCTTCTGCAAGGATCTGGTGGTGGTCAACGACAACGCACCCGACCGGCCGGGCGGCGCCGTCGGGGTGGAATAGAGGCACCGGCACGGCGGGCACAGCCAGCCATTGCGCGCCGGCGAATTGCCGCTAGGATGCGGCCCCATGAGCGACACCGGCACCAAACCCGTCAAGAAGTACCCGCCCATCCATCTGCAGGCCGGCCGCCAGCGGCGCGTCATGCATGGACATCCCTGGGTCTATTCCAACGAAGTCCAGATGGACAGCATCGCCAAGGCGGTGCCGCCCGGCAGCCCGGTGCGGCTTCTGGACCCCGGCGGGACGCCGCTGGGCATCTACACCTTCAATCCGCACACGCTGATCGCCGCCCGGCTGCTGTCGACCGATCCGGCGACCGTGGTGGACCGCGCCTTCATCGCCGGCCGGCTACGCCGTGCGGTGGAACTGCGCGACCGGCTGTTCGACCGTCCCTTCTACCGCGTCGTCCATGCCGAGGCCGACGGGCTGCCCGGCCTGATCGTCGACCGGTTCGACGATGTGGTGACGGTCCAGGCCAACTCCGTCTTCATGGACGGCCGGATCGACGACATCCTGGCCGCCATCGACGAGGTGATGGCGGCGCGCGCTGTCATCCTGCGCAACGACGGCAGCCAGCGCGCGCTGGAAGGGCTGAGCGAGGAGACCCGGCTGGCCAAGGGCGAGATCGACGGCCCGATCCGCCTGGAAGAGAACGGCGTGACCTTCTTCGCCAACCCGCTGGACGGCCAGAAGACCGGCTGGTTCTACGACCAGCGCCACAACCGCGCCTTCATCGCCTCGCTGGCCAAGGGCGGCCGGGCGATCGACTTCTACAGCTACAACGGCGGCTTCGGCATCCAGTGCGCGGTTGCCGGCGCCACCCATGTGGTCGCGGTCGACCGCTCCGCCCTGGCGCTGGAGAACGCCGCCCGCGCCGCAGAGGCGAACGGCGTCGCCGACCGCTTCGAGGCGCGCAAGGCCGACGCCTTCCAGGAGATGGAACGGCTGGGCGAGGCCGGCGAGACATTCCAGGTGGTGGTCGCCGATCCGCCTGCCTTCGTGAAGTCGAAGAAGGATCTGGCGGCCGGCTCCCGTGCCTACCGCAAGATGGCGCGTCTGGCCGCGAAGATCACGGCGCCCGGCGGCTATCTGCTCTGCGGGTCGTGCAGCCACAATGTCGATCCGCCGACCTTCGCCGAGCTGGTCGCCCGCGGCCTGCACGACGCCGGCCGCACCGGCCGCATCCTGCGCAGCGCCGGCGCCGGCCCCGACCACCCGGTCCACCCGCACCTGCCGGAGTCGGCCTATCTGAAGGCGATCGTTCTGCAGCTGGATTGATGCGAAGGGGGAGGCTGCGACAGCCTCCTCACCGCTCGAACAGGCCGACCAGTTCCACATGGGCCGACCACAGGAACTGGTCGACCGGCCAGACCTTCACCAGACGATAGCCGCCATCCACCAGCACCCGCGCGTCGCGGGCGAAGCTGGCGGGGTTGCAGGACACGCCCACCACCCGCGGCACTTTGCTGCCGGCGAGCACCGCCGCCTGGGCCGCCGCCCCGGCGCGCGGCGGGTCGAACACCACCGCGTCATAGCGGTTGAGGTCCTTCACTCCCAGCGGGTTCTCGAACAGGTCGCGCCGCTCCACCGTCAGCCGCAGCCCCTGCACCGCACGGCCGAGCGCCGCCACCGCCGCCTCGTCGCCTTCCACCGCATGAACCGCCGCCTGTTGCGCAAGCGGAATGGAGAAGGTGCCGATGCCGGCGAACAGGTCGGCGATGCGGGACGCCTGCCCGACTCCCTCGCGCACCGCCGCCACCAGGGCCGCCTCGCCCGCCGCACTGGCCTGCAGGAAGGCGCCGGGCGGCGGCTGGATCGGAACGCCTGCGAAACGGATGAAGGCCGGACGGCGGTTCGCCACCGGCTCCGCCGCCATGCGGTCGGTGGGCTGCCAGGCGATGCGGGCGATGCGCTCCGGCTCGAAAGCGACCAGAGCCTCGCGGGCGCCGCGATCCAGGCTGCGCGGCCCGACCAGCAGCAGGTCGACGCCGCCCTCCAGGTCGGTCAACACCACGTCGGCGTCGCCGCCGTCCGGCAGGATCTCCGCCAGAACGGCGCGCAGGGGCTCCACCAGGGCGAACAGGCGGGGCGCCAGGACCGGGCACTCCTCCAGATCGACCAGCCGGTGGCTCTGCCGTTCGTTGAAGCCGAACCAGACGCGCTTGCCGCGCTTCAGCGCCGCGAAACGGGCGCGGCGGCGGGCGCCGGCCGGCGTACGCGCCAGCGGTTCCAGCGGCACGTCGCCCAGCCCGACCCGCTCCAGCGCACCGCGCACCATCCCGCTGTTCCAGGCGGCGTACGTCGCATCGTCCATCTGCTGCAGAGTACAGCCGCCGCAGCGGCCGAAATGGCGGCAGGGCGGGGTCTGGCGGCCGGGGCCGGGCTCGATAACCTCGAGCAAGTCTGCCCGTACGCCCTCCCCTTTCCCATCGCCCTCGGCGACACGTACACGGACGCGGTCGCCGGTCACCGTGTAGGGCACGAACAGGCGCAGGCCCTCGGCGAAGGCAATCCCGTCGCCGCGCGCACCGACGTCGGCGATGGCGACCTCCATTTCCCGCATCCCAATAGGCGCATGGGCGGGCGGCTGGGCGGTCTTGCGGGCGGGCGGGCGTCCCTTGGCGAAGGGGCGCTTGCCGGAAGGGCGCTGGGGGGAGCGCGTCATGTCGGGGGTCCGTCGGGGTGCGGGAGCTGGTGCGCCTCCCTTTACGCCTCCAGCAGCTTGGCGCGCAACGGTTCCGGGATCGGGGTCGGGCGATGGGCCGCCTTGTCGACGATCACCGCCACCGCTTCCTGCGTGGCGATGCAGAGGTCGCCCAGGAAGATGGCGCAGCCCAGCGTGATGGAGCTGGTGCCTAGCCGCAGCGTCCGCGCGCCGACCCGGACGATGTTGGGATAGAGCAGCTCCGCCTTGTATTCGATCAGGCTGCGGGCCAGCACGACGGTCCACGGAACCTCGTCGGTGAAGCCGCCGACCTGATGGATCAGGGCGACGCGCGCCTGTTCGAAATAGACGCCGAGGGCATTGTTGTTGACGTGCCCCACCGCGTCGAGGTCGTTGAAGCGCACGCGCTCCTCCCACCAGAAGCGGTAGAGGTCGGGGCTGGTCAGGTCGGGCGTCCCGGTCATGCTGTCTCTCTTGCCGTATAGGTCAATACATCTCCGGACTGTGGCGTATGGTCCGGGGCGGCGCAAGCCCGGCCTCCCGCTTCGCGGCCTCAATTTGCGGCCGCGACAGCGAATTCCCGCGCCAATCGCCGATTGGGCGTGTTATTGGAGTCGGACCAACCCTCCGCAACGGACCGGACGATGAGCAAGGACACCACCAACCAGACGGCCGAGGCGCTGTTCGAAAAGGCGCTGTCGATCGCCGAAAAGCACCTGGATGAGGCGATCAAGGAAGGTGGCCCGCTCGGCCCCTACATCGCCGTCGCCATGATCGAGGCCGCGGTGAACGCCGCCGTGGACGAGACCAGCCACGAAGACGTCATCGACATGCTGCGCGACCTCGCCGCCCAGATCGAGGCGGACGCCGACGAGGCGGAAGAGGACTGAGGATTACGCCGACTCCAAGGCTGCTGCGGACCCTGCCTGCCGGCGCGCCTCGCGCCGGCGCAGGATCTCGTAGACGACGGCGCCCAGGATGGTCAGCGCGATCAGCACCAGCGACAGCGCGTTGACCGCCGGGGTCAGCCCGGTGCGAACCTTGGTCGCGATGTAGACGGTCAGGGTGGTGTCCAGCCCGCGCACGAACAGCGTGGTGTTGTAGTTCTCGAAGCTCTGCAGGAAGGCCAGCAGGGCCGCCGACAGGATCGCCGGCATCAGGTACGGCAGCGTGATGCGCCGGAACACCTGCCCATGGGTGGCGCCGAGGTCGAGCGCGGCCTCCTCCAGCGCCGGATCGAACCGCTCCAGCCTTGCCGAGAACAGCAGCATGGCATAGGCGGCGATGAAGCTGGACTGCGCGACCACGGTCAGGAAAAGCCCGCCGCTGACCCCGAACCACTCCCGCCAGAACACCAGCGTGGAGATGCCGACGATCACCCCCGGCGTCAGCAGCGGCGACACCATCAGCGCGTAGAGGAAGGTCTTGGCCCGGCTGTGCAGCCGGTCGAGCAGCAGCGCCGCCGCCAGCCCCAGCGGCACCGCCAGCGCGATCACCCCCGCCCCGACGATCAGGCTGGTGCCCAGCGCCGCCCACATGCGCTGGTCCTCCCACAACGCCTGGAACCAGCCCAGCGTGAAGCCCAGCCAGGGCGTGACGGTGGGAAAGCGGCTGCTGTTGAAGGTGGCCGCCGCCATGATGCCCAGCGGCAGGAACAGATAGCCGAAGAACAGCACCAGATAGGTGCCGGTCAGCAGGCGGCGGAGTCGGGCGGCGCTCATGGTTGCGGGCTCACTTCGCAATGGCTCACTTCGCGATATCGGCCAGCCCGACGCGGAACAGTCGCATCGCGCCGAGGATGAAGCCGATGCACAGCACCAGCAGGATGAAGGCGTAGGCCGCCCCCTGGTTCCAGTTTCCGCCCTCGAAGAACCAGTTGTAGATGATCTCGGTGAACCAGCGGCTGTTCGGCCCGCCCAGCAGGGCCGGCACGGCATAGCTGCCGGCGGCCAGCATGAAGGTCATGATGCAGCCGACGGCGATGCCCGGCTTCGCATGGGGCAGCACGATGCGGCGGTGGATGCGCAGCCAGCCGGCGCCGAGGTCCCGCGCCGCCTCGATCTGGTTGCGGTCCAGCGATTCGATGGCGTTGTAGAGCGGGAAGACCATGAACAGGATGTAGACATAGACCATCCCGACGATCACCCCGCCGTCGCCGCCCAGGAAGCGCTGCGGCTCGTCGATGATGCCCAGCCCCAGCAGGATCGCGTTCAGCGGCCCGTTGTAGGCGAGGATGATGTACCAGGAGAAGGTGCGCAGCAGCTCGTTGATCCAGAAGGGCACGACCAGCATCAGGATCAGCAGCGGCAATCGCCGTTTCGGCGCCACCTGCGCCAGATAGAAGGCGACCGGATAGCAGACGGCCAGCGTCGTGGCGGTGACCAGCGCGCTGGCCCAGATCGTCTTCAGGAAGATCGACAGGTGGATGCTGTTGGTCCACAGCGTCAGGTAATTCCTGGCCGTGAACACGTCCTCCGGCCCGCCGATCTTGGACGGCGGCAGCGACGGCCGGAAGGAGAAGCCGATCATCATCAGCTGCGGCAGCACCACCAGCAGCGCCAGCCACAGCGCCACGGCCAGCAGGATCACCCCGGTCAGGACCGGGCCGTACCGGCGAAGAACCTCCGTCATTGGGGCGCTGCTCCAGCCTGTGGGACCGGTTTGACGCCTAACATGGGGATTCCCGCCGGCGCAAGCGCGGCTATATGACGATGACGTTCAGCCGAATGGCTGCCCGCTCACCCCAGATTGTGCTTGGCCACCACCGCGGCGAAGTCGTCGCCGAAATGCTCGCCGACACGGATGACGGAGACGCCGTACGGGATCTCCTTCAGCGACGGGTGGTCGAGGTTCAGCGAGGTCAGCAGCGCCATCGGCACATGCTGGGTCACGCTCATCGCGCGCAGGCCGCGGATCAGGTCGAGGCCGGACAGCCCGTCCATCACCATCGAGGCGATGACCATGTCCGGCGGCACCCGCACGGCAAGGCTGATCGACTCGATGGGGTCGGTCACCGTCATGGTGCGGAAGCCGCAGGCCGCCAGCTCCGTCCCCAGCTTCTTGGCGACGACCTTGGACGGGGTGACCAGCATGATCTCGACGTTACGGACATCGACGTCGGTGACCTGGAACTCATAGCGCACCGGCAGGGCGCGGATGATCTTGTTGGTCTCGGCCAGCAGCGGCTGCTCGGCGCGGTCGACCAGTTCGGAGATGCGGTCGATGAAGATCTGGGCGTCGACCAGCTGCTTCTCGTCCAGCCGCTTCAGGCCGCTGAGGTAATCCTCCAGCCGGTGGGCGACGAGGCTGACGGTGGGATAGCCGAAGCTGGTGCCCATGCCCTTGAAATTGTGGGCTTCCAGCCGCAGCACGCCGATGGTGTCCGTGTCGCTGCGCCCGCCCTTCACGCGATCCGCCAGCGTCGCGTTCATCAGTTCCAGACGATCGCGCGCGTCGTCCACGAACTCCATGCGCAAGCGGTCTTCGAGGTCGTCGGTCGACAGGGGCGAGGCCATGGAGAGGGTTCCGGCTGGGGGAAAGGGGTAGCCCGAAGGTACACCAAAACCGGACGCCGAAACAGACGCGGCGCGCCCCTATGCGATAGGGACGCGCCGCGCGAAATAAAACCTCAGATCCAAAAGGGGATCAGAGCCGGGAAAGCAGTTCCTGAAACCAGGCCAGACGCTCTTCCGTCTGGGCGATGTCGCGGTCCAGCCAGGAGGCGAAATGGCCGTCGCTGCCGACGTCGGCCCGCTTCAGATCGCCGAGCCGAGCCAGTTCGGTCTCGCTGAGCGCCACGAGATTGTCGATCTGGTCGCGCTGCGACTCGACGTCCAGCAGATGCAGGAAGCGCAGCTTCAGCGCGGTGACCAGCTTGTTCAGCCCGTCGGCCGACGGCGCACGGACGTTGGCGCGCATCAGCGTGTCGAACTCCGCCCGGCCGGCTTCGGTCGGACCCAGCAGGGCGTTGTCCTCCATGCCGCTGCCGTCCAGCGCCTCGATCAGCCCCTCGTAGCGCAGCATCTCAAGCGAGGTGCCCATCAGGTCCAGCGACGGACCCATCATGCGGTCGAGGAAATGACGGACGGAACCGGCCAGATCGGCGTAGCGCAACGGGCCGCCCTGGATCAGCGTGCCCAGGACGACGAGGCGCACGGCCTCCTTCGGCATCAGCGAGTTGTCACGGTACATGGCGAACCCCCTGGGCGATGCCCTGGATTGAAGGATGGACGGCAAGCGCAACGGCCGGCCCGCAGCAACAAAGCTGCGAACCGGTCGCAACACTACCCCTCAAAGTAGGGATGCGCGTCCGATCTGTCCAGTGGGCAAAACGCCCTTACCGCCAAAACGGTCTTTCCAGGGGGTATGACGAGGGCGGCGGCTCAGGCGGCGAGACGCAGGTCCAGCCGGCTCCAGACGTCCAGCAGCGCATCGACCAGCATGCCCATCTGCGCGTCGGTGTGCAGCGGGGTCGGGGTGAAGCGCAGCCGCTCCGTCCCGCGCGGGACGGTGGGGTAGTTGATCGGCTGGACATAGATGTTGTGCCGGTCCAGCAGCTCGTCGGACGCCTGCTTGCAGCGGTGGGCGTCGCCGACCATCAGCGGCACGATGTGGCTCATCGACGGCATCACCGGCAGGCCGGCGTCGGCGAACATCCGCTTCAGCGTGGCGGCGCGCTCCTGGTGCTGTGTCCGCTCGGTCTGGCTGTGTTTCAGATGGCGGATGGAGGCCAGCGCGCCCGCCGCCAGCACCGGCGACAGCGAGGTGGAGAAGATGAAGCCGGCGGCGAAGCTGCGGACGCAGTCGATCAGCGCGGAGGAGCCGGTGATGTAGCCGCCCTGGACGCCGAAGGCCTTGCCCAGCGTGCCCTCGACGATGGTCAGCCGGTCCATGGCGCCGTCGCGCTCGGCCACGCCGGCGCCGCGGGCGCCGTACATGCCGACGGCGTGGACCTCGTCCAGATAGGTCATGGCGCCGTGCTTGTCGGCGACGTCGCACAGGTCATGGATGGGGGCGATGTCGCCGTCCATCGAATAGACGCTTTCGAACGCCACCACCTTGGGCCGGCCGGGGGCGATGCCCGACAGCAGCTCGTCCAGATGCTTGGGGTCGTTGTGGCGGAAGATGTGCTTCTCGGCGCCCGAATTGCGGATGCCGGTGATCATCGAGTTGTGGTTCAGCGCGTCCGACAGGATCACGCAGTTGGGCAGGATCTTGCCCAGCGTGGTCAGCGTCGCGTCGTTCGACACATAGCCCGAGGTGAAGAGCAGCGCCGCTTCCTTGTGGTGCAGGTCGGCCAGCTCGCGCTCCAGCAGCACATGGTAGATGTTGGTGCCGGAGATGTTGCGGGTGCCGCCGGCGCCGGCGCCGACCTGATCCAGCGCATCGTGCATCGCCTTCATGACGCTGGGGTGCTGGCCCATGCCGAGATAGTCGTTGGAGCACCAGACCGTAACCGGACGTTCGCGCCCGTTGGAATCGCGGAAGGTCGCCGTCGGGAAATTGCCGGCATGGCGTTCCAGATTGGCGAACACGCGGTAGCGGCCGTCCTGCTTCAGGGTCGCAATCTGGTTGCGGAAGAAAGTCTCGTAATCCATCTCGCGTTCCCGTTCGCGTTCGTCCACTAAGGATCGGCTGCACCGGTTGAAGGCATATGGGCTAGGCCATTCGGTCGGCGCATCGAAGAGGATGGCATGATCCTTACCGTCACGCCACCCGGCATTGATCGAAATCAAGCCAATGTCATATGGCACCTTCGCACAAGTGGCAGGGTCCCACATCCTGCGGATGCCGCATGTCGGCTTCCCGCCGATGGGCCATCCGCAAGGCGACGACTTGAATCCCGCAGAGAAATTGGGGGCATGAACTTCCCAACCGGCCATGAATGCGGTCCGGGAGCCTATGCCCGAACCTCACTCGCCATCTCTCACACAGGTTGTTGCGCGATCTCTCAAGCATGCCAGGAGTGTGCTTTTTCTCCATCAGCTGACACCATGGTTGCATCACCGCCGCCGATCCGGCAAACATGCGGAGTTCGCTCCTCATCCCGGTTTGGATCAGCCGCCATGGCGCAGGCCCGCAGCACCATTGCCCTAGCCGACTTCGCCGAGGTGGGGGCGCTTGGGGTGATGGGCCTCAAGCGCATCTGGTCGCGCCCGTTCTCCGGCTCCACCGCCGCGGACGACGAGGCCGTGCGCGAATGGCACGCCGTCCAAGTGTTGAGCAGCGGCCTTCAGGTCGGGTTGGAGGAGTTGTATCGCCACCTTGGCGTCGCCCGGTCCAGCTTCGCGTCCTTTGAAGGCTGGATCCTTGACTGCAACGGCGGGTCGATCGACACCGCCACGGTCGATCGCATCAATGCCGCGCTCACCGGGCGGCCGCCACCCGCCGCCGCCCGCGCCCTGGCCGCCGAAATCGACGCCATGGCCCCGGTGCTGGACGCCGACGACCTCGCCCACTGGGAAGAGCATGGCTGGGTCATCCTGCACGACTCGATCGACCCCGAATCCTGCCGGGCGACCGCGCAGGCGGTGTGGGACGTGCTGGGCAAATCGGCGGACAATCCGGCCTCCTGGGAGGTGCGGACGGACCTTCAGCAATGCGTGTTCACCCAACTGTTCCGCCATCCGGCACTGGACGCCAACCGGCGGTCGCGGCGCATCCACAAGGCCTTTGCCCAACTCTGGGGAAGTGCCGACCTGTGGGTGAGCATCGACCGCGTGGGCTTCAATCCGCCGGTCACGCCGAGATGCGGCTTTCCCGGCCCGGACCTTCATTGGGATGTCAGCCTCGTCCGCCCAATTCCGTTCGGCGTCCAGGGCTTGATCTATTTGACCGACACCGCCGCGACCCAGGGGGCGCTCGGCGTGGTGCCGGGCATGCATCGCACGCTCGACGTTTGGCTCGATTCACTGCCGCCGGGCGCATCGCCGCGCATGCACGCCCAGCAGCATCTGACGCTGACGCCCATCGCCGGACGGGCCGGCGACCTCGTCCTGTGGCACCACGCGCTCGCGCACGGCCCGACGCCAAACCATTCCGACCGGCCGCGCCTGGTACACTACCTCAAGATGTTCCCGGCTGACTTCCCATACACTCCGGCCTGGCTATAGAGCGGATCGCGTAAGGTCGGACCCGGTTCGGATCGCCACTCCGATCGCCGGCCATAAGGCCACCGCAAGGCCCATTGAACGTCTTGCGGCTTGCTATCTGCTTACGATAGTCAGGCTTTATAAAAACACTTTGAGAGGGAAAAACAAATACGCCATCATCCCGGACGTGTGCAGGCATGGCAGGGAGGGCAAGATGGCGAAGCGGATCGTCCTGTGTTTCGACGGCACCTGGAACACGCCGGGCAGCGGCAACCAGCCCGACAAGGACAACGAGGCGGCGACCAACGTCTGGAAATTCCACAAATCGGTTCTCAAGACCGCCCCCGACGGCACGATACAGATCAGCCATTACGACTCCGGCGTCGGCACCGACGACAAGGGCGGCTTCCTCCACGACTGGTTCGACAAGGTCTTCGGCGGCGCCTTCGGTCTCGGCATCGACAAGAAGATCAAGGACGGCTACCGCTTCCTCGCCTCGACTTACAAGGATGGCGACCATGTCTTCATCCTGGGCTTCTCGCGCGGCGCCTACACCGCCCGCAGCCTTGTCGGGCTGATCCGCAATGCCGGGTTGCTGCCGGCCGACAGGGTGGACCAGACTGACGCGGCCTATGCGCTCTACCGCAAGCGGGACGACGGCCCCGACGTGGGCGAAGCCAGGCAGTTCCGCGAGGCGCATGGATCGGCGCTGATCCCGATCCATTTCCTCGGCGTCTGGGACACGGTGGGCGCGCTCGGCGTGCCGCTCGGCATCTGCGAGCACCTGGACGATGAACTGTACGGCTTCCACGACACCGAACTCAGCAGCCTCGTCCGCAACGCCTTCCAGGCGCTGGCGATCGACGAGCACCGCAAGACCTTCGCCGCCAACCTCTGGGATCCGAAGGCCAAGCCGGCGCAGCGGATGGAGCAGCGCTGGTTCGCCGGCTGCCATTCGAACGTCGGCGGCGGCTATCAGGACGACAGGCTGTCCGACATCACGCTGAAATGGATGATGGAGCATGCCGAGACCTGCGGTCTGGCCATCGACCCCATCTGGGTGCCGGAGGTGGCGCCGGACAACGCGCTGGGCACCATCGTGGATTCCTATGCCCGCTTCCTGGACGGGGTCGGCAAACTGGTGGAGCCGCGCCATTACCGTCCGGTCTGCGTGCTGCCCTACAGCGAGGAGGACCTGCACGCATCGGTTCCGCAGCGCGCCGCCGTCGATGCCGGCTATGCGCCGCCCAACATCGGCTACCGCAAGGCGCTGGTGCAGTTCGGGACCTTGCGGGAAGAGGAACCGGCCCCGGCCGGCTGACCGGGGGCCTGCTGACCGGGGGCCCAACGAAAAACGGGGCGGAGCCGTCCTCCGGCGCCCGCCCCGTTTTCCTGTAACCTCGGCGATCCTTACTTGGTGCCGAACATGCGGTCGCCGGCGTCGCCCAGGCCGGGGACGATGTAGGCGTCCTCGTTCAGGTGGCTGTCCAGCGCCGCGGTGAAGACCTTCACGTCCGGGTGCGACTCGTGGAAGCGGCGCACGCCCTCCGGCGCGGCGACCAGCGCCATGAAGCGGATGTTGTCGTCGTCGACGCCATGGCGGTTCAGCACGTCGCAGGCATGGGCGGCGGAGTTTCCGGTCGCCAGCATCGGGTCGACGACGATGAACAGCCGCCCTTCGGCCGGCGGCAGCTTCACCAGATATTCGTGCGGCTGCTTGGTGTCATGGTCGCGGTAGAGGCCGATATGCCCTTCGCGCGCCGACGGCACCAGTTCCAGCAGCCCGGCCGACATGCCGAGCCCGGCGCGCAGAACCGGCACGACCGCCAGCTTCTTGCCCAGGATCACCGGCGCGTCCATCGGCTGCAGCGGCGTTTCGATCCGCTCGGTGGTCAGCGGGATGTCGCGCGTCAGCTCATAGCCCATCAGCAGCGAGATCTCGCGCAGCAGGGTACGGAACCCGCCGGTCGACCGTTCCTTGTTCCGCATATGGGTCAGCTTGTGCTGGATCAGCGGATGGTCGAGGACGAACAGGTTGGGAAATTCGGGCAGGGTGCGCATGGAATCCGGATCGCGGCTGACGGTAAGGTTATCGCGATCCTAGCGCGTCAGGGGGGCCGGGGCCAAGGGGGCTGACCGGCGGGGCGTCGAACGGTATGACCATTAACCGGATCGCCGGCTTTGCCCCTCAGCCTTGCCGCCGCATGAATTCAGCGAAAAGCGGCACGCTGAAATCCAGATAGCCATGGTCTGAACTGAAGACCATGCCTTTTGAAATGATGCTCGCCCTGGCCGGTCCCAGGGATTTTTGAGAACGCCCCATCGACTTGGCAATGTCCGCCATCGCGTAGGGACCATCGCCAAGCTGTGCCATCGCCTTGACAAACTGAACCTCGGCCTTCGTCAGGCGGTCGATCCGAACCTTGAAGAATCCCTCGTCCAGCCGCACGAGTGTCTCCACATAGGAACGCTCGACATCGGCGGCGGTGATCTCCGGCCCCTCCGAATTGTCCCATACGACCGAGGCCAACTCCTGGATGAAGAAGGGATAGCCCTTCGTTCGTTCATAGATGGCCTGCAGTGCTTCCGGTGCGATCGAGGCGTCTTCGTCGAGAACCGGCTTTTCGACGGCTTGGCCGGCGGAGACCGGATCCAGCGCTCCCACCGACGGGTATTGAAACAGCCGTTCCGCGTACGATTTGGCCTCTCCCGCCAAACGGGCGATTTGCGGAAGACCGGCCCCGACCATCAGGACGGGCAGGCCATCCTGCGACGTGCGGTGCAACGCGACGATGAGCGCAGACAGATCGGCGTCGGACAGGTATTGGACCTCGTCGATCAAAAGCAGCCAGCCACGCCCGGCGGCTTGGGCAGCCTTCCCTATCAAGGTGAACAGGTCCGGCAGATCGTACTGGAGGTCGCCTGTCTCAGCCAGCCCGGGTTCAGGCTCCACCCCCACCTCGACACCGGCCATCTCGATCTTGAAGATCGACGCGAAGTTCCGCAGACCTTTGAGACCGCGTGTTGCAAGGTGCTTTGCCGCCTCCACGCCCGACAGCGACCTCATGACTTTCCGCATTTCCGGAAAAATCAGGCGGGCGAGGCTTTCCCCTTCCGGAGACTCGGCTCGGGAGACGAGCAACCCCTCCCGTTCGGCAATCCGGCCGATCTCGTTGAGCAGCACGGTCTTCCCAACACCGCGCAGGCCCAGCAGCATGATCGGGCGCGCATTTCGTCCATTCAAGGCCCTGCCGCAGGAGATCCTCGCCATCTCGAGGATGGCGGATCGGCCGGCAAGTTCCGGGGGGCGGCTGCCCGCACCCGGTGCGAATGGATTGCGATAGGGATCCACTGGGCCTCCGCAAATCATGCGATAGCTAGCGATGTATAGCGAAGTCTAGCGCCGGGAACTAGACTTTCCTAGTCATCCCTAGATAGGCCCAAAGCGCCAAAGCTGAAGCCTAGTGACGGGCGAGCCGGACATTGGGGAAAAGGGCCGATCTACCCCCGCCCCGCCTTCGCCGCCGCCGGCTTCGGTTCCGGACGGTCGATGCCGTAGCGGATCACGCGGTTGCGGCCGGAATTCTTCGCCTGATAGAGCGCGCGGTCGGCGCACACCACCAGATCGTCGACGGTCAGGTCGGACACCGCCTCCACCAGCCCGAAGGACGCGGTGACCGGGATCATCCGGCCGTCGGGCAGCACCACCGGCGAACGCATCAGGTCGACGCGCAGCCGCTCGATCACCTCATAACCCTCGTCCAGCCGGGTTTCCTTCAGGCAGACCAGGAACTCCTCGCCGCCCATGCGGAAGGCCTCGTCGAAGCTGCGGACGCCGCGGCTGATGACGGCGGCGGTGGCGGCCAGCACCCGGTCGCCGATGTCGTGGCCGTAGCTGTCGTTGATGCCCTTGAACTTGTCGATGTCGGCCAGCGCGACGCAGAAGGGCTGGCCGGTGCGGCGGTAGCGGTTGTGCTCGCGCTCCAGCGCCTCGCCCATGCCGCGCCGCGTGCGCAGGCCGGTCAGCGGGTCCAGGCCGGAGGCGGCGGCGGCGAAGGCGCGCTCCATCCGGCGCAGATGCAGCATGAACTCTTCGAACCGGCCGACCACCCCCTCGAACTCGGCTTCGGTCGGCAGCTCGCCGCCGGACGCCTTCAGCAGGATCAGCCGGGCCTGCCGGTGCATCTGCTCGTGCAGGGTCGCCAGCTTCTGCACCGCCGGCTGCTGCAGCAGGTCGTCGCGGCTGGCGGCCTGGCACCAGGCCTGGAAGGAGGCCGGGGCCGACGACCGCTCCCCGCCGCGCCCCTCACGGTAGAAAACGGCGCGCTGCCACTGGCCGATCCAGCGCAGATGCTCGTCGAGCACGGCGCCGAGCGCCTCGGTTGTGGACGGAGTGGTCGAATCGCTCATGGGCGCATCCTACCCGACGGCGCAAGGTCCCGCCATGCGACGAAGATAAGCCGAAGCATTCGTCTAAAACAGGGCGCTTTCGCCGAAAACCGGCCCTAAAGCGAGCCGACCGCCGACAGGAAGGCGCGGACCAGCGCCGGGTCCTTGTGGCCGGGGCGGTCCTCCACGCCCGACGACACGTCGACCTCGGTGGCGCCGGTGACCCGAACCGCCTCGGCGACGTTCTCCACCGTCAGCCCGCCCGACAGCATCCAGGGGCGCGGCCAGCTGCGGCCGGCCAGGATCGTCCAGTCGAAGGCGATGCCGTTGCCGCCGGGCAGCGCCGACACCTTGGCCGGCGGCTTGGCGTCGAACAGCAGCCGGTCGGCGACCTCCGCCGCCTCCATCGCCGCGGTCAGGTCTTCCGGCCCGCCGATCTTCACCGCCTTCATCACCGGCAGGGCGTAGCGGGCCTTGATCTCGACGATGCGGCGCGGCGTCTCGGCGCCATGCAGCTGGATCAGGTCGAGCGGGACCTGCCCGGTCACATGTTCCAGGAACTCGTCGTCGGGATCGACGAACAGCCCGACGGAGCGCACGCCGGTCGGCAGCAGCCGCGCCAACTCCGCCGCCATCGGCGGGGCGATGGCGCGCGGGCTGCGCGGGTAGAAGACGAAACCGACATAGCGCGCCCCGCCGGCGACGGCGGCGCGCAGGCTTTCGGGCTCGCTCAGCCCGCAGATCTTGGCGGCGACGGTCATGCGGTCCCCTCAATTTCGGCGACGATGCGGCGGGCGGCGGCGGCCGGATCGGCATCGGCGGTGATCGGCCGGCCGATGACCAGATGGTCGGCACCGGCGGCCAGCGCCTCGGCCGGGGTCATGATGCGCTTCTGATCGTTGGTGGCGGCCCAGGCCGGGCGGATGCCGGGCACCATCAGGATGAAGTCGGGACCGCAGGCCGCGCGCACCAGCGCCACCTCGGCCGGGGAGCAGACGACGCCGTCCACCCCCGACGCCTTGGCGAGCTTCGCCAGCCGCACCACCTGATCCGCCACCGGCACCGACTGGCCGACGGCGCCGAGATCGCCCTCGTCCAGGCTGGTCAGCACGGTGACGGCCAGGATCTTCGGCCGGTCGGCCCCGGCGATCGCCGCCGTCTCCGCCGCCGCCCGCATCATCGCCGGCCCGCCGGCGCTGTGGATGGTCATGAAGGCCGGCTTCAGCGGCAGCGCCGCGCGCACGCCGCCCGCCACCGTGTTGGGGATGTCGTGCAGCTTCAGGTCGAGGAACAGCGGCGGCCCGTCCTCCCCCACCACGGCGCGGACACCGGCCGGCCCCTGGGCGATGAAGAACTCCAGCCCCAGCTTGATGCCGCCGACGGCCCCGGCCACCTGCCCGGCGATGCGGCGGGCGGACTCGACCTCGGTGGTGTCGACGGAGCAATAGATGCGCGAGGCTGGCGCGGTCATGGGAAGGCGGTCTCCAGAACCCGGATGAGAATGGTCCGGCACCCTAGCAAGGGATGGGGCGGTACGCCAGTTTCAACCCCTCTGCTCGCCCGTCCCCTGTTCCGCCGTCCACCGCTCCAGCGCCGCGAACAGCGCGGCGGCGGTGGCGCAGGCGGCGGCGAGGGCGGCCGGGTCGGCAAGCTCCTCCTCCAGCCGGACCATCAGCGCCTTCCAGGCCCCGGCCATGTCCAGCCCGTCCGACGCCAGGAAGCGCGCGCCGCGCCGGGCATCGTATCCCAGCGCGCGGGTGATCCCCGGCAGCATCGCCCGCCCGCCATGGGCGGAGCCGTCCAGCACATAGCGCGCCGCCAGCCGCGCCGGCCCGCTGTCCAGCGCCGGCAGGTCCGTCATCTCCGGCAGCCCGTCCGGATCGGTGCCGAGCACCCGCAGATCCTCGCGCAGCAACGCCAGCCGCGCCGCGCCCTGCCCCTCCCCCAGCGCCCGCTCCACCGGCGCGTTGAAGCCATGGAGCACGGCCAGCGCGCGGGCATACTGGCCGGCGGTGATGTCCGGCCGGACCAGCGGCTGCAGCACCGCGGCCTTGTCCAGCCGGTCGTGACTCTCCCGCGTCGCGGCGCGCAACGCCTGCCTTGCCGGTCCCATCATGCGTGCCCCCCGGTCCGCTCAGGTCGAGGCCAGCACGCCGGACAAGGGCGCGGGTCCGCCGCCATTGGACGCCCCAGTGGCGGACTGACTGGCCTCCTGCTGCCGCGTCCACAGGGCGGCATAGGCGCCACGGGCGGCCAGCAGCTCGGCATGGTGGCCACGCTCGATCACCCGGCCGGCCTCCAGCACCAGGATCTCGTCGGCGTCGATGACGGTGGACAGCCGGTGGGCGATGACCAGCGTGGTCCGGCCGCGGCTGACCTCGCGCAGGTTGGCCTGGATTTCCCGTTCCGTGTGGGTGTCGAGCGCGCTGGTCGCCTCGTCGAACAGCAGGATCGCCGGATCCTTCAGGATGGTGCGGGCAATGGCGACGCGCTGCTTCTCGCCGCCGGACAGCTTCAGCCCGCGCTCGCCCACCGTGGTCTGGTAGCCGTCGGGCAGCGCCATGATGAAGTCGTGGATGTGGGCCAGCCGCGCCGCCCGCTCCACCTCCGCCGGGCTGGCGCCGGGGCGGCCATAGGCGATGTTGTAGAAGACGGTGTCGTTGAACAGCACGGTGTCCTGCGGGACGATGCCGATGGACGCCCGCAGCGAGGATTGGGTGACGTCGCGGATGTCCTGCCCGTCGATCAGCACCCGCCCGCCATTGACGTCGTAGAAACGGAACAGCAGCCGGCTGATGGTGGACTTGCCGGCGCCCGACGGGCCGACGATGGCGACCGTCTTGCCGGCCGGCACGGTGAAGCTGACATCCTTCAGGATCGGCCGGCGCGGGTCGTAGCCGAACTCCACCCCCTCGAAGCGCAGCTCCGCCCCATCGATCGCCAGCGGCTTCGCATCGGGGCCGTCGGCCACCTCGCGGTCGACCGCCAGCAGCGTCACCATCGATTCGATGTCGATCAGCGACTGCTTGATCTCGCGATAGACGACGCCGAAGAAATTCAGCGGCTGGTAGAGCTGCAGCAGATAGGTGTTCACCAGAACGAAGTCGCCGAGCGACATGCTGCCGTTGACGATGCCGTTGGCGGCCATGCCCATCACCACCGCCAGCCCCAGCGAGATGATCGCCGACTGGCCGACATTCAGCAGCGACAGGCTCTGCTGGCTGCGCACCGCCGCCTTCTCGTAGCTCTGCAGGGCACCGTCGTAACGGCGGGCCTCATGCTCCTCGTTGCCGAAATACTTGACGGTCTCGTAGTTCAGCAGGCTGTCGATCGCCTTGGTGTTGGCCTTGCTGTCGGTGTCGTTCATCAGGCGGCGGAACTTGATGCGCCATTCCGAGACGAAGAAGGTATAGAGGATGTAGCCCATCACCGTGACGAAGGTCGCCAGCGCGAACCAGACGCTGAACAGCTTCCACAGGATGGCGCAGACCAGCGCGATCTCCACCAGCGTCGGCACGATGGAGAACAGGGTGTAGCGCAGCAGCGATTCGATGGCCCGGGTTCCGCGCTCCAGCGAGCGGGTCAGGCCGCCGGTCTGGCGTTCCAGATGGAAGCGCAGGGACAGCGCGTGCAGGTGCCGGAACACCGACAGCGCCACCCGGCGGATGGTCCGCTGCGCCACGGTGGCGAAGACGGCGTCGCGCAGCTCGGCGAAGATCAGCGAGGTCACGCGGGCAAGGCCGTATGCGACGATCAGTCCCAGGGGGATGGCCACCACCGCGCCCGGCCCCGCCGTACCGCCGGCCGACGCCGGGGTCAGGGCGTCCACCGCATGCTTGTAGAAGATCGGCACATAGACGTTGGCGACCTTGGCGCCGATCAGCAGCAGCATCGCCAGCACCACCCGCACCCGCGTCTCCACGGAATCGCGGGGCCAGATATAGGGCGCCAGCGAGCGCATCGCGGCGCGCAGGTCGCCGGACGGGCGGGTGAAGGCAGTGCCGTCGGAGGTGGGCGGAAGGCTGCGGCGCATCGGGAGTCTTCAGTGGCCTTTACGGGATTTCTGCCGATCTGGGGAAGCCGGCCGCCAGGGACCGTTTCCCGAAATGCTGTTCAGGCGACCTAACCTAGGGACCGCTGCGGCATCGTCAAAGCCCCGCGTCACGCCTTTGCCACGATTTTGGCGCGGCCCAGGGACGCTTTCCCTGCATTTCCTGGTGCCATGGCAACGGACTGGAAACCACTTTCCTCTACTCTGCCGGGCGTATCGCGTTCGATCCGCACCGCAGACCAAGGCATTTGACCATGCAGAACGCCAGCTTCGCCGGCCGATTCAAGGTGGGCACCCGCATTCAGGTGGGATTCCTTCTGATCCTCGCCCTCCTCGCCCTGGTGGCAGCACTCGGCGTGCGGTCGCTGTCGACGGTGGAGGGCGGCTTCACCCGCTACGCGTCGATCTCCGACAATTCGCTGCGGATTTCGGACGTGGACGGCTCGGTCTCCGACATGCGCCGGAACGTGGTCAACTACTCCTTCTCCGGCAACAACGCCCTGATCGCGCCGACCCAGGCGCAGCAGAAGAAGCTGGGCGAGATGCTGCGCGCCATCCGCGACGCAACCCAGGATCCCGGCCGCCGGGCCAACCTCGATCGCATGATCCAGCAGTTCGACGGCTATGCCGCCAACTTCGGCAAGCTGGTCAAGGCCCGCGAACAGCGCGACCGGCTGGTGTCCGAGGAACTGGTGCCGCTGGGCATGAAGGCGCGGGAGGGGCTGAGCCGGGTGATCGCCGCCGGCATCGCCTCCGGCGATTTCCAGTCGGCAGCCCATGCGGGCCAGACCCAGGAAACCCTGATCCTCGCCCGGCTGAGCGTGCAGCGCTTCCTGACCGATTCGACCACGAAGGCGGCCGATGAAGCGCGCGCCCGCCTGGACGCCTTCCTGAAGTCCGCCGCGGCCCTGTCCGCCGGCCTGACCGACCCGGCCCAGAAGCGTGACGTCGAGGAGACGATCCAGTTCTCCGGCCGCTATCTGGACAGCTTCAACCGCGTGGTCGCGGCCGCCGCCGAGGTCCAGACCCTGGCCTTCGGCACGATGACCAAGGAGGCGGAGGAGTTCGCCGATCTGGTCGCCAAGACCATCGCCTCCCAGGCCGAGGTGCGCGACGCGGTGCTGACCGGCGCGAAAACCGATATGGAGAACACCACCACGCTGCTGATCGGCATGGCGGTGGGCGCCTTCGTTCTCGGCATCCTGATCGCCCTGATCACCGCGCGCTCCATCGTCCGGCCGGTGGTGCAGATGACCGGCACGATGACCGAGCTGGCCGCCGGCAACCTCACGGTCGACGTGCCCGCCCTGGAGAACCGCGACGAGATCGGCCACATGGCCAAGGCGGTGCTGGTGTTCAAGGAGAACGCCGTCGAGAAGAAGCGGATGGACGAGGCGGAGCGCGAGCGGCTGGAGGCCGAACGCCGCGCCGCCGAGGCCCAGCGCGCCCGCGAACAGGCCATCGGCGAGGAGATTGCCGGCCTGATCGACGCCGTGTCGAAGGGCGATCTTGAGCGCCGCATCGATCTGGCCGGCAAGGACGGCTTCTACAGGACCATGTCGGAGGGCATCAACCGCCTGACCGACACGGTGGAGGCGGTCATCGCCGATCTTGGCGAGGTGCTGAGCGCGCTGGCCCAGGGCGACCTGAACCGCCGTGTCACCCGCGACTACCAGGGCGCCTTCGAACAGGTGAAGACCGACGTCAACGCCACCTCCACCCGGCTGGCGGAGATCGTCGGCCAGATCACCCAGGCGGCCGAGACCATCGCCGCCGCCGCCGCCGAGGTGTCGCTGGGATCCTCCGACCTCGCCGACCGCACCGAGCAGCAGGCGTCCTCGCTGGAGGAGACCGCGGCCAGCATGGAAGAGCTGGGGGCGACCGTCCGCTCCAACGCCGAGAACGCCCAGCGCGCCAACGTGATGGCCGCCCAGGCCCGCGGTTCCGCCGAATCCGGCGGCGGCGTCGCCGGCTCCGCCATCGAGGCGATGCGCAAGATCGAGGAATCGAGCCGCAAGATCACCGACATCATCGGCGTCATCGACGAGATCGCCTTCCAGACCAACCTGCTGGCGCTGAACGCGGCGGTGGAGGCGGCGCGGGCCGGCGACGCCGGGCGCGGCTTCGCCGTGGTGGCGCAGGAGGTTCGGCAGCTCGCCCAGCGTTCCGCCCAGGCGTCGAAGGAGATCAAGGGGCTGATCCTGGACAGCGACGCCCAGGTGAAGGACGGCGTCGATCTGGTCAGCAAGGCCGGCGAGGCGCTGCAGGGCATCGTGTCCGGCGTGCAGCAGGTGGCGACCCTGATCGCCGAGATGGCCTCGGCCTCGGCCGAGCAGGCGACGGCGCTGGACGAGATCAACTCGACCGTCGCCAACATGGACGAGATGACGCAGAAGAACGCCGCCCTGGTCGAGGAGACCACCGCCGCCGCCCAGGCGATGAGCGGTCAGGCCGGCGACCTGAAGTCGCTGGTCGGCTTCTTCAAGTTCGAACAGGCGGCCGGCTATGGTTATGCCGCGGCGCCGCGCCCGCCGGTCGCCGTCCATGCCGCTCCGGCGGTCACGACCACCCGCCGCGCCGCCGCGGCCCCCACCCGCACCGCCGCCAAGCCTGCGGCGAAGCCCGCCGCCCGCGGCAACGGCACGGCCCATGCGGTCGCGACGACCAAGCCGTCCGCCCGCACCGACTCGCCGACGCGCGGCAGCGCCGCCGCGGTTCCGGTGCTGAAGCACAGCAGCGGCGACGACGACGACTGGAAGGAGTTCTGAGAGCTTAGGGGTTTGATGCTCGCAGTATGAGCGTCTCTCAGCCGTCATTCCCGCGAAGGCGGGAATCCAGACCTTCCGAAGGGAAGCTCTCCTGGCAAAGCCTGGATCCCCGCCTTCGCGGGGATGACGGCCGATAAAGCCCTCTCAACGGACCAGCTCATCTCCAAATGAAAAGGCGTCGGGCCACTGGCCCGGCGCCTTTTTCATTCCGTCGCTTTCCGACGGACTACTGCATGAACCAGCCGTGGCTGACGACCAGCGACTGGCCGGTCAACGCGTTGGACCCGAAGGACGCGAAGAACAGGGCGGCCTGGGCGACGTCCTCGACCGTGGTGAACTCGCCGTCGACGGTCTCCTTCAGCATCACATTCTTGACCACCTCCTCCTCGGAGATGCCCAACTCCTTCGCCTGCTCGGGGATCTGTTTTTCGACCAGGGGAGTGCGGACGAAGCCGGGGCAGATCACGTTGGCGCGCACGCCATGCGCCGCCCCTTCCTTGGCGACCACCTTGGCGAGGCCGATCAGCCCGTGCTTGGCGGTGACATAGGGCGCCTTCAGCGGCGAGGCCTCCTTGGAGTGGACCGACCCCATATAGATGATGCTGCCGCTTCCCTGCTTGTACATCGTCCGCAGGGCGGCGCGCGTGGTCAGGAAGGCGCCGTCCAGATGGATGGACAGCAGCTGCTTCCACTTGGCGAACTCGAACTGCTCGAGCGGCGCCACCGTCTGGATGCCGGCGTTGCTGACCAGGATGTCGATGCGGCCGAAGGCGGCGACGGCGCGGGCCATGCCGGCATCGACCTGGGCCTCGTCGGTCACGTCCATGGCGACGCCCAGCGCCCGCTTGCCGGTGGGATCGAGGCTGGCCGCCGCCGCGTCGGCACCGGCCTGGTTGAGGTCGGCGATGACGACCAGCGCGCCCTCGCCGGCAAAGGTCCGGGCGATTTCCAGCCCGATTCCGCTCGCCGCCCCGGTGATGACGGCGACTTTGTCCTGCAAACGCATGGGTCCGCTCCTTCGTTCAAACTGCATCGGTTGGGATTTCGGCTGGAATTTCGGTTGGGGCCGGCCGCCGCAGATCGTGCGTGACGGGACCGTCCAGCCGCGAGGGCACCGCCAGCCATTCCGGGTGGGCGAGCGTGGCGAGGGTGTCGGCGAGGCCGCTCTCCCAATGCTCGCGCATGCCGGCGTTGGAGAATTCGTAATCCTTGCTGTCGCGCTCGTAGCTTTTGCGGCGGTAGATCAGGTGGATGATGTTGATCGCCGCCCCGCAGGCGGCGCGCCGCAGCGCCCTGGCCTCCGGCGTGTCGCGGAGATCGTCGGGCAGCCGGTCGAGCAGCGTGACCAGCTGGTTGCGCAAGGTCTGCTCGTAGGTGACCTTGTCGGTGTTGAAGCGGGTGCGGCTGGAATAGGTGATGTCCTTCTGCCGCTCCAGCACCTCCGACATGCCGCGCGGCACCTGACCGCTGGCGCTCCACAGATCGACCTGGAAGACCAGCGTGTCGCGGCGCGGCTGGTCCTCCAGCACATGGTCGAGCGGCGTGTTGGAGACCAGCCCGCCGTCCCAGTAGAACTCGCCGTCGATCTCGACGGGGGCGAAGCCGGGCGGCAGGGCGCCGCTGGCCATCACATGCTCCGGGCCGATCCGGTGGGTCTCGGTGTCGAAATAGATGGAGTTGCCGGTCCGCACATTGACCGCGCCGAGCGACAACCGGATGTCGCCCCGGTTGATCCGGTCGAAGTCGATCAGGTCCTCCAGCGTGCTTTTCAGCGGCGCGGTGTCGTAGACGCTGGTCGGCCCGGCGAAGGGGCCGGCCGCCGCCCATTCCACCGCCGGCCGCGGCCGGAAGAAGCCCGGCTGTCCGGACAGTGCCGTCCGCCACGCGCTCCACTGGTTGAGGATGGAAATCGACGGGCCGTCGGGATCGAGCCGCCGCCACAGCGCCTCGGCATGTTCCCAGGGCGAGGGCGGGGCAACGCGGGCCCAGAACTCCGCCAGCGCGGCGCAGCGCCGCTCCGGCGGGTTGCCGGCGATCAGCGCCGCATTGACGGCGCCGATCGACACGCCGGCCACCCAGGTCGGATGGATGTCGTGCTTGAACAGCCCCTCGACGACGCCCGCCTGATAGGCTCCCAGCGCGCCGCCGCCTTGCAGGACGAGAGCCACCCGGTCGTAGGGGGCGGTGAGATCGGCAAAGGATCCGTCGCGCATCGGTGTCTTTCCCTACCAGTCAATCGCTTGCAGACGTCATTCTTCGGTCGGCAGGTCTGATATGGGTCTGGAAATGAATGCGGCCATGCAGAAACATTCCCCAAAAACGGAGGAATATTCATGGCAGCCATTCCGATTTCTTTTAAGCCCACCCTATCTTTGCGGAAACCTATATCAAGGTATTACACCGCAATTAATTACTTGTAATATTCAGGAGCAGCGATGGCTTCTTCGCGGGAAGGCGGATTTCACGACTGTTGTGCCAAATGCCTGAATTAACCTTTCGGTGGGAATTGCGTGCTGCAATCGCCCTCGGTTTCGTTTCAGCCCGTGGTTTTCTGGAGGACAGCATGTCCCGCCGCCCCACTTCCCGCCGCCGTCTCCCGTTCGCCGCCCTGTTGCTGCTGGGCGCCTCGCTGAGCGGTTGCGGCGCCGTCACCGGCGTGGCCAGCGGCGCCGCCAGCATCGCCGGCACCGCCGTGGATGTCGTCGGCACCGTGGCTGAAACCTCCGTCGACGTGGTGACGGCGCCGCTGCGCTGAGTCGTCAGCCAACGACCATCGCCGCCAGCGTTTCCAGCCGGTCGGCCTCGTGCGCCGGCTTGTCCCAGCGGATGCGGTGGATGCGGGGGAAGCGCATCGCCAGCCCGCTCTTGTGCCGGGTCGACGGGTGCACGCTGTCGAAGGCGACTTCCAGCACCAGCCCGGCCTCCACCTCGCGCACCGGACCGTAGCGGCGGGTGGTGTGGTTGCGCACCCAGCGGTCCATCTCGACCAGTTCGGCATCGGTGAAGCCGGAATAGGCCTTGCCGACCGGCACCAGCTCCTCGCCGCGCCAGACGCCGAAGGTGTAGTCGGAATAATAGCTTGACCGCTTCCCGTGGCCGCGCTGGGCGTACATCATCACGGTGTCGAGCGTCAGCGCCCCGCGCTTCCACTTGAACCACGGCCCCTTCGGCCGCCCGGCCAGATAGGCGCTGTCGCGCCGTTTCAGCATCAGCCCCTCGATGCCGTTTTCCCGCGCGCCCTCGCGCAACGCCACCAGCTCGTCCCACTGGTCGAAGGGCACCATCGGCGACAAATCCATCCGCCGCGGCTGCACCGCCTCATACCAGCGCTCCAGCCGGGCGCGCCGCTCGACGAAGGACAGGCCGCGCAGATCCTCCTCGCCCTCGAACAGGATGTCGTAGAGGCGCACCCAGGCCGGCCCGTCGCGCAGCATCTGCGCCGTCACCGTCTTGCGGTTCAGCCGTTGCTGCAGGTCGTTGAACGGCGCCACCACCCCGTCGCGCGCCACCAGCAGTTCGCCATCCAGCACGGCGTCGAAGCTCATGTGGTCGACGATGTCCGGGAAGGCCCCCGACACGTCATCGCCAGTGCGGCTGTAGAGCCGCCGCTCCCCGCCGCGCGCCACCAGCTGCACGCGGATGCCGTCCCATTTCCATTCGGCGGCATAGGCGGCGGGGTCGAGCCCGGCGCGGTCCTCCTCCTCCAGCGGGTGGGACAGCATCATCGGCCGGAACCCGGCGCCGGCCCCGGCTTCCGGCCGCTCCGCCCGCCCCTCCAGCCAGGCGAACAGCTCCGGGTAAGGCGCGGTCAGCCCATGCCAGACCTCCTCGACGTCATCGACGCTCACCTCCGGCCGCGCCGCTTTTCCCCACTCCGCCAGCGCCGTCTTGGCGAGCCGGGCCGACACGCCGATGCGCAGCGCCCCGGTGATGAGCTTCAGCAGGGCGAACCGCCCCGACGAGTCGAGCGTGTCGAGCCAGCCCTCCACCAGCCCGATCACCTGCCCGCGCTTGGCGGCCCGCAGCCCCTCCACCACCTCGTCCAGGCTGGGCGGCAGGCTGTTCGCTCTTTCGGGCCGCTCCGGCCAGATCAGCGCCACCGTCTCCGCCAGATCGCCGACATAGTCGTAGGACAGCGCCAGCAGTTCCGGATCGACCCGTGTCGCCGCCAGTTCGCGGATGGCCGCCGGCTTGGCCTCGCGGAAGCTCAGCGCTCCGGTCAGCGCCGCCAGCGCCCAGCCGCGCTCGGGATCGGGCGCGGTGGCGAAATGCTCGACCAGCAGGCGGATCTTGCCGTTGCGCGACGGCATGAAGACCAGCGCGTCGATCAGCGCGGCAAAGCGGTTCACGACGCCTCCCCTTCCGCAGCCCCACCCGTAAGTCCTTCCGAATCCTCGTCCTCGAAGCCGATCAGCGCCAGCGCGCGGGCGCGGATGCCGCGGCTGGTGGCGTAATGGACCAGCGCCTCCTCCCGGCCATGGGTCACCCAGACCTCCGGCGCGCCGACATCCTCCAGCGTTTGGCAAAGCTCGTCCCAATCGGCATGGTCGGAGATGACCAGCGGCAGCTCCACCCCGCGCTGGCGGGCACGCTGGCGCACCCGCATCCATCCCGACGCCACCGCCACCACCGGATCGGCCAGCCGCCGCGCCCAGCGGTCGGCCACCGCCGCCGGCGGGGCCAGCACCAGCGCACCCTTCAGATCCTCCTTCGCCGCCACCGTCGCCGGCCGCAGCTCGCCCAACTCCACCCCCAGACTGGCGTAGAGCCGGCACAGCGGCTCCAGCGCGCCATGCAGCCAGATCGGCCGGTCGTACCCCGCCGCCCGCAGCAGCGTGATCAGCCGCTGGCATTTGCCGAGCGCATAGACGCCGACCGCATGGCTGCGCTCCGGGAACAGCGCCATCGAATGCAGCAGCTTTTGCACCTCCCCCAGGTCGGGCGGGTGGCGGAACACCGGCAGGCCGAAGGTCGCCTCGGTGACGAAGACGTCGCAGGGCACCGGCTCGAAGGCCGCGCAGGTGCGGTCGAGGCGGCGCTTGTAGTCCCCCGACACCACCACGCGCGACCCGGCATGCTCCAGCACCACCTGGGCGCTGCCCAGCACATGGCCGGCCGGCACCAGCCGCACCCTGACGTCGCCGATGGTCAGCCCCTCGCCATACTCCAGCGGCTGCAGGCTTCCCCCCACCCCCTCGCCCATCCGCTGGCGCATGATGGCGAGCGTGCCGGGCGTCGCCAGCACAGCGCGGTTGCCGGGCCTTGCATGGTCGGAATGGCCGTGGGTGACGACCGCGCGCTCCACCGGGCGCACCGGGTCGATGTAGAAACCCCCCGGCTCCACATACAGCCCCTCGGGAAGGACCTTGATCCACTTGTCGGGGTGCGGGCGATCTGGATTGAATTGGTGTGCAGCGGACATGCGTCCTAATATAGGGCGTTCCAAGCGGAGACCCAGCGCATGCACCCCATCCTGCTGCCGACGCCAGAGATCGCCGACGCGCTTGCCGCGAGCCGCCCGGTGGTGGCGCTGGAATCGACGGTGATCTCCCACGGCATGCCCTATCCGCAGAATCTGGAGACCGCCCGCGCGCTGGAGGCGGAGGTGCGGGCCGCCGGCGCCATTCCCGCCACCATCGCGGTGTTGGACGGCCGCATCCGCATCGGGCTGGATGACGAGGCATTGGAACGGCTGGCGACCGCCGGCCACAAGGCGCGCAAGCTGAGCCGCCGCGACCTGCCCATCGCGCTCGCCGGCGGCGGCATCGGCGCCACCACGGTGGCGGCGACGATGATCGGGGCGCGGCTGGCCGGCATCTCCGTCTTCGCCACCGGCGGCATCGGCGGCGTCCATCGCGGGGCGGAGACCAGCTTCGACATCTCCGCCGACCTCGACGAGCTGGCCCGCACGTCGGTCTGCGTCGTCTGCGCCGGCGCCAAGTCGATTCTCGACCTGCCCAAGACGCTGGAGGTGCTGGAAACCCGCGGAGTCCCGGTGCTGGGCTTCGGCACGGACGAATTTCCCGCCTTCTACAGCCGCCGCAGCGGCCTTCCCGTCGATCATCGCTGTGACAACGTGACTGAGGTGGCAGACATCCTGCGGGCGAAATGGCAGCTTGGCCTGGAAGGCGGCGTCCTGCTCGCCAACCCCATCCCGCCGGCCGACGAACTGGACGCCGACGCGATGGAAACCGCGGTCTCCCAGGCGCTGGCCGACGCGGAAGCCAAGCAAATCAAGGGGAAGGACATCACCCCCCACCTGCTGGCGGCGCTGGAGCGCATCACCGGCGGGCGCAGCCTGACCGCCAACATCGCGCTGATCCGCAACAACGCGCGGGTCGCGGCGGGGGTCGCCGCCGCCCTCGCCGCCCCCTAGAACCGAACGGATAGGCCTACTCCTGCGGGGGTAAGGCTTTAGCCCCGGTACCGGCTTAAGACCCCGTTAACCGCCTGCGCGCAAATCTGTCGTCATCGAACGAGCGGAGGCTTCAATGCGCGCACCCAGCAGCACCTCGACCCTGGTTTCCCGGATGATCGCGATGGCCGGCCAAGGCGACGAGGCGCCGGGCGTCGCGGAGATGAAGGAGCCGGCCCACGTCAAGCGCATCGTCTGGGCCTCCCAGGCGGCCAAGCTGCGCGTGTCGCTGTCGGCCCGCTCGATCCACGAGATCGAAGCCGCCGTCACCGCCGACCTGGACAGCATGGAACTGCCGGAAGTGTTCTTCACCTCCGTCGAGGTCGGCGGCCATGTGGTCACCTGCGACCTCGACGCCTCCGGCACCGCCTCCATCTTCGGGCTGATCGAAGCCCACGAATACGACGACCTGGTGGAAGAGGCCGGCGACGACGCCCTGTTCGGCGTCGATTGGGACGGCGTCTACATCACCCCGGCCCGCACGCGGCACTGAGCGCGACTCCTCCGGTCCTCAGCCCAGCCTCCGAGAACGCCCCGCAGCCCGCCTGCGGGGCGTTTTGCGTTGCCCGCCCGACCGACAGTCCCGGCCGGATCATCCGGCCCCCATGCATTCCGGTTCACCGCTCCAACTCTGAGACGCAATTTGCGATGGCGGAGGGCGCCGATCAGGGTTGTCCCTCGCATAACCGACCCTTCCGCTTTGGTATATTACTTGCGTGAGACAGGCGTGGCCCTCCGGCTCACTATCGCAGTGGAGTTTCCATGTCCCGTCACCTGAACGCCCTGCTCGCCGCCGGACTGGCCCTGGCCGTGGTGATGGTCATGACGGTTCACATCGTCTGGCAGGACCGGGAAAGCACCGCCGCGCAGATGGAGGCGCTCGCCGCCGACATGGCCAAGGTGGTCGAGGCCCATGTCCTGCACACGACCAAGGGCGCCGACATCGCCCTGCATCAGGCGGCTTCGCTGGTCGATGATGCCGGCAGCCTGGAAGCCGTGCGGAACAAGCCCTACTGGCGCCGGCTGCGCGATGCTCTCGCCAATCTGGACGGCGGGGACACCCTGTGGCTGTTCGATGCCAAGGGCAACGGAATCGCCGGCACCGGCCGGCAGATGGACCGGCCGCTCAACATCGCGGATCGCCCGCATTTTCAGGCAATAATGGCGGGGGCGGAGTTCGTGATCAGCCCGGCCCTGCGCAGCCGTATGGACGACCGCATCCTCTTCACCATCTCGCGGCCGATCCGCGACTGGACCGGCGAGATCATCGGCGTCGCCAGCGCCGGGATGAAGACCGAATGGCTGGTCGATTTCTATGCCCTGATGTCGTTCGGGCTGGATACGGCGATCACCATCTTCCGGACCGATGGCGAAATCGTCGCCCGCAATCCGGACCTGTCCAGCCATGTCGGCAGGAACGACCGGGACGGCTATCTCTTCCGGGAGCAGCTTCCGCGTTCGCCGGTCGGGGTCTACTGGTCACGGTCCACGCTGGACGGCAAGGAGCGGCTTGCCGCCTACCGGCTGATCCCGGACCTGAACCTCATCGTCCATGCCGGGATCGAGAGCCGGTCGGCCTTCGCCGCATGGCGAATCCGATCGCTCTGGTTCATCGCCGAGATGGGAATCGCGACCATCCTCGTGCTGCTCGTGCTCCTGTGGGGCGCCCGCATGATCCGGCGCGAGAACCATGTCCGGATGCGTGTGCTCGAAGCGGAGAACGCCGCGCGCCAGCTGGATGCCGAACTCCATCAGGCCCGGCGCGATCCCCTGACCGGATTGCCCGCCCGCGGATTGTTCCTCGAACTGGCGGACAGGATGCACCTGAATGCCGGGAAACGCGGATCGGTCCTCGCCTTCCTCTACATCGATCTCGACGGCTTCAAGGCGGTGAACGACCGGCACGGCCACCATCGCGGCGACGATGTCCTGACGATGGTTGCCGGGATCATGCGCAAGATGATCCGCGACGGCGACCTGATCGGCCGGGTCGGCGGCGACGAGTTCGTCATCTGCCTGTCCGGGTATGATCCCGAAATCAGGACGGTCGCCATCGGCGTCGCCTCCCGCATCATCACTCAGGTCCGCGATCTCGATGCCGACGTGGGATGCAGCATCGGCATCGCGCTGACCGCGGGCGGATGCGGCGACCTGTCCTGTTGCCTGCGCCAGGCCGACGCCGCGATGTACCGCGCCAAGCAGCGGGGAAAAGGTGTCTGGACCATGCATGAGCCGGCGCAGGAGCCATGCCTTTCCTGCGACAACAAGATCGTCGCCTGACGCCGGACGGCCTCCGGGCCGCGGCTGTGCCGCTCAGACCGGCTCGCGGCTGCTGGGCGGCCGGATCGCCGCGGCGGAGGGCATGCCGACCACCACATGGTCGCGGGCGACCGGCAGCTTGGCCCGCCGCTCCTCCCAGGCCGCCAGGAAGGCGTCGATGCGGTCGGCCGGCAGCGGGCGGCTGACGAAATAGCCCTGGATCAGGTCGCAGCCCATCAGCGACAACGCCTCCCATTGGGCAAGCTCCTCCACCCCTTCGGCCACCACGCTGCGGCTCAGATCGTGGGCGATGCGCGAGATGGACGACACCATGCTGCGCGCGTCGGGGCGGCGGTGGACGTCGTTGATGAAGGCCTTGTCCAGCTTCAGCGTGTTGATCGGCAGCGTCCGCAGATAGGTCAGCGACGAATAGCCGGTGCCGAAATCGTCCAGCGCGATGTGGATGCCGGCCTGCCGCAGCGCGTTCAGCTTGCCGATGGCGGCGTCGAGCGAGCCGATCATCTGCGACTCGGTGATCTCCAGCTCCAGCCGGTGCGGCGGCAATCCGGTACGGGCCAGGATCTCCAGCACCCGCGGCACGAAATCATGCTGGGCCAGCTGGACCGCCGACATGTTGACGCTCATCGTCACGTCGCCGGCCCCGCGGCAGCCCAGCCCCACCGCCTCGACGCAGGCAGTCTCCAGCACCCACAGCCCGAGCGGGACGATCAGGCCCGAATCCTCGCACACCGGAATGAAACGGTCGGGCGACACCGGTCCCAGTTCCGAGTCGGTCCAGCGGACCAGCGCCTCGAAGCCGCGGACCCGGCCGTCGGCCGTGGCGACCTGGGGCTGGTATTGCAGGCTGAAGGACTGGCGGTCGAAGGCCAGCCGGGCGCGGCTGAGCAGCTGCATGCGCTCCACCACGTTCAGGTTCATGTCGGCGGTGAAACTGCAGATGCTTCCGCGCCCATTGTCCTTGGCCCGGTACATGGCAGTGTCGGCGTTCTGCAGCAGATCGTCGAAGCAGCGGCCGTCCCAGGGATAGCGGGCGATGCCGATGCTGCAGGAGACGTAGAAATGCTGCCCTTCGACCAGGAAGGGCGCGGCCAGCGCCTGCTCCACCCGCCGCGCCACCTCCGCCGGGGCGCAGGCGTCGCCGCCCTGGACCACAACCACGAACTCGTCGCCGCCCAGCCGTGCGACGAACAGCCCCTCGCCGGCCCCCGTGCTGATGCGCCGGCCCATCATCGCCAGCAGCTCGTCGCCCGCCTTGTGGCCGAACCCGTCGTTGATGAACTTGAAATTGTCCATGTCGAGGAACAGCAGCGCCAGCGACCCGGCCTGTCCGCAAGTCCGGTTCCCGGCGATCAGCCGGTCGACATGGCGTTCCAGCATCAGCCGGTTTGGCAGCCCGGTCAGCGAATCATAATGGGCCAGATGGTCCAGCCGCGCCTGCTGCTGCTTCTGGGCGGTGATGTCGGTGTAGGAGCCGCCCATCATCGTCGGATGCCCCTGCTCGTCGAACATCGCCTTGCCGGTGGCGTACAGCCACAGGTAATGGCCGTCGCGGTGGCGGACGCGGTATTCCACCCGGTATTCCGGCCGTTCGCCCGACAGGTGGGCGCACAGCTCCTCTTCCGCCTGCGCACGGTCGTCGGGGTGGACGCGCTCGAACCAGGCCGCCAGCGAATCGATGCTGAGGGCATCCACGCCCAGCAGTTCCTCGACCCGGCCGGACAGCACCCGGCGGTCCTTGACGATGTCCCAGGTCCAGATGATGTCGCGCGACGCCTCGGCGATCAGCCGCATCCACCGCTCGCGCTCGCGCAGCGCCTCCTTGCTGGCGGTCAGCTCCTCCAATTTGGCCTGCAGCTGCCGGCGTGAATCGCTGAGCGCATCGTTGCTGACCCGCAACGCCGCCTCGGCCATCCGGCGTTCGCGCAGCGCGAAGGACAGCACCAGCACCATGCCGAACAGCAACACCATCACGCCGCCGACCGTCACCACCAGCCAGCGGTAGGTCTCCAGGAAGGAGAAGGGCTTGTTGATCAGCTGGTCGAGCCGCCCGAACCGCGTGACGTCGATGCCATACCGCTCCGCCTGCCGGTAATCCACCGCGCGGACCACCGAGCGGCGCCTCTCGACCGGCAGCTCGGCCACCGGCACGCCGTTGACGAGCTTAGCCGTCAGCACGCCGACCGCACGGGCATGCTCATGGGCGCTCTTCAGGCTGCCGCCGACGATCCCATGGCCGAGCAGATAGTCCTCCAGCCCATAGATCGGCGCATTGCTCGCCTTGCTCATCAGCGCCAGATACTGCTGCGGCGGCAGGACGGCCCCATTGGAGTCGGTGGCATAATTGCCCAGCAGGACGGCGCTGTCCGGCGGCAGCGACGACAGGGTCTCCTGCAGCCGGGCGAAGGGCATGTCCTCCAGGATCCGCAGATCCCGCACGCTCGGAAGCAGGCCGGCCGCCCCGGCCTCGCGGATTTCGTCGTCCAGCACGGTGCCCGACTCGGTGCGATCGCGCACGACGAACAGATGCCGCAGGGCCGGATTGGCCGCCAGCGCCATGTCGATGGTGCCGGCCACGTCCCTGGACTCCACCACGCCGGTGACCGCCGGATCTCCCGCCGTCATCGCACGCGCCACATCCACCTGCACCCCGTCATACACCAGCGGAATCGGGCCGTAGACCTCGCGGCGCAGCTTGAGGCCGAGCTGCAGGGCGGCATCGTCGGTGGTGACGATGACATCGATCTGTCCATGCGGATGGCGATGGGCGATCAGCGCCTGCAGCAGATCCACCCCGGCCTGGTCGGGAAAGCGCTTCCAGTCCAGATAGTAGCTGATGGCCACGGCATCGGGCGCAGAAGCGGCCAGCACCTCGGCTATGCCTGCGGCCTGCCGATCGGTCCACTCATAGCCTTGGTGGTTGGAATGCAGGATCAGCACCGTCCGGTTCGGCACCGCCGCCGCCCCTCCGGCGGCGGACGGCGCCACCGCCGCCAGCAGAAGCCCCAGCAGCAGGGCACAGCCGCGCATCCACCTGATGGGACCTATCGCAGGCCAGCTGGTCATTGCGCATCCTTCGGTCGCCGTTCCGGCCGGACTCTTCGAACTCCGCAAGATGATCGAAGAGCTCCGGCCCTCCCATCTCGAAGGATAAGCAGGGAAGACACCTCAGTACCATAGACTTGTGATAGGGGATTTTCCGGATGCTATGGTTAATTTCCATAGAAGATTGGAAATTACCCAAGCCACACGCGTGTGGGTCGTGCTTGAGTATTTGAAGGCGCAACTCTTTTTTTTTGCAATGCAAACAGAAGATACGAACCCCAGGCCTTGGTCATAACCTCCACAGGCTCCGGCGGATCGTTGCGGAACGGACGACACAATCCGGCTGTTGTCCCGGCTGCACCCCGCCCGTTCACCGATCCGGAGCCCCGCCCGTGTCCGCTGCCTCTGCCCGGCCCAATGCCCAGCCCAGTGCAAAGCCAAGTGCAAATGCCCTGCCCTACACGCCCTCGGTCGAGAACCCCGGTCCCGACGAAGCGCAAGTCTTCGAAGACCTCGCCGAGACGCTGCTGTCGATCAGCGCCAAGACCTTCGAGGACAGCGGGCACGCCAACCGCAGCGTCCATGCCAAGAGCCACGGGCTGCTGATCGGCCGGCTGGACGTGCTGGACGATCTGCCGGCGGAGCTTGCCCAGGGCCTGTTCGCGCGGGCGGAGAGCTATCCGGCGATCCTGCGGCTGTCGACCACGCCGGGCGACGTCCTGCCCGACAGCGTGTCGACCCCGCGCGGTCTGGCGGTGAAGGTGCTGGGCGTGTCCGGCGACCGCATGCCGGGCTCGGAGAACGAGGCCACGCAGGATTTCGTGATGGCCAACGCCCCTGTCTTCTCGGCCCCCGATGCCCGGCAGTTCCTGAAGACGCTGAAGCTGCTGGCCGCCACCACCGACCGGGCGGAAACGGCGAAGAAGGTGCTGTCCGCCGGCCTGCGTGCCGCCGAACGGGTGGTCGAGGCCTTCGGCGGCGAGAGCGCGACGCTGAAGACGCTGGGCGGCCACCCGGCAACCCACATCCTGGGCGAGACCTTCTACAGCCAGGCGGCCCTGCGCTTCGGCGACCATATCGCCAAGCTGCAGATCGTTCCGGTCTCGCCGGACCTGACCGCGCTGACCGATGCGCCGCTGACCGTCAACGGCAAGCCGGACGGCCTGCGCGAGGCGGTGGTGGAGTTCTTCCGCGATCACGAGGCCGTCTGGGAACTGCGCGCCCAGCTGCGCACCGACGCGGAACGCATGCCGGTGGAGGATGCCAGCGTGCTGTGGCCGGAGGAGCTGAGCCCCTACCGCACCGTCGCCCGCCTGACCGTGCCGCCGCAGACGGCGTGGAGCGAGGAACGGTCGCGCGCCGGCGACGACCGTCTGTCCTTCAGCCCCTGGCACGGTCTGGCGGCGCACCGGCCGCTCGGTTCGATCATGCGCGCCCGCCGCCTCGCCTACGACCGCTCCGCCGAATTCCGCATGCAACGCAACGGCTGCCCGATGCATGAACCGGAAGCGGGCTACCGGTTGCCGGGGTGAGAGTCAGCACTCCCCCTGAAATCCCCTCTCCCCCCCGGGGAGAGGGTTAGGGTGAGGGGGACGCGCATCCAGGATCTTCAAGTATCGCTCACTCCCCCTCACTGCAGGCTGCGCTGCATCTCCTCGAAGGTGCGGGAGAAGCCGTTCAGCGGAAAGTCGATGTCGCGCTTGCCGATGCGGGGGGAGTTGACGCGGACCAGGATGGACGAGCCGTTGCGGAACTGGTCGGCGACGCGGCCGGACACGAAGTTCGGGAACATGCACATGTTCAGCGTCGCCACATGCGATTCGATGCGCGGCTGGCGGTCGACGCGGATGGCGCAGCGGTCGATCAGGCCCTGGCTGGTGGTCAGGAACAGGTGGAAGTCGTTGCCGGTCGGAATGATGCTGAGCGCGATGAAGCCGACATCCTTCCCGTCGTCGAACAGGCGGTAGATCATCAGCCGGCAGGTCTTGCTGTCGGTCATCCGGTCGATGTCGCACTGGTTGGTCCAGGCGCCTTCCGGCCCGAAATCGGCGGCGGCCTTGGAGAAGTCCACCGCGGCGGCCGGCTTGGCGGCGAAAAGCCCCCCGGCAAGCGTCAGAGCCAGCAGTGCCGCAGCCGCAGCCGCCCTGAAGCCACCCATCAGACCCTTTGCTCGCATCGCCCCGGCTCCCCACCATCGTTCGTGTTAACATGGATGCGCCATGATAACCGGGGATGGCGGGGGTGCAAGGCACGAGATGCCGCGCTTCGGGCCATGGACGGCCCGCCGCGCGGCATCCGGCAGTCAGATGCGCCCTTCCTCGAAGTCGCGGAAGGCCTGCATCACCTCTTCCCGCGTGTTCATGACGAAGGGACCGCCCCAGGCGATGGGCTCGCCGATCGGCTCGCCGGCCAGCAGCAGGAAGCGGGCGCCCTCCGGCCCGGCAACCGCCTCCACCCGCTCGCCGTCGCCCAGCACGATCACCCGCGGTCCCGACAGCGGCCCCTCCCCGCCGACGTCCAGCGTGCCTTCGAACAGCACCAGGAAGGCGGTGTGGCCGGCCGGCAGCGGCTCGGCGAAGGACGCCGACGGCGGCAGCGCCACGTCGAAATAGCGGGCGTCGGTCGCCTCGGCCCGCACCGGCCCCGCGGTGCCGCGGGCGGTGTCGCCGGCGATGACGGTGACGGTCGCCCCGTCCTCGCGCGTCTCCACCGGGATGGAGGCGGCCGGGAATTCCTGATAGCGCGGGTCGGTCATCTTCAGCCGGGCCGGCAGGTTGATCCACAGCTGGAAGCCGCGCATCAGCCCTTCGGTCTGCTCCGGCATCTCCGAATGGATCAGGCCGCGGCCGGCGGTCATCCACTGCACGCCGCCGGTCTCGATCACGCCCTCATGCCCGTGGTTGTCGGCATGGCGCATGCGGCCGGCCAGCATGTAGGTCACCGTCTCGAAGCCGCGGTGGGGATGGTCGGGGAAGCCGGCCAGATAGTCGGTCGGCTGGTCGGAGCCGAACAGGTCCAGCATCAGGAAGGGGTCGAGCGTGCGCAGGCGGGGCGTGCCCAGCATGCGGGTCATGCTGACCCCGGCCCCGTCGGAGGTGGCCATGCCCTCCACGGCGGCGAGCACCGGACGGACACCGGGGGTGGCGGGCTTGGTGGACATGGCGGCAACTCCTGACAAAGCACAATGACGTTGCACCAGAGGTAGTCCGCCCCGGCCCCGCCGTGAAGCCGGCCCGGCCGCGCCACAGCGTTTCCCCCCATGCAACAATCCAAACGGAAAAAGGCCGCCGGAGAACCGGCGGCCTTTCGCAAGAGACCCGTGGGAAAGGGTTTTGTCTTAGTGGATGCTCTCGCCATGCAGGGCGAGGTCGAGACCGTCGCGCTCCACATCCTCTTCGACGCGCAGGCCCATCACCACATCGACGACCTTCAGCAGGACGAAGGTGGCGACGGCGCACCACACCATGGTGTAGAGCACGCCCTGGACCTGGATCCACACGGCGGCGGCGTTGCCTTCCAGCAGGCCCAGCGTGGCCGACGGGTCGGCCTGCAGGACGGAGGCGAAGCCGCCTTCGCTGTTGGACACCGACATCTTGGCGAACACGCCGGTCAGGATGGCGCCGACCAGACCGCCGACACCGTGCACGCCGAAAGCGTCCAGGCTGTCGTCATAGCCCAGCATGTGCTTCAGGCTGGTGGCCGACCAGAAGCAGACCACGCCGGCGATGATGCCGATGATGATGGCGCCCGTCGGATCGACGAAGCCGGCGGCCGGGGTCACCGCGACCAGACCGGCGACGGCGCCGGAGATGATGCCGAGGATCGACGGCTTGCCCTTGACGATCCACTCCGCGAACAGCCAGCCCATGGCGGCGCCGGCGGTGGCGATGTGCGTGGCGGCCAGCGCCATGCCGGCGCGCGGACCGGCGGTCAGGGCCGAACCGGCGTTGAAGCCGAACCAGCCAACCCACAGCAGCGAGGCGCCGATCAGCGACAGCACCAGGTTGTGCGGCATGAAGGCTTCCTTCGGGTAGCCCTTGCGCTTGCCGATCACCAGCGCGGCGACCAGACCGGCCACACCCGCGTTGATGTGCACGACCGTGCCGCCGGCGAAGTCCAGCACGCCCAGGCCGAACAGGAAGCCCGACGGATACCAGACCCAGTGGGCGATCGGCGCATAGACCACGATCGACCACAGGGCGGTGAAGACCAGCAGCGAGGAGAACTTCATGCGGTCGGCGAAGGCGCCGGTGATCAGGGCCGGGGTGATGATCGCGAAGGTCATCTGGAACATCATGAAGACCGGCTCGGGGATCGTCGTCGCGACGCCCGAACCCGTCGCCTCGCCCAGCACGAAGGCCTTCGAGAAGTCGAGCCCGTTCAGGAACAGCCGGTCGAGACCGCCGACATAGGCGCCGGTGCCGGTGAAGGCCAGGCTGTAGCCGATCACGTACCACAGGACGCTGACGAGGCAGGTGATGGCGAAGCTCTGCATCACCGTCGCCAGCACGTTCATCTTGCGGACCATGCCGCCGTAGAACAGCGCCAGGCCGGGGATGGTCATCATCAGCACCAGCGCGGTGGAGACAAGCATCCAGGCGGTGTCGCCGCCATTCAGCGCCGGAGCCGCCGGCGCGGCAGCAGCAGCGGCAGCAGCCGCGTCCTGGGCAAGGGCTGCGGCCGGCATGCCGACCGCGCCCAGAGCAACCGCCATCATCGGTGCGGCCAGAAGGAACAGACGGTTCATCGAGGCTCCTCTTTCTCCAAAATCGCTCCCGCCCCGATACGGCCGGCGCGGCACCGGAGGTGTTCCGCGCACTGGGCACCGCACTGGGGCGACCCCGTCCCGGTCGCCCCGTCCCCGGCAAAGACGGGGCGGCGGACGGGACCAAGGACGCCTCCAGCGTTACAAGAAGCGTGCCAGTCGAAAACGGCTTGGAATCGTCAGGGTTGTCCCACGGCCGGACCCCCGAACGGGCAGCCCCGTACGAGTCGCACCCGGTGTCTGCACAGAAAACAGGCAGGTTCCGGAGGGCACATTCTCCCGCAATTTTCGGGCTTTCGAGCGATCGGCAGGGCCGGACGCCTCGATTTCATCGGGCATTCTGGCTGTCATTCCGGCAGATGATGAAAAATTGGGCAGCAATTGGCCGCTGCGATGGTCACCGGCACGGCATCGGGCGGCCCCTACCCCTTCCATCCAGTCCATTCGGCTTGCCCCGCATTCTCCACCGCTTTCCTCCTAGGACCGCGGGTTGGAGATCCGGCGGGTAAGCCGAGGCGAACCCGACGCCGGGCCTATTGGACATGGCGGCGAGATGTGGCACCGTCAACGCCTCCAATTGGATTGGCCGCTCACCCGCGGCCGCAAGAATAAGGCAAAGGGGGTAACGGCCATGCTCGACAAGCGAGATCTGCGCCTTGCACCGCGACGTGCGGTGGCGCTGGTGCTGGCCGGGGGACGCGGAAGCCGTCTGAAGCAGCTGACCGACCGCCGGGCGAAGCCGGCGACCTATTTCGGCGGCAAGTACCGCATCATCGACTTCGCGCTGTCCAACTGCGTCAATTCCGGTTTCCGCCGCATCGGCGTGCTGACGCAGTACAAGTCGCACAGCCTTCTGCGCCATCTCCAGCGCGGCTGGAACGTGTTCCGCGGCGAGATGAACGAGTTCTGCGACCTGCTGCCGGCGCAGCAGCGTCTCAACGAGACGGAATGGTATCAGGGCACCGCCGACGCCGTGTACCAGAACCTGGACATCCTGCGCGACCACGAGCCGGAATATGTCCTGATCCTGGCCGGCGACCACATCTACAAGATGGATTACGGCGCGCTGCTGCTCGACCACATCGACCGCAAGGCCGACGTCACCGTCCCCTGCATCGCGGTTCCGCGCGAACAGGCGAGCGGCTTCGGCGTGATGCACATCGACGATGACCGCCGCATCATCGACTTCGTGGAGAAGCCGGCCGACCCGCCGCCGATGCCCGGCCGCCCCGACATGGCGCTGGCCAGCATGGGCATCTACGTCTTCAACGCCCAGTTCCTCTACGACCAGCTGGAGCGCGACGTCGCCACCCCCGGCTCCAGCCGCGATTTCGGCAAGGACATCATCCCGCATCTGGTGAAGGCGGGGGCGCGGATCATCGCCCACGACTATGCCGACAGCGCCATCATCGACGCGCCGGACGACGCTCCCTACTGGCGCGACGTCGGCACCATCGACGCCTATTGGGAAGCCAACCTGGACCTCTGCCACGTCACGCCGCAGTTGAACATGTACAACCGCGACTGGCCGATCTTCACCTATCAGGAACAGCTTCCGCCGGCGAAGTTCGTCTTCGACGACAACGACCGCCGCGGCGCGGCGATCGACAGTCTGGTGTCGGGCGGCTGCATCATCTCCGGTTCCACCGTGCGGCGGTCGCTGCTGTTCAGCTCGGTCCGCGTCAACTCCTACAGCGAGCTGCACGAGGCGGTGGTCCTGCCGGAATGCGACATCGGCCGCCATTGCCGCCTGAAGAAGGTGGTGATCGACCGCGGCGTCAGCATCCCCAACGGTCTCGTCGTCGGCGAGGATGCGGAACTGGACGCCAAGCGCTTCTACCGCTCGGAAGGCGGCGTCGTCCTCATCACCCGCGAGATGATCGAGAAGCTGCCGAAGGAGTAGGACCCTCCTCCTCCTCCGACCGAAGCCGGCCCCTCACCCCCTCAGCCGTCATTCCCGCGAAGGCGGGAATCCAGCGATCCCGAATCCGAGTCTTCGGAACAGCCTGGATCCCCGCCTCCGCGGGGATGACGGCAGTGTGAGCACCAGCCCCGCCCCTCCCGCCTTTCATCCGAGTGCCTTCCCGATGCGCGTCCTCTACGTCACGTCCGAATGCTACCCGATGGTCAAGACGGGGGGGCTGGCGGACGTGTCCGCCGCCCTGCCGCCGGCCCTGAACGCCGCCGGCGCCGATGTCCGCCTGCTGTTGCCGGGCTACCCCGCCGTTCTCAACAGCCTGCAGAACCTGCACGAGGTCGGCGACCTGATCACCGATCTGCCCGGCTGCGACCGCGCCCAGCTGTGCATCGGCCGCACCGCCGACGGCGTCCTCGCCTATGCGCTGAAGGCGCCGTCGCTGTACGACCGTCCCGGCAACCCCTATCTCGGGCCGGACGGCAAGGATTGGGCCGACAACGCCCTGCGATTCGCCGCGCTCGCCTGGGTCGCCGCCGGCTTCGCGGCGGAGGTCTCCTACGATCCCTGGTGGCGGCCCGACATCCTGCACGGCCACGACTGGCAGGCCGGGCTGATCCCCGCCTATCTGGCGCTGCGCCCCGACCGCTTCGCCGGCCCCTTCCGGCCGGGCACCGTGCTGACCATCCACAACATCGCCTATCAGGGCATCTTCGGCCCCTGGATGATGGGCGACATCGGCCTGCCCTCCTCCAGCTTCCGCATCGACGGCGTCGAGTATTACGGCAACATCAGTTTCCTGAAGGCGGGTTGCTTCTACGCCGACCGCCTGACCACGGTCAGCCCGACCTACGCCAACGAGATCCAGACGGCGGAGCACGGCACCGGCCTGCAGGGCCTGCTCGCCACCCGCTCCGACGTGCTGACCGGCATCCTGAACGGCGTCGATTACGCGGTGTGGGACCCGGCGACCGACCCGCATCTGCCCGCCCGCTACACCCCCGACGATCTGGGCGGCAAGGACGCCTGCAAGGCCGACCTGCAATCCGCCTTCGGCCTGGACCGCCGCCCCGACGCGCCGCTGGCCGCCGTGGTCAGCCGCCTGACCTGGCACAAGGGCCTGGACCTCGTGCTGGAGGCCGCCGGCCAATGGGTGTCCTGGGGCGGCCAGCTGGTGGTTCTCGGCAGCGGCGACGCCTCCAGCGAGGCCGGTTTCCGCCAGCTCGCCCAATGGCATCCGCAATCGATCGGCGTCCGCGTCGGCTATGACGAGCCGCTGTCCCACCGCATCCAGGCCGGTTCCGACCTGTTCCTGGTGCCCTCGCGCTCCGAGCCCTGCGGCCTGACCCAGCTCTACGCCCTGAAATACGGCACCCTGCCGCTTGTCCGCCGCACCGGCGGCCTAGCCGACACGGTGATCGACGCCAACCCGGCCGCCAGCGCCGACGGCAGCGCCACCGGCTTCCAGTTCGTCAACGCCACGGGGCAGGAGTTGGTGTGGGCGTTGCGCCGCGCGATGAGCGTCTACCGCAAGCCGGAGCGCTGGCACGCGATGCAACGCCGCGCCATGACGCGAGACTTCGGCTGGCACGGCCCGGCGGAGGAATATATGGAGCTGTATCGGGGGATTGGGGGGCGCGGTTGACGCCCTATCCGGGCGTTATGCCGGCACCCTCTTCCGTTCCGCCGGCAGTTCCAACCTCCCTTTGTTGTTGAGAGGCTTTCGTTTTGCGCGGATGCGGTCGCACATCTGATCGAATTCTATATAGTTATTGGAGTTCCGCTTCTGCGCATCACTGATGTAAGGATCAAGTATGCGCCTGATTCGGAGAAAATATGATCCGGACATTCTGTCTATAATATCGATATCATAAACCTCCGTCTCGACACCAACAGCCATGTGCTCGATTATCGATAGAAGTTCTTTTATATCACGCCGCTCTTCCTGATCGATATCGGGCATATTGATGACAAGATCTTTTCCAAATTTATCCTCAAGCCTCTCAACAATTGGCCGATACTTATCTCTGATGCTGTTGACATACTCGATGGTCGACTGCTTCTTCCGACGCTCGTGGTCGGCAAGATAAGCGTCGCGCATTATTCTAACCTGCTCGGCATTAAGGGTTGTTTGCTTCAACACCAGCAGCATGGCACCGAAGCCAACGACCACGCTAACAACTGAAGCGATAGACGAAACAATGATTGCATCCATAGCGATGCCCTTGGGAAACATTTTTCTAATATATATCGGTTCAAGGGAGTTGCGACCAGGGAAAATCGACCCGTGCGACAACGGCTCCCTTCTCCAACAGGTCTGCATATCGTCGACTGGCGTTTCCCTAGCCCATCGCCGTTGCGCGCGCCAAGCGTCCGCCTTATGTTCCGCGGGAAACCTTGGGACGCGCGCTTTCCGATGACTGACCTCTCGCACATCCGCAATTTCTCGATCATCGCCCACATCGACCATGGCAAGTCGACGCTTGCCGACCGGTTGATCCAGCAGTGCGGCGGCCTCGACGCGCGCGAGATGCGCGAACAGGTGCTCGACAGCATGGACATCGAGCGCGAGCGCGGCATCACCATCAAGGCCCAGACCGTCCGCCTGCTCTACAAGGCCGAGGACGGCAAGCAGTACACGCTGAACCTGATGGACACCCCCGGCCACGTCGACTTCGCCTATGAGGTCAGCCGGTCCTTGGCCGCCTGCGAGGGCTCGATCCTGGTGGTCGATGCCTCCCAGGGGGTCGAGGCGCAGACGCTCGCAAACGTCTATCAGGCGATCGACAACAACCACGAGATCATCCCGGTCCTCAACAAGATCGACCTGCCCGCCGCCGAGCCGGAGCGGATCAAGCAGCAGATCGAGGACGTGATCGGCCTCGACGCCTCCGACGCGGTCGAGATCTCGGCAAAGTCCGGCCTCAACATCGGCGCGGTGCTGGAGGCGGTGGTCAAGCGCCTGCCGCCGCCCAAGGGCGATGCCGACGCGCCGCTGAAGGCGCTGCTGGTCGACAGCTGGTACGACCCCTATCTCGGCGTCGTCATTCTGGTCCGCATCGTCGACGGCGTGCTGAAGGTCGGGCAGAAGGTGCGCTTCATGGCCGCCGGCTCCGCCCACGACGTCGACCGCGTCGGCGTCTTCACCCCGAAGGCGCTGCTGACCGGCGAGCTGCGGCCGGGCGAGATGGGCTTCATCACCGCCGCGATCAAGGACATCACCCAGACCAAGGTCGGCGACACCATCACCGACGAGCGCAAGCCGGCGACCGAAGCGCTGTCCGGCTTCAAGCCGTCCATCCCCGTGGTGTGGTGCGGCCTGTTCCCGGTCGACGCCGCCGATTTCGAGCGGCTGCGCGACAGCCTGGGCAAGCTGAAGCTGAACGACGCCAGCTTCCATTACGAGGCGGAGACGTCGGCGGCGCTGGGCTTCGGCTTCCGCTGCGGCTTCCTCGGCCTCTTGCATCTGGAGATCATCCAGGAGCGGCTGGAGCGCGAGTTCAACCTCGACCTCATCACCACCGCGCCGTCGGTGGTCTACAAGCTGACGATGACCGACGGGACGGTGCGGGACCTGCACAACCCGGCCGACATGCCCGACGTGATGCGGATCGACCACATCGACGAGCCGTGGATCAAGGCGACGATCATGCTGCCCGACGAGTATCTCGGCGGCGTCCTGCAGCTTTGCACCGAGCGGCGCGGCCAGCAGATCGAGCTGACCTATGCCGGCGCCCGCGCCATGCTGGTCTACCGGCTGCCGCTGAACGAGGTGGTGTTCGACTTCTACGACCGGCTGAAGTCGATCAGCCGCGGCTATGCCAGCTTCGACTACCAGATGGACAGCTATGAGGAAGGCGACCTCGTGAAGCTGTCGATCCTGGTGAATGCCGAGCCGGTGGACGCCCTGTCGATGATCGTCCACCGCAGCCAGTCCGAACGCCGCGGCCGCCAGCTTTGCGAACGCCTGAAGGAGCTGATCCCGCGCCAGCTGTTCAAGATCGCCGTGCAGGCCGCCATCGGCGGCAAGATCATCGCCCGCGAGAGCATCAGCGCCATGCGCAAGGACGTGACCGCCAAGTGCTACGGCGGCGACATCAGCCGCAAGCGCAAGCTGCTGGACAAGCAGAAGGAAGGCAAGAAGCGCATGCGCCAGTTCGGCCAGGTCGAAATCCCGCAGAGCGCCTTCATCGCCGCGCTCAAGATGGGCGACGAGTAAGGATACGGAAAGGCGGGCTCAAGCCCGCCTTTTTGTTTGACGGCAGGGGCCGTTCAGGGCGGGAAATCGCCCTCCTCCCAGACCGTGGCGTTGGTCCGCAGATACTGGCGGAGGTGCTTGGGATAGCTGTGCTTGGCGTCGAGGTTGATGAACAGCGGATTGGTCTGCCGCGTCTTCTGCGCCTCGTCGAGAAAGGCAAGCTGGTAGCAGAGGATCACGAATTCCGAACAGAAGACGTTCTTCACCGCCCCCTGATGTTCGGTGTGCGACAGCCGCTCCTTGTATTTCTGCAGCCGCCCGAAGGCGCCGGTGCCGAAGCCGGTGCTTCCCGCCCAGGCGAACACCGCCCTGGCCGTACCGTAGGAGGAGGAGGCCTTGTGCAGCCTCAGCGCGGTGTCCTGTACCGTCTGGGCTTGGGCGTCGCTCATCGCGCGCGGGCGAAACAGCCGCCCGGCCCCCATATTGATGACGTCGGACTTCTTGATGCCGTCGCGCGGCTGTTCGCTGCCGAAGCCGGTGGCATGGAGCACCATCCAGTCGGTCCGCACACCGCTGCTGTATCTGACCTTCTCGCCGATCACGATGGCGCAGTGCGACACCGTTCCATCGGCGATGATGATGTCGCCGGGACGATAAGCCGGGGAAAGGGACGCCATGACTGAAGCCTCGCGACTGCCGATTCTGCGAGAAGGAGACTCTCAGAAATTAGTTCGCATTTAAAGCGAACTGTGGTTTCAGCCCTGCGACCGAACTGTCTATCTGATGACAGACCTGAGAAATAGCGGCTTACCGGCGAAACAAACCTACGGCTGAGGTGTCATCTCCTGCGAAGGTGGATCACATGCCGCCGCCGGCGGCAGCGGTCTCCCCACATTCGGTTCAATTCCGGGAGGATGACATGCGCAAGTTTCTCGCCGCTGCGGTTCCGGCCCTGATGCTGATGGCCGCCGCCGCGCCGGGCCATGCCCAGAGCGGGTCCCAGGGCAGCTACAACCGGTCGGGCGCCGCCACCAACGGCACGATGGACAGCGGCGCCCGCGACGTCCAGGCCAGCCGCGCCATGATCGGTAAACGGGTGGTCCACCGCCATGGCGGGCCGGTCGCCGGCACCGTCCAGAACGTCACCACCGATGCCCAGGGCCAGACGATGGTCGAGCTGAAGCTCGCCAAGTCCGGCCAGACCATCATGCTGCCGCCGGCCTCCTTCGAACGGCGCGGCAACCGGGTCATCGTCATGCAGGACGCCCGCGAACTGCAGCAGCTCGCCCAGTACAGCAATCAGGCCAACACCGGCTACGGCAGCTCGACCGACGGAACCATGGGCGGCCAGATGGGTGGCTCCATGGGCAATATGGGCTCCGGCGCCATGAACCATGGGACCATGGACAACGATTCGATGAACCGGGGGGCCATGAACCGCGGTTCGATGAACCAAGGTTCCATGAATCAGGGCTCGATGAATCAGGGCACCATGGGCAACGGCACGATGAACCGCAGCACCATGTCGCCGAACCAGCCCGGCATGGGCCAGTAACAACCTGCCGGAGGCGGAGGGTCCAACCGGCGCCCCCCGCCTCCGGTCAGAAACTCAATCCCCGATCACCGTCAGCTCGCCCGCCTGCGGCACCGGCATCGCCGCCCTGACCGCTGCGGCGTCCAGACCGCCGGCCAGCAGGCAGACCAGCTTGGCGTAGCTCGCTTCCGGCGTCATGTCATAGGCGCCGACCGCACCCACGGCGCCCAACCCGGTTGCATAGGCGCCGGGCAGCACGGCGCCGCGCTGCACCTGGGTGTTGTCCATCAGCACGACCCCGGCCTTCACCGCCGCCGACAGCGCGTCGAGGAAGTCCGGATCGGTCGGGCCGTTGCCCTCGCCGAAGGCCAGCAGCACCGCCCCCTTCGCCGCCGGGCTGGTGCCGGTCAGCATCGCCGACACCGTGCTGGCGCGGATGCCGGGATAGAGCCACAGCATGACGACGGAGAACCCCGCCAGCGCCGCCAGCAGGGCATCCAGCGCCGCCAGCCGCCTGGACCGGTTGTCCGGCTCGGCCAGCGAAACCGCGGCATCCGGCATCGGCAGCCAATGGGGTTCGTTGCGGGCGACCACGCTGCCGACGGTGGCGAGCGGCGGGAAATTCGGCGAATCGAAGCCGGCGAAGCGGTTGGCGTCGACCTTCGACGACCGGTTGCCGCGCAGCAGCTTGGTGTCGAAATAGACGCAGACCTCCGGCACCGGCAGGGTTCCCGCCACCACGATGGCGCCGACCAGATTGGCCGGCGCGTCGCTCAGCGTGAAGGACAGCGGCACCTGCGACCCGCTGAACACCACCGGCTTCGACAGGCCGGGCAGCAGGAAGGACAGGGCCGACGCGCTGTAGGCCATGCTGTCGGTGCCGTGCAGCACGACGAAACCGTCATACTGGTCATAGACCGACAGCAGCCGCCGGGCGATCGCGACCCAGTCCGCCGGGGTCATGTTGGAGCTGTCGAGCGTGCGGTCGAACCAGTCCATGGTCCAGCCCAGATCCGGGTAATCCCGCACCCGATGATCCGAAAGGCCGGGCACCGCCAGCGCCAGCTTTTCGAACTCCGCCCCCGGCACCGGGGCCAGCGCCCCGTCGGGATTGGTCACGCACCCGATGGTGCCCCCGGTATACAGCACATAGACCCGCGACATCGCCCGTTCCTCCCGGCTTTCTTATCGGCGGCAGGATAGGCTGCCGCCCGCCTATTTCTCAAGCCACAGCCGGTCCCGCACCGATGCCGGCGCTGGCTCCGCCACCAGCGGACGGCCGAAGCCCGCAACGGCGGCCGGCACCGGGTTGTAGGCGAGACGGAAGCGCCGGGGCTCCGGCACCGCCGGCGCGGGCATGACCGGCAACTCCATCCGGGCGGCTCCAAGGACCGCACCGGTCCAGGCGGCGAACAGCGACATGATCGGACACTCCAAATGGATCGGAGACCGACAATGGGGCGCCCGCCATTCCCTTGGAAACGAATAGGCATTATGCCGTCATCACGATTCGTAATGACCCTGCTGGTGCGGATGGGGCCATTGCGGAGGACCGGGCGCTCTGCTTGAATAAGCGGCAACTTCCGGTTCCCCGCCATGCCCGCCAATCTCGACACCGACCTGCTGCGCGCCTTCGTCGCCGTCGCCGACAGCGCCAGCTTCACCCGTGCCGGCGAAAGGCTGGGCCGCACCCAGGCGGCGGTCAGCCAGCAGGTGCGTCGGCTGGAGGACACGGTCGGCAAGCGCGTGTTCGAACGCGACACCCACGGCGTGCGCATGACCCGCGACGGCGAGGTGCTGCTGGCCTATGCGCGGCGCATGCTGACCCTGAACGACGAGGTGCTGGCGCTGATGCACCGCAGCCCGACGGTGGCCAGCGTCCGCATCGGCACGCCCGACGATTACGCCACCATGCTGCTGCCGGAAATCCTGGCCCGCTTCAACGCCGCCTATCCCGACGTGATGGTCGAGGTCGTCTGCGACAACAGCCCCGATCTGGTGGCGGAGATCGACAAGGGCCGTTACGACCTCGCGCTCGTCACCCGCCATGCCGGCGAGGCCGGCGGCGAGCTGGTGCGGCGGGAGCCGGTGGCCTGGGTCGCCCCGCCGCTCGACCCCGTTCCGCCGCCGGGGCATCGCCCGGTGGAGAGCCTGGACCCGCTGCCGCTGGCGCTGTTCCCCAAGGGCTGCGTCGTGCGCGACCTCGCGGTCGCCGCGCTCGACGGCATCGGCCGCGACTGGCGCGTCGCCTTCACCAGCAAGAGCGTCGTCGCCGTCCATGGCGCGGTGATGGGCGGGCTGGGGGTGACGGCGATGGAAACCTGCACCGTGCCGCCCAGCCTGCGCCGCATCGGCGCCGCCGAGGGGTTTCCCGGCCTGCCGGACGTCGACATCGCCCTGCACCGCGCCCGCGGCACGGCGCCCAAGCCGGTGCGGCTGCTGGCCGACGCCATCCACGACCTCGTCGGCCGTCAGCTGCTGGGCCGCCGAAAGCCGGAGCCGGTTTCCCCGACGTCCGCGAAGGAAGCCGCCGAATGACCGCCGCGTCCCCGTTCCGCCCGCTGCTGCCGGTGCTCGCCATTCTCCTCGGCTGTGCAGGCACGGTTGCGGCAACCCCGCCGGTGCGGGCGCAGAGCCCGGTCGCCATCGGCGCGCCCCTGACCGGCGAGGTGGTGCTGAACCGCGACATCGAGGTGCGGATCGGCCCCAGCGAGGACGCGCGCATCGTCATGACGCTGAAGCAGGGCAAGGCGCTGAACGCGCTCGGCACCCCGCGCGGCACCTATTGGACGGAGGTCGCCATCGGCGGCCAGCCCATCGGCTATGTTCCCGCCGATTCGCTGGACCCGGCGCTGATGGTCACCGGCCGCCCGGCCATCGGCGGCGAAGGGCCGCGGGCGCACAAGCCCGGCACCAAGCCCGACTCCGGCAAACCGCCGGCCGACGCTCCCCCGCCCCACCGCAGCGCCGCCGTCGTACCGCGCGCCGCCTGGGACAAGGCGGCGCAGACCCCGGCGGAGGGCTATGTCGTCGCCGCCGGCCCGATCCACGCCACCGAGATCCTGAGCAACCGCAAGCGGCGCCCCTTCACCCTGCGCCAGGGCGACGTGGTGGCGCTGATCGGCGCCGCCAACGGCGAGGCGACTCTGGCCCTGCCCGCCGGCACCCGCGCGCTGGCGCCGGTGCAGGGGCTGGTCGGGGTGGTGGCGCCCTATCCGCTGCCCGGCATGCCGCCGGTGGAACCGGGCATGCTCTACGGCATCAAGCTGGGCGAATATGTCAGCTATTCCGAGGGTCTGCGCGCCTGGAGAGAGTTCACCGCCGGACCGGGCAGCGCCTATCGCGACCTGCCGCCGATGGTCTGGCCGGTGTTCCGCAAGGGCCGCCTGCTGTACGAGGTCGGGGTGGCGCCCTTCACCCGGCTGCAGGTCGACACCGCCTGCGGCACGTTGGCGCAACGCGGACTCGATTGCACGGTGATCGAGCTGGATACATTCTGATAGCCTTGCACCCGTGGGCCGGCCGCGCCCTTCCTCATGACCCTTTCACGATCGAAGAGCCATGACCGACGCCGACCCGACTGGACCAGAGGACGAGGCCCGAGCCGATCCGGCACCGGAAAGCGGTGACGAGGATCTGGTGTTCCTCGACGACAGCGCTCCGGATGGGACCGCCCCGGACGGGGAGCGGTGTGCGGAGGAACAGCCCGGCAGCCGATGGACCATGCTGATCGTCGACGACGAGCCGGAGGTCCATGCGATCACCAAGCTCGTCCTGTCCGACTTCGCCTACAAGGGCCGCAAGGCGCGCTTCCTCTCCGCCCATTCGGCGGCGGAGGCGCGGCGCATCCTGGCGCGGGAAAGCGACATCGCCCTGATCCTGCTCGACGTGGTGATGGAGACGGAGGACGCCGGCCTGCGGCTGGTCCACCACATCCGCGAGGAGCTGCGCAACCGCAACGTCCGCATCATCCTGCGCACCGGCCAGCCGGGGCAGGCGCCGGAACGGGCGGTGATCCTCGACTATGACATCAACGACTACAAGGCGAAGACCCAGCTGACCGCCCAGCAGCTGTTCACCACCACGGTCGCGGCCCTGCGCTCCTACGAGGACATCGTCACCATCGACGCCAACCGCCGCGGGCTGGAGAAGATCATCGAGGCGTCGTCGTCGCTGTTCCGCGCCCGCTCGATGAAGCTGTTCGCGGCGGGCGTGCTGACACAGCTGTCGGGCCTGCTGGGGGTGGGGCCGGACGCCATCCTCTGCGTGCAGCGCGGCGGCGCCGGCGCGGCCGGCTGCACGCCGTCGGGGTGCGCCCCGTCGGCAAGCGCCGACGGCCTCTATGTGCTGGCCGGGTCCGGGCGGTTCGAGGCGCTCATCAACGAACCAGCCGCCGGCCATGTCGACCCGGCGGTGCTGGACGCGGTGACCGCCTGCCTGGAAAAACAGGCGCATGGCTATGCCGGCGACCATTGCACGCTCTACATCCGCACCCCGAACGACCGCGAGACGGTGGTCTATCTGCGCTCCAACCGGCCGCTGTCCGACCTCGACCGCAAGCTGATCGAGGTGTTCTGCGGCAAGATCTCCGTCGGTTTCGACAACCTGCACCATTACGAACAGCTCTACCGCGCCCAGCAGGGCACGCTGGCAGCGCTGGCCGATCTGGCCGAACGCGGCCGCGGCGCGCTGGGCACGGACGGCCCGGCAGCGGAGAAGGCGGCGGAAGGGGAGCGCTTCAGCCGCTCGCTGCGCATCGCCGCGATCACCGAACGGATCGCCCGACGCCTGCATGCCGACGGCCTGTTCCCCGAGTCGCTGGACGAATCGACGCTGGAGATCATCGGGCTTGCCGCCATCCTGCACGACATCGGCAACGCCGCGGTCGATCCGGACATCCTGGCGAAGCCCGGCCCGCTCGACCCGGCGGAACGCAGCGCCATGCAGACCCACACGCTGGCCGGCGCCGCCCTGCTGCACCAGGCCAGCCATCTGGCCGACGGCCCGACTCATCTGCATCTGGGGGCGGCGGTGGCGCGCTGGCATCACGAGAACTGGGACGGCACCGGCTATCCCGACGGCCGCACCGGGGCGGCGATCCCGCTGTGCGCCCGCATCGTCGCCGTTGCCGACGCCTATGACGCGATGACGCGCGACCGTCCCTATCGTCCGGCCCTGGGCCGTGCCCAAGCCGTGGAGGAAATCCGCCGGCTGGCCGGCCTGCGCTTCGATCCGGCGGTGGTCGATGCCTTTCTCGCCGTATTGCCGGAGATCGACGGGCCCGGTTCCGGGGCAGGCACGGCGGTCTGACGGGCGGCCTGACGGGCGAGTTGCCGCAACCCTACTCCTGCAGCGTTACCGGCTGCAAAGCGCCTCGACCGCCTCGCGCAGCGGCCCGACCTGCACCGGCTTCAGCAGCAGCTGGCAGCCCATAAGCTCGGCCTCGTCGCGCCGTTCGGGCGTGCTGTCGCCGGTCAGGATGATCGCCGGGATCTGCTGCCCGGTTTCGGCACGGACGCGCTCCACCACCTCCCGCCCGGTACGGCCGGCCGGCAGGTAATGGTCGGCGATGATCAGGTTCGGTGCCCGGTCCAGACCGCCGAGCTGGGCCTCCAGCGCCGCGGCGCTCAGCGCCTTCACCACCTCGTAGCCCCAGCCGTCCAACAGGATCGCCAGCCCCTCGACAATCGAGCGGTCGTCGTCAATCACCAGGATCAGTGGCCTGACGGACTCCGGTTTGGTTGCCAGACCGTCTGTAGGATCAGCCATTGATTTCTCCCGCTCCGTCGCTTGCACCAGATTGGACATCGGACATGCCAAGGCAATGCAAGCGCCGCCTGTGGCCTAACCGTGACATCGGACGCATCATGGGCTCACCTGAGGCAAACAATCTCAAGGTCCAATCTTCCCACAAAATATTGCGCCGCCGTCAAACACTGAATTGGGACAATTAGCATCAGGACTTTCCCTTAGCGAATGCACTCGAGACTCTTCAATCAGCGATTCATCATATGATTGGGCAATCGGCGGTTTGAAAAGGCCCTTTCGTGACTCCTTCGGCGAGGACAAAAAAAAGAGCCTCCGCCGAGCGGAGGCTCACTTCCTGAATGCAAAGAATTTCTACTTTCGGGCGATTTTCTCAGGCGCGAAGATTTCCGCCGGTCGCCTTGACCACCGCCGCGACGATTTTCTGGCCGACAGCCTCGATCGCCTCATCGGTCAAGGTTGCGGTTGTCGGCTGGTAAGTGACCGACACGGCGACCGACTTCCGCCCCTCACCCACGCCCGGCCCCTCATAGACGTCGAACACCGCGACATCCTTGACCAGCGCCTTGTCGGCACCCTTCACGGCGCGGAGGATCTTGTCGGCCTCCACCTTGCGGTCGACGACGAAGGCGAAATCGCGCTCCACCGGCTGGAAGGCGGAGAGCTGGACCATCGGCTTGGCGGTGCCGCCCTTCTTCTTGGGCAGCGGCACGGCGTCCAGCATCACCTCGAAGCCGACGACCGGACCCTTGACGCCCAGCGTCTCCAGCACCGACGGATGGATCTCGCCGAAGCGGGCCATCACGGTGGGGCCGAGTCGCAACACGCCGGAACGGCCGGGATGGTACCAGCCCGGCGCGTCGGTGGTGACCTGCAGGTTGCCGGCGGGGGCGCCGACCGACTCCAGAACCGCCAGTGCGTCGGCCTTGGCGTCGAACACGTCGACGCCGCGCGCCTTCTCCGCCCAATGGCGCGGCACCGCCGCCCCGGCGCGGATGCCGGCCGCGACCGTATCCTGCCCGTCCGGCGCCGGGCTGCGGAAGGCGGCGCCGACTTCGAACAGCCGCACGTCGGCATAGCCGCGGTCGGCGTTGCGGCCGGCGGCCTGGATCAGGTTGGGCAGGATCGACGGACGCATGACGTCCAGGTCGCTGCTGATCGGGTTGACCAGCCGCAGGCCGGCCTCGCCGCCGCCGAACAGTTCGGCGACCGTGCCGGACAGGAAGGACCAGGTCACCGCCTCCGACAGGCCGCGGGCGGCCAGCGTCCGCTTGGCCAGCGCGACGCGGCGCTGCTTCAGCGTCAGGGCCGGCCGGGTCAGCACCGTCTCGCGCGGCAGCGGCGTCGCCGGGATGGCGTCGAAGCCGTGGACGCGCAGCACCTCCTCGACCAGATCGGCCTCGCCATGGACATCGGCGCGCCAGGACGGAACGCCGACGCGCAGCCGGCCCTCCTCGTCCTCGCCCTCGATGGTGAAGCCCAGATCCATCAGGATCTGCACTTGACGGTCGCGCGGCAGATCGACGCCGCCCAGCGCCGCGACCCGGCCGGCACGCAGGGTCAGGCTGCGCTTCCACTCCGGTTCCGCCCCGGCGACCACCAGTTCCGACGGCTCGCCGCCGCACAGTTCCAGGATCAGGCGGGTGGCGCGCTCCATGCCGGCGAAGACCGCCGCCGGATCGACGCCGCGCTCGAAGCGGTAGCGCGCATCCGAATCGATGCCCAGCCGGCGGCCGGTCTGCGCCGTGCGCACCGGATCGAACAGCGCGGCCTCGACGAAGACGTTGACGGTCGCCTCGGTGCAGCCGGTCGGCTCGCCGCCGACGATGCCGGCCAGAGCCTCCGCCCGCTCGTCGTCGGCCACCACGGTCATGGCGCCGTCCAACGCGTATTCCTTGCCGTTCAGCGCCGCCAGCGTCTCACCCTCGCGCCCCATGCGGACGGTGATGTTGCCCTTGACCGTGTCGGCGTCGAAGACGTGCAGCGGACGGGCGGCGTCGAAGGTCAGGTAGTTGGTGATGTCGACCAGCGCCGAGATCGGGCGCAGGCCGATCGACACCAGCTTGTCCTGCAGCCACTTCGGCGACGGGCCGTTCTTCACGCCGCGGATGAAGCGGCCAACGAACAGCGGGCAGGCCTCGGGCACATCGATGCTCACCCCGACCGGGCTGGCGAAGGCCCCCGCGACCGGGGTGGTGTCGAGATGCCCGGCGGTCAGCGGCTTCAGCGTGCCCATGCCGGCGGCGGCAAGGTCGCGGGCGATGCCGCGTACCCCGGCGCAGTCGGCGCGGTCGGGCGTCAGGTTGATGTCGATGACCGGATCGTTCAGCCCGGCATAGTCGGCGAAGCCGGCGCCGACGGGGGCGTCGTCCGGCAGCTCGATGATGCCCTCATGCTCGTCCGACAGCTTCAGCTCGCGCTTGGAGCACATCATGCCGTTCGACTCGACGCCACGGATGACGCCCTTCTTCAGCGTGATGTCGGAACCGGGGACATAGGTCCCCTCCGGCGCGAAGACGCCCTTCATGCCGGCCCGCGCGTTGGGGGCGCCGCAGACCACCTGCAGGATGCCGGCGCCGGTATCGACCATCAGCACGCGCAGCTTGTCGGCGTCCGGGTGCTTCTCGGCCGAGACGACATGGGCGACGCGGAAGGGCGCCAGTTCCTTCGACCGGTCATGGACGCCTTCCACCTCCAGCCCGAGGGCGGTCAGCTTCTCCGTGATCTGGTCGAGCGACGCGTCGGTCTCCAGATGGTCCTTCAGCCAGGACAGCGTGAACTTCATCATTGATCTCCCGATGCGCACATTACTTGACGCTCCCAAGAAGCACGAACACATCTGTCGCGGAATACGCTCCAAATCCAAACAACAAAATCGGAACGAACTGAAAAATCAAAGTGACCATCATAATAATCCCAGACCGATTACTAACTCCGTCATCCAAGCCCTTACAATACTCCGTATGTATTTTTTCTATCTCAGAAAAATCTTTTGCTCTAAGCGCCTTTTCCATTAAATTTTTGTACCGCTCCGTCGATGTCTGGTGAGAAATCCATGCGAAAAAGGTAGCCAGAGCCACTATGACGCAGCCCCAACAAAAGAGCTGCATCGACAAAGTCAGCGAGTGAGAAATAACCGAAACGTTTACCGAGTGATCTTTGATCAGAGATGCAGAAAATGTCAGAAGGGAAACAACTCCCGCGCCATTCATGATGAATGTCGTCTTAAAGGAATTTTGCCAGAATAAGCTTCTGGAAGATTCCTTCTCTCTCATCGATTTTGCATAATCCTCGAGAAAAAATCTTTTTGCCTCCCAAAGCTCTTTTCTTAATTCCGCTTCCAATTCCGCTGACGATTTTTTGCTCTCATCACTCATAATGCGCCCCCCAGGCACTTCAATGTCTCACACTGCTCTCAGCGCGTCAGGCCGTGGGCGATGTTGGGAATGTCGAGGGAGGCGAAGCCGTAATGCTTCAGCCAGCGCAGGTCGGCGTCGAAGAAGGTGCGCAGGTCGGGGATGCCGTATTTCAGCATGGCGACGCGCTCGACCCCCATGCCGAAGGCGAAGCCCTGATACTTGGTGCTGTCGATGCCGCAGGCTTCCAGCACATTCGGGTGGACCATGCCGCAGCCGAGGATCTCCAGCCAGTCGCCGTAATTGCCCAGCTTCAGCTCGCCGCCCTTGCGCGAGCAGCCGATATCGACCTCCGCCGACGGTTCGGTGAAGGGGAAGAAGCTGGGGCGGAAGCGCAGCGGCAGGTCGTCCACGTCGAAGAAGGCGCGGCAGAACTCCACGAGGCAGCCCTTCAGGTGCCCCATGTTGGTCGCCTCGTCAATGACCAGCCCCTCGATCTGGTGGAACATCGGGGTGTGGGTCATGTCGTAGTCGGAGCGGTAGGTGCGCCCCGGCGCGATGATGCGGATCGGCGGCTTGTTGTTCAGCATGGTGCGGACCTGCACCGGGCTGGTGTGGGTGCGCAGCAGCATCTTCTTCTCATCCGCGTCGGGCAGATAGAAGGTGTCGTGCATGTCGCGCGCCGGGTGGCCGGGCGGGAAGTTCAGGGCGGTGAAATTGTGGAAATCGTCCTCGATGTCCGGCCCTTCGGCGACCGAGAATCCCATCTCGGCGAAGATGGCGATCATCTCGTCCATCGTCTGGCTGATCGGATGGATGCGCCCTTCGGTTTCCGGACGCACCGGCAGGGTGACGTCGACCCGTTCGGCCTCCAGCCGCGCCTTCAGGTGGGCGGCGGCGAGGTCGGCCTTGCGCGCGTCGATGGCGGCGGCGATCTCGTCCTTCAGCGCGTTCAGCGCCTGACCGCGCTCCTTGCGCTCGTCGGGGGTGAGGTTCCCCAGCTCCTTCATGAAGCCGGTGATGCGCCCCTTCTTGCCGAGCGCGGAGACCCGCACCTCGTCCAGCGCCGAAAGGTCGGCGGCGGCGTTGACCTGCGACAGAAGTTCGTCTTTCAGCGCGTCGAGCATGGCGGTTCCCGGCAAGCGTGGGGAAAAATCGGTGCAAACAGAAAAAGGGAGCCGGCCCAGCGGCCCGGCTCCCTTCTCTTACAACTGACGCCGTGACGGCAAGCGTTCCCTTATGACAGGGAAGCGCGAGGCGTTACGCGGCGGCCTTGGAGGCGAGCGCGGCCTGGGCCTTGTCCACCAGGGTCTTAAAGGCCTCCGGCTCGCGCGCGGCCAGATCGGACAGGACCTTGCGGTCGATCTCGATGCCGGCCAGCTTGATGCCGTTGATGAAGCGCGAGTAGGTCAGGCCGTACTGACGGACGCCGGCGTTGATGCGCTGGATCCACAGGCCGCGGAAATCGCGCTTCTTATTGCGGCGGTCGCGGTAGGCGTAACGAAGCGCCTTTTCGACCTTCTCGATCGCAATGCGGAAATTCTTGGAATTGCGACCCCGGTAGCCCTTGGCGAGCTTCAGGATCTTGCGGTGACGGGCGTGCGTCGTGACGCCGCGCTTAACACGAGCCATGGTTCAGTCCTTCCGAATTCTTCGATGTGCCGAGATCAGGCGTTGCGCAGCCAGTTCTTCAGCACCGTGCGGGCGTTGGAGTCGCACAGGGTCATCATGCCGCGCGCGTTGCGCTTCATGTTCGGGGACTTCTGTTCCAGGCAGTGGCGCTTGTAGGCGGCCTGAGCGCGGACCTTACCCGTGGCGGTCACCTTGAAGCGCTTCTTGGCGCCGCTCTTCGTCTTCAGCTTGGGCATTTTCGTTTCCTAGGTGGAAATGAGGCGGAATTTCCAGCGGACGGTTGGGCATGCCCTGAGCCATACGGCCCGGCCTCGCCGCCCGTGGAAGGATGCGCTTATACGCGCGGGGACGGCGGGATGCAAGGGGGATGTGGGCTGAGTTTTTCCTGATACCCACGGAAACTTCAGGAGGTGCCAAGGGTTCGGCAGGCGGCGGAAAGCCGGTCCATTTGGCGAAAAAGACACACCTAGGAGCGAAGAGTATCAACAGATGTTAGCCCTTGAGGATACATCAGATTTCTGGCAGCATACCGTAAGGTAATGTGCGTTGGCACATTTTTCTCTTTAACTCTCTAGATGATAACTAGGAATTATGCTTAATAAGCCATTTTCTTACGGATGGGGCATGGTCACACTTGCGGCCGTGATTCCTATCATTTTTTCGGTTTCCGCCGGATTATCTATTGACGGCTTGTCAATAAATGAGCTTTCTAGCCATGTCTCCTTTAGATCATATGATGATATGTCCTACATATTTTCATATTTTTCATTTGGGACAATGCATGTAATATTGTGCATTTCTGTTACATTTTATGTCTATGACATCATGAGAAATTCTTCAAGCGTATTTATCTACAGAAGTTTTATTAAAAATCATTCTGCTTCATTCTTATCTGCATCACTCATTTTTTCAGCAATAGTAATTTTTTTCGATACACCTTTAAAAATACTATCATGCGACATTTTATGGATCGGGCTTAACCGCATATCTTCAAATAGCATATTGTTCGAAAGTATTTTTCAAATCAAATTTTCTTATTTATATATCGATTTCAAGATATTCAACATTATCCCCATATCATTGGTTGTAGCAGCTTTTCTTCCAGCGTCTGCCATAATGATGACCGTCCCGCACATGGTTGCGAAGATGGATGTCAATCCAAAACTCAATATAGAAGAGATTGCAGAATCATTTCTGAAAAATTTTGACATTGTTTATTATATGATGGTATCCATACTGATATCATCTTCAATAGCTACTTATTTATATCTGAGAACCTCCTATGCATCGATCAATGAGAAATTATCATTTCAGTATTCTAACTTGGTAAACTCTGTATTCTCAATGTGGTGTATTGTATATTTCCTCATTTTGTTATCAGTTCTCCTTGTTTCTTATGCAATGGTTTCCATTAGAATATCAAAAGCGTCCAGGAGTGTGGATATCATAATTGACACGAGAAGGCTTGCAGACGTAAGGGCATTGATGAGCATTCATTTTATGATAAAGCGTAAGTCCTCACTGTTTGCTAGCTCATTTTCTCCGATAATACTACTATTCTTGAAAAACGCTGTTAGTTGATGCTTAAATTCAATTTAAGTTCTGCTATACAGACTTTGATTCCGGCGCTTGCGCACCAAGCGTAAGTCGGCCTTGAATGATCGAGCGCGCCTCGCCTACGAGCGATCTCTATATTGAGTGGAATTGATGATGTTGCGGTGTTTCCATATTCACCGAAGTAATTTACAATTTTGGGGTGGAAGCTCAACAGGTCGCTTAGTTTCTCAAAAGATCGCGTGTACGAATGCGGCACAAGATTAATTCTTTTCCCTTTTAAAAATTTATTTAAAATTGATATGCTTTTCAAGGCGGCAACTTTTGACATTTCATTATAATGAGCATGAAACTCTTCCTCATCAAAGATAAACGATGAGTTCCATAGGAAGTTATTATAATTTCTATATGGCACGGTGCAGAGCTCTGCTCCGCTAGGCAACTCCACCCTGATGCCTTGAGTAGAGGGCGCATCCATTTTTACCAGAGTTAGGGTGCAAGCCTCTCCGAGAGTTAGAGCTGGAAGTTTATATTTTAGCTGGGTGTGGCTTGAGATATTAAAGCATTTCGGATAGACAGCCCCATTCCTTCCCATCGGAAATTCATGGGATATAATAAGGGCGTACCCCTCTTGTTTATTTAGGCAAAATTTTTCAATAATATTCAACGAGGTTAGCCACCCCATACACCCGTCTGATATGTCAAAGGCGTACTCTGGCGCAACATTGTTAATTCCACAAAATATTGATGCATGGGCTGGTTCGGCGAAGTACTTTGAAGCACTACAATATATTACGATTTTTATGTCTCTTCTATCGATATGGCGAAACATTCGGGCGGCAGTCTCTTGAAGGACGTGCTGAGGCTCTCTATCGGTTGCCCGCCAAAATCGTTGAACTGCGCCTGACGCATCGAAAAAGCTCTCAATTTCTTCCTGCATTGAGCTAGGCAGTTTTTTTGAATTCGCGTTCAGCAATTCAAATACGTCTGCATTCGAAATCAGTGAGGTTGGCAATCCAACCTCGATTCGCTCAATTCTCATAATTCCTAGTTATCGTCGTAGCGCCCGCATCCCCTCCGCTGCCCTGACCACCGCCGCCCGCAGGCTGGCATCCGTCACCGTCGTGTAGATTTCCGTCGTCGAAATGCTCTGGTGCCCCAGCAGGCGCTGGACGAAGCGGATGTCGACTCCGTTCTCCAGCAGCCGCGTCGCCGCCGTGTGGCGCAGCATGTGCGGAGTGACGCGGCGGGACAGTTGCGCCTCCTCGCCGATCTGACGAATCAACAAGCGGAGATGCTGGGTGGACGCCGGCCCGCCCGTTCCCGTCATCAGGAACCGGTCGTGGTCACGCCGCCGCGCGCCCGTCACACCCTGATAAGCCGTCACCAGCGCCGTCACCGCGTCGTCGGGCAGGAACACCCGCCGCTGGCGGCTGCCCTTGCCGACGATGGTGATGACGCGGCCGGTCAGGTCCACATCCTCCACCCGCATGCCGGCCAGTTCCCCCACGCGCAACCCCGTGGCCAGCAACACCTCCACCGCCACCAGCGCCGTGAAGGCGTCATGGTCGGCCTTGCGGGCGGCACGCAGAGCCTTCACTTCGGTAACCCGCCCGGCGATCCCCGCCCCGGCGAGAGCGGCGGCCCGCAGGCGGCGCACCTCGTCGTCGGTCAGGTTGCGCGGCAGGCGGCGCGGCAGGCGGATGCGGGCGTCCAGCCGGTGGAAGGGGCTGATCTCGATCACCTCGTCCAGCTCAAGCCAGCGGAACATCACCTTGAGGCAGGCGATCCGCCGTTTGACGCTGGTTTCCTTCAGCCGCCGCACCTCGAACAGGTGGCTGAGATAGCGGCGCAGCAATGGGCGGTCCACGACCGCCACCGCCGTCGCGGGGCTGGCAAACCGCTCGAACTCGGCCAGATCGATGGTGTAGGCGCGCAGGCTGTGGGGCGACAGGTTCTTGGCAACCCGGCAATGGGTCAGGAATTCGGCGCAAGCTTCAGCAAGAGTCATGCCGATCCACCAGAGGCTCCCACCCACGGCCACGACAGCCACAGGAATACGGGCGTATGTTATTCCCGGCAGTCAGTAGGCCAGCCCCCGGTGAATGGCAAGCACGGCCGGCGCCTCCAGGCTCATCGGCCTGCATGATAACGAAGCCGCACAGTCCGGAATTCGCCCCATCCTTTCCCGTCGGCCGCCCCCGTGATAGGATTGATTGCCTACACCCCCAGGAGATCTCAACGGCGATGGAACATCACCGGGAAACTGTTTCACCCTGTTCCATCACCCGGCAGACCGCCGACCTGCCGCCGAACCGCACCCCATGGAACAGTCTCCGAAACCTGTTCCAAGATGTTCCATCCTCCGCCTCCCCCACAACCGGCCCCACCCGTCCTACGCCATTCGCCGCAGCGCCTTCCGCATTGCACGCCCCCGCTGGCGCATGGCCCCTGCCCGCGCTATCTTCCCGGCCATGAGCGACCGCACCCCCCCATCCTCCGCCGACCCGCAAAAGCCTGTCTCCGGTGCCCCCGCGTCCGGTGCCGAAGGCAACTGGTTCGGCTTCACCCCCGTCGATCCGTCCGCCAAGTCCGGGCTGGTCCGCGCCGTCTTCGACAGCGTGGCGACCAACTACGACCTGATGAACGACCTGATGTCGGGCGGCATCCATCGGCTGTGGAAGGACACGCTGATGGAGATGGTGGCGCCGAAGCCGGACATGACCCTGCTGGACGTGGCCGGCGGCACCGGCGACATCGCCTTCCGCTTCCTGAAGAAGGGCGGCGGGGCGGCGGTGGTCTGCGACATCACCGAGGCGATGGTCCGGGTCGGCCGCGACCGCGCCATCGACCGCAACATCCTGTCCGGCGTGCAATGGACGGTCGGCGACGCGGAACGGCTGCCCATCGCCCCGCGCTCGGTCGACGCCTATACCATCGCCTTCGGCCTGCGCAACGTCACCCGCATCGACGAGGCGATCAAGGAGGCCCACCGCGTCCTGAAGCCGGGCGGCAAGTTCTATTGCCTGGAGTTCAGCCACGTCGTCCTGCCGGTGCTGCGCGAACTGTACGACGTCTATTCCTTCCAGGTTCTGCCCTTCATGGGCCGCGTGGTGGCGAAGGACGAGGCGAGCTACCGCTATCTGGCCGAGAGCATCCGCCGCTTCCCGCAGCAGGCCGATCTGGCGAAGCGGATCGAGGCCGCCGGCTTCGGCGCCGTGCGCGTGCGCAACCTGTCGGGCGGAATCGCCGCCATCCATTCCGGCTGGCGGATTTAAGATCCCGTGTTCCGCATCCTGCGCAACCTGATCCGGATGGCCGTGATCGGCCGGACGGTCGCCCGTCACGATGCCCTGCCCACCAGCCTGCTCGGCACCGCCCCCGGCCTGCTGTGGCTGTGGCGCCGCGTCGCCCGCAAGGACGTGCCCGGCCGCGAGGGCGAGCGGCTGGCCCGCGCCCTGGCCGAACTCGGCCCGACCTACATCAAGCTGGGGCAGCTGCTGTCCACTCGCTCCGATCTGGTCGGCGAGCGGATGGCCGTCGATCTGGCCGAACTGCAGGACAAGCTGCCGCCCTTCCCCGCCCATCAGGCCCGCGCCATCATCGAGGCGGAGTTCGGCCAGCCGGTCCATGCCCTGTTCCAGAGCTTCGACGACAAGCCGGTCGCCGCCGCCTCCATCGCGCAGGTGCATTTCGCCGTCACCGCCGACGGGCAGGAGGTGGCGGTCAAGGTGCTGCGTCCGGGGATCGAGCAGGCCTTCGAGCGCGACATCGACCTGTTCTACCGGCTGGCGGCGCTCGCCCAATGGGTGCTGCCCCGGCTGAAGCGGCTGCGCCTGACCGAAATCGTCGACACCTTCGCCCGCACCTCCCGGCTGGAGATGGACCTTCGGATGGAAGCCGCCGCCGCGTCGGAGCTGGCGTCGAACTTCAAGGACGATGAAACCTTCAACGTGCCGAAGGTCGATTGGGAGCGCACCGGCGGCCGGGTGCTGACGCTGGAGCGCATCCGCGGCTTCAAGGTGGACGAGCCGGCCCGCATCTCCGCCGCCGGTTTCGACCGCGACGAGATCCTGGCGATGGCCTCGGCCAGCTTCTTCAACCAGGTCTTCCGCGACGGCTTCTTCCACGCCGACCTGCATCCCGGCAACCTGTTCATCAACGAACGGGGCACCATCACCGCCGTCGATTTCGGCATCATGGGCCGGCTGGACCGCGAGACGCGCTATTATCTCGCCGACATGCTGATCGGCTTCCTGACCGGCGACTACCGCCGCGTCGCCATCGTGCATTTCGAGGCCGGCTACGTCCCGCGCCACCAGTCGATCGAGATCTTCACCCAGGCCTGCCGCGCCATCGGCGAGCCGTTGCAGAACAAGCCGCTGGCCGACATCTCGGTCGGCCGGCTGCTGGCCCAACTGTTCGCCGTCACCGAACAGTTCGAGATGGAAACCCAGCCGCAGCTGCTCCTCCTGCAGAAGAGCATGCTGACGGCCGAGGGCGTCGGCCGGCTGCTGAACCCCAACATCAACATGTGGGAATTGGCCCGCCCGCTGATCGAGGAATGGATGCGCGAGAATCGCGGGCCGGAGGCGCAGTTCATCAACGATGCCGGCGCCATCCTGTCCACCGTCCGCCGCATCCCCGCCCTGGTCGGCGAGGCGGAGCGGGTGACCCGCGACATCGCGGAGGGTGGCGTGCGCCTGCACCCGCAGACCGTCCGCCAGATGCTGAACGGCTGGGAGTCCCGCCGCCGCTCGGACCGCATCGCCCTGTGGGTGATCGCGGCCCTGCTGGCGGTGATCGCGGTGCAGATGCTGTAAGGGCCGCGACTGCACCAACGCCCCAACGGCACTTTTGTCGGCCGCGGGGATGACGGCCGAGAGAGTGGCTTTTTCCTCAATACCCCCGGCTGCGGTCCACCAGATTGGGCAGCGGCCGGCCGTCGCGGAGCGCCTTTACCGCGTCGGCCACCTGCACCGCACAGCGCGACGGGTGGGTGATCCCGGCGACATGGGGGGTGATGCGGACCTTGGGATGACGCCAGAGCGGATGATCGGCCGGCAGCGGCTCCGTCACGAAGACATCCAGGCTGGCGCCGTGCAGATGCCCGCTCTCCAGCGCGTCGAGCAGATCCGACTCGACCAGATGCCCGCCGCGGGCGGCGTTGATGACCACCGCCCCCTTGGGCAAGGCGGCGAACAGCGACGCATCCATGATCCCGCGCGTCTCGTCGGTCAGCGGCAGCAGGCAGACGAGAAAATCGCACTGCGGCAGCATCGCCGCCAGCCCGTCGGGACCGGAGAAGCTCTCCACCCCGTCGATGTTCTTCGGGCTGCGGCTCCACCCCATCAGCCGGTACTCCAGCGTCCGCAACGTGCGGGCCGACGCCGCCCCCAGCTCGCCCAGCCCCAGGAAGCCGACCGTCACCTCGGAGGCCGGGCGATGGTCCCGCTGTTCCCAGCGCGCCTCGGCCTGGAGAGCGGCATAGCCGTCCATCAACCGGTGCCAATACAGAACCTGGAAGGCCACATAGCCGGCCATGTCGACCGTCAGCCCGTCCGCCACCATGCGGACCAGCGGCACCTCGGGCAGGGTCTGATCCTGCAGGATCGGCTCCACCCCGGCACCCAGCGAGACGATCAGCTTCAGGTTGGGCAGCGTCGCCAGCATGCCGGCCGGCGGCTTCCACACCACAGCGACATCGATGTCGGCGGCGTCGCCGGTCTCGGGCCAGACGCGCATCTCCACGCCGGGAAGATGGCGGGCGATTTCCCGGCGCCAATCCTCGGCGCTGTCGCTGGCGGAGCAGAACAGAAGCGTCACGGCCGAACCCCTGCTATCAAGAGATCATGTTGGGGTGCGAACGATAGCGCCTTTCCCGAACCGCGCAAGGAAGCAAGCCCGTGCCGCGCCTGATCCTGCTGAACAAGCCCTATGGCGTGCTGCCGCAATTCACCGACGACCAGGGCCGCCCGACCCTGGCGGATCTGGTGCCGGTGAAGGACGTCTATGCCGCCGGCCGGCTCGACCGCGACAGCGAGGGGCTGCTGGCGCTCAGCGACGACGGCCCGCTGATCGCCCGCATCGCCTCGCCGGCCAACAAGATGCCCAAGACCTATTGGGTGCAGGTGGAGGGTATCCCGACCGACGAGGCGCTGGAGGCTCTGCGCCGCGGCGTCACGCTGAAGGACGGCCCCACCCTGCCCGCCGAGGTGCGGCGGATGGAGGAGCCGGAGTCGCTGTGGCCGCGCGATCCGCCGGTGCGCTACCGCGCCGCCATCCCCACCAGTTGGATCGCGCTGACTATACGCGAGGGACGCAACCGGCAGGTCCGCCGCATGACTGCGGCGGTCGGCTTCCCCACCCTGCGGCTGATCCGCTGGGCGATCGGCGACTGGACATTGGACGGGCTGGCGCCGGGGCAGTGGCGGGAGGTCCCCCAACCGCCCGCGACACCCAGCAAGGGGCCAAAGGCCCCGGCACCAACCGGCAAGCACGGCCCCGTCAAGCCGCGCCGAACAGTTGCTCCTCGCTCAGCGCCATCACGCTCGCGGAGCCGTTGACGACGGTCGCCCGCAGCGCCGCCGCCTTCGGCAGCACATGGGTGGCGTAGAAGCGGGCGGTCAGCGGCTTGGCCGACAGGAAGACGGTGTCGGCATCGCCCTCCGCCAGCCGCTCCGCTGCCACCTTGGCGGCGCGGGCCAGCTGCCAGCCGCCGGCGACCACGCCCATCAGCTCCAACAGAGTCACCGACGCGGCGGCCGGCAGGCGCGGGTCCTGTTTCGCCACGCCCAGCACCCAGGCCACCGCCTGCTTGGCCTCGTGAACCGCCCCGACCAGTTCGGCACCGGTCACCCGCAACGCGTCATCAGCATGGCCGGACAGCTCGCCGCCAAGCGCCGCGATCTCGTCCAGAAGCCCGTTGGCCGTCGCCCCGCCGTCGCGCAGGATCTTGCGGTTGATCAGATCGTTGGCCTGGATGGCGGTGGTGCCCTCATAGATCGTGGTGATGCGGGCGTCGCGCAGATGCTGGGCGGCTCCGGTCTCCTCGATGAAGCCCATGCCGCCATGGACCTGCACGCCGTCCGAGGCAAGCTGCTGGCCGGTCTCGGTGCACCAGCCCTTGGCGATGGGGGTCAGCAAATCGACCAGCAGGGCGGCCCGGCCGCGCGCCGCCTCGTCGGCATGATGGTGCGCCACGTCCACCGCGGCGGCGGCGGTGTAGAGGATGCCGCGCATCGCCTCGATCCGCGCCTTCATGCCCATCAGCAGGCGGCGGACGTCGGGGTGGTTGACGATGCCCTTCGACTGGCCCTCGGTCCAGCCCTGCGGCTTGCCCTGCACGCGGTCGCGGGCATAGGCCAGCGCCTGCTGGTAAGCGCGCTCGGCGATCGACAGGCCCTGCATGGCGACGTTCAGCCGGGCGTGGTTCATCATGGTGAACATGTATTCCAGGCCGCGGTTCGGCTCGCCAACCAGGAAGCCGGTCGCCCCGCCCTCGTCGCCGAAGGACAGCACGGCGGTCGGGCTGCCGTGGATGCCCAGCTTGTGCTCCAGCGACACGCACTTCACCTGATTGCGGGCGCCCAGGCTGCCGTCGGCATTGACCAGGAACTTCGGCACGACGAACAGGCTGATGCCCTTCACGCCCGGAGGCGCATCGGGCAGGCGGGCCAGCACCAGATGAACGATGTTCTCCGTCAGGTCATGGTCGCCATAGGTGATGAAGATCTTCTGGCCGCTGACGAGGTAATGGTCGCCGTTCGGCACCGCGCGCGACCGCGTGGCGGCAAGGTCGCTGCCCGCCTGCGGCTCGGTGATGTTCATGGTGCCGGTCCACTCGCCCGAGATCATCTTGGGCAGGTAGATGTCTTTCAGTTCCTCGGAGCCATAGAGCTGCACCGCGTTCACCGCCCCTTGCGTCAGCATCGGGCAGAGCGCGAAGGCCATGTTGGCGGAATGCCACATCTCCTGCACGGCGGTGTTCAGCAGGTTGGGCAGCCCCATGCCGCCGCGCTCCGGGTCGAAGGGCAGCCCGTTCCAGCCGCCTTCGACCAGCGCCTGCCAAGCCGCCCCCCAGCCCTCCGCCGTGCGGGCAATGCCGTCGGCGCCGAGCTTGGCCCCCTGGACATCGCCGATACGGTTCAGCGGAGCCAGGATGTTCTCGGCGATCTTCGCCGCCTCGCCCAGGATGCTGTCCACCATGTCGGGGCTGGCATCCTCGAAGCCCGGCAGAGCCGCCACGTCGGCCATGCCGGCGAGGTGGTCGAGGACGAAGCGGATCTCTTTCAGCGGCGGGGTGTAGGGGATCGCGGCGGCGGTCATGGGGGACCTCTTCGGGTAACGGAGAAAATGAACGGGATCAGACGGCCTGCTGCAGCTCCGGCAGCGCCTTGAACAGGTCGGCGACGAGGCCGTAGTCGGCGACCTGGAAGATCGGCGCCTCCTCGTCCTTGTTGATGGCGACGATCACCTTGCTGTCCTTCATGCCGGCGAGGTGCTGAATGGCGCCGGAGATGCCGACGGCGACATAGAGGTCCGGCGCCACGATCTTGCCAGTCTGCCCGACCTGATAGTCGTTCGGCACGAAGCCGGCATCGACCGCGGCCCGGCTGGCGCCCACGGCGGCACCCAGCTTGTCGGCGATGGCCTCCAGCAGGTGGAAATTGTCGCCCGACTGCATGCCGCGCCCGCCGGAAATCACGATGCGGGCGGAGGTCAGCTCCGGCCGCTCCGACTTCGACAGCTCCGCCGAAACGAAGCTCGACAACGCGGGATCGGCCACGGCGGCGACGCTCTCGACCGGGGCGCTGTTGGTGGCGGCGGCGGCCTCGAAGGCGGTGGTGCGGACGGTGACGATTTTCACCGCATCGGCCGACTGCACGGTGGCGATGGCGTTGCCGGCGTAGATCGGCCGCTCGAAGGTGTCGGCGGAGACCACGCCGGTGATGTCGGAGATCATCGCCACGTCGAGCAGCGCCGCGACGCGCGGCAGCACATTCTTGCCGACGGAGGTGGCGGCGGCGAGGACATGGCTGTAGCCGGGGGCGAGCGAGACCAGCAGCGCCGCGACCGGTTCGGCCAGGGCGTGCTCGTAGGCGGCATCGTCGGCGAGCAGCACCTTGGCGACGCCGGCCAGCTTGGCGGCCTGTTCGGCGGCCGGGGCGGCGTTGCGGCCGGCGACGAGGATGTTGATGTCGCCGCCCAGCTTGCTCGCGGCGGTGACCGCATGGGCGGTGGCTGGCTTGAGGGTGGCGTTGTCGTGGTCGGCGAGGATCAGGATGGGCATGGCGGATTCCTCTGGCGGGCGGAGTGCGGGGAGTGCAGACACTTGCCCCCACCCCGACCCTCCCCCGCTGGGCGGGGGAGGGGGAAAGTGCTGATACGGGAGAGCGGCGGAGTTCCCTCCCCTGCGAAGCGGGGGAGGGTTAGGGTGGGGGCACCGGACAGGCGCTTCCTCAGATCACCCGCGCCTCGTTCTTCAGCTTGTCGACCAGCGTGGCGACGTCGGGAACCTTGATGCCGGCCTGACGCTTGGCCGGCTCGGCCACCTTCACCGTGGTCAGCCGCGGCGTCACATCGACGCCCAGCGCGTCCGGGGTGACGGTTTCCAGCGGCTTCTTCTTCGCCTTCATGATGTTCGGCAGGCTCGCATAGCGCGGCTCGTTCAGCCGCAGATCGGCGGTGACCACCGCTGGCAGCTTCAACTCCACCGTCTCCAACCCGCCGTCGATCTCACGGGTGACCGCGACTTTGCCGTCGGCGGCGGCGACCTTCGAGGCGAAGGTGCCCTGGCCCCAGCCGAGCAGCGCCGCCAGCATCTGGCCGGTCTGGTTGCAGTCGTCGTCGATGGCCTGCTTGCCGAGGATCACCATCCCCGGCGCCTCCTTCTCGACCAGCGCCTTCAGCAGCTTGGCGACGGCGAGCGGCTGCGTCTCGACATCGGTCTGCACCAGGATGGCGCGATCCGCTCCCATCGCCAGCGCCGTGCGCAGCGTCTCCTGGGCCTGGGACGGGCCGACGGAGACCACGACGATCTCGGTCGCCGCACCGGCTTCCTTCAGACGGACGGCTTCCTCGACGGCGATCTCGTCGAAGGGGTTCATCGAGAATTTCACGTTGGACGTCTCGACGCCGGACTGGTCGGTCTTCACCCGGATCTTGACGTTGTAATCGACGACGCGCTTCACGGCGCAGAGGATCTTCATGGCGCGGGTCCCCTAAGGATTGGGCAGCGTGTAGGCATGGGAGGGCGTTGGCCCCCTCCCCATCCCTCCCCCACCTTCGGTGGGAGAGGGGGCTGGACGCTTGTCGCGTGTGACGTGATTGCCAAAGCGGCGGCAGTCCCCTCTCCCCTCGGCCGGCCGCAGGCCGGTCCGATAAGGGGGAGGGTCAGGGAGGGGGCAAAGCGCCCCTTACAGCCCCTCGGTCTGCTTGCGCAGGACGTATTTCTGGATCTTGCCGGTGGAGGTCTTCGGCAACGGGCCGAACACCACCGTGCGCGGGCACTTGAAGTGGGCCATGTGCGAGCGGCAGAAGGCGATGATGTCGGCCTCGGTCGCGGTGGCGCCGTCCTTCAGGGTGACGAAGGCGCAGGGCGTCTCGCCCCACTTCTCGTCATGACGGGCGACGACCGCGGCCTCCAGCACCTCCGGATGCTTGTAGAGCACATCCTCCACCTCGATCGACGAGATGTTCTCGCCGCCGGAGATGATGATGTCCTTGGAGCGGTCCTTGATCTCGACGTAGCCGTCCTCATGCCAGACGGCGAGGTCGCCGGTGTGGAACCAGCCGCCGGCGAAGGCCTCTTCCGTCGCCTTGGGGTTCTTCAGATAGCCCTTCATGACGTTGTTGCCGCGCATCATGATCTCGCCCATGCTGCGGCCGTCCTTCGGCATCGGCTCCAGCGTGAAGGGATCGGCGACGATCACCGCCTCCAGCATCGGGCCGCGCACGCCCTGTCGGGCCTTGATCGCCGCCTTCTCGTCCAGCGTCAGGCCGTCCCAGCGGTCGTGCCAGACGCAGACCACGGTCGGGCCGTAGCATTCGGTCAGGCCGTAGACGTGGGTGACTTCCCAGCCCATGCGCTCCATGCCGGCGATAACGGCGGCGGGCGGGGCGGCGCCGGCTACCATCACCTTCACCTTCTGCTCGATGCCCTGCTTCAGCTCGGCCGGGGCATTGTTCAGCATGTTCAGGACGATGGGCGCGCCGCAGAAGTTGGTCACCCGCTCCTCGCGGATCAGGTTCAGCACGGCATCCGGGCGGACCTGACGCAGGCAGACGGCGGTGCCGGCGGTAACCGCGATGGTCCAGGGGAAGCACCAGCCGTTGCAGTGGAACATCGGCAGCGTCCACAGATACACGGGCGCGTCGCCCATGTTCCAGGACAGCGCGTTCGACACCGCGTTCAGGTAGGCGCCGCGGTGGTGATAGACGACGCCCTTCGGGTTGCCGGTGGTGCCGGAGGTGTAGTTCAGCGCGATGGCCTGCCATTCGTCGGCCGGCGGGGTCCAGGCATGCTCGGTGCCGACATCGCTGATGAAGGCCTCATAGTCGCGGTCGCCGATCAGCTCGCCGCCGGTGTAGGTCGGGTCGTCGATGTCCACCACCGGGATCGGCGAGTCCAGCAGGGCCAGCGCCTTCTTGGCGACGCCGGAGAACTCGCGGTCGACGATCAGGATCTTCGCCTCGCCATGCTTCAGGATGAAGGCGATGGCCTCGGCATCCAGGCGGGTGTTGATGGCGTTCAGCACGGCGCCGGCCAGGGGCACGCCGAAATGCGCCTCGAACAATTCCGGCGTGTTGGCGGCCAACATGGCGACGGTGTCGCCGGTGCCGATCCCCACATTCGCCAGCGCCGCGGCCAGACGGCGCACGCGGACGAAGGTTTCCGCCCAGGTCCGGCGGACCGGGCCATGGACGACGGCCAGCCGGTCGGGCCACACCGCGGCGGCGCGTTCCAGGAAGGTCAGCGGCGTCAGCGCGACGAAATTGGCGGCGTTGCGGTCGAGATCGCGCTCGTACGGATTGGCGCGGACATCGGCGGCGGCGGATTCACTCATCGGACCGTTCTCCCCAGGGGTTCTTTGTTGCGCGCCGACATCGGGCGCGGCGGTGTTGGAAACAGCCTGTACCAGATCAGCTTTGCGCAACTTTCTCAGGATTATGACCAATTGTTATTGGCACTGTTTCGCCAGGGCGCAGTGGGGGTGCCCCCGTCATCGCACCCCGGTCATCGCAACCACGTCACGTCTCCCGCGAACAGGTATCCGGCGCCGTAGACCGTCTTGATCAGCCGCGGCGCGCGCGGATCCTCCTCGATCTTCTTGCGGATGCGCGAGATGCGGACGTCGATGCTGCGGTCATAGGGGAAATCGTCGCGGTCCTGATCCGGGCCCTGCAGATGCTCGCGCGACAGCACGCGCTTGGGCGCCTTCAGCAGCATCAGCAGAAGCGAGGCCTCCGCCGCCGTCAGGCTTTCCTGCCGGCCGTCGTCGGCGGTCAGCGTCAGGTTGCCCAGATCGAACACCCAGGGGCCGAAGCGCGCCCGCGCCGTCTCCGCGGCGGCGGTAGCGCCCGACAGCTGTTCGCGGCGGCGGATGGCGCTGTTGACGCGGGCGACCAGTTCGCGCGGTTCGAACGGCTTGACGATGTAGTCGTCGGCTCCCAGCTCCAGCCCCAGCACGCGGTCGGAGGTGCCGCCGCGCCCGGACAGGATGATGACGCCGAACCGCACATCCTCCCACAGCTCGCGCACCAGGGTCAGCCCGTCCATGTCCGGCAGGCCGAGGTCCATCAGGCACAGGTCGGGGGCCTGACGCTGGATCGCCGCCCGCGCCTCGCGCCCGCTGGCCCAGCAGGACACGTCATAGCCGTAGCCCTCCAGCACCTCCGTCACCAGCCGGCGGATGTCGGCCTCGTCCTCGATCACATAGATGCGCTTCTTCTGTCCCACGCGCGTTTCCCCTCGGCACTCGTCGCCCTGATTTTTCCAGGTGCGTTCTATTAGGTGCGTTCTCTGAGCGCGATCCTATCAGGCCGGCGCGGGTTCGGCGGCGTGGCCGATGGCCGCCACCAGGTCCCGCTTGTCCCATGGCTTGCGCAGTATGACGGCATCGGCGGGCACGTCGCCATACTCGACGGCGAATCCGCTGACCAGAACCACCCGCATGGCCGGCCGCAGCAGCCGGGCGCGCCGCGCCAGCTCCACCCCCGACAGGCCGGGCATGACGATGTCGGAGACCAGCAGCGACAACCCGTCGATCTGTTCCACCAGTTCCGCCGCCTCGTCGCCGCTCGCCGCCTCCACGACAGAAAAGCCGAGGTCGACCAGCTGCTGGCGCATCACCTGCCGCACGTCGTCATTGTCCTCCGCCACCAGCGCCAGTTGGCCGGACCAGCCGCCAATCTGCGGTTCGGCCGAAGCCGGATCGGCGTCCGGCAGGCGCGCCACCGGCTCGGCGCGCGGCAGCAGCAGGGTGACGGCGGTCCCCTCCCCCCGCCGACTATCGATGCGCAGGTACCCGCGCGACTGCTTGACGAAGCCGTAGACCATCGACAGACCCAGCCCCGACCCCAGCGCCTTCGTCGTGAAGAAGGGCTCCACCGCACGGGCCAGCGCCTCCGACGTGAAGCCGGTGCCGGTGTCGCTGACGCGGATTTCCAGATAATCGTCGGGCCGGACCGGCTCGTCGAAGGACTGGTCGCCCTCCACCCTGCGGATGCCCACCGCGATGTCGAGCCGCCCGCCGCCGGCCATGGCGTCGCGCGCGTTGATGGCGAGGTTGACCAGCGCGTTCTCCAACTGGGTCTGATCGGCGATGGTCCAGCACTCCCGCCCCTCCTCCGGCACGCCGATGGCGATGGAACTGGGGAAGGAGCGGCGCAGCAGCACCGCCATGTCGCGCAGCAGGCCGCACAGCTCGATCGGTTGCGGCTTCAGCGGCTGCTGGCGCGAGAAGGCGAGCAGCCGGGCGGTGATGTCGGCGCCGCGGCGGCCGGCGCGCTGGGCCGGCTCCAGATAGGCGTCCAGCCCCTCCACCGCGGCGTAGCGGTCCCGCGCCGCCGACAGGTTGCCGATGATGATCGACAGCAGATTGTTGAAGTCGTGCGCCAGCCCGCCCGACAGCTGCCCGACCGCCTTCAGCCGCTGCGCCTCCACCAGTTGCCGTTCGGTATGCTTCTCGTCGGTGATGTCCAGCGTCAGGACGAACAGGCCGGTGACCGCGCCCTCCTCCAGTCCGCCCTCGCCGCGATGCGGGATCAGCGTCGTCTTGGTCACGATGTCGCGACCGTCGCGCGGGAAGGCGTATTCGAAGGTCACCACGCTCCCCGACAGGCAGCGGTCGAGATGCGGACCGAGCGCCGCCATCGCGCGCCGGCCGACCACGGCGGCAAGGTCGCGGCCGATCACCTCGGCCTTGTCGCGCCCGACCAGCTCGGCCCAGCGCAGGTTGGCGAAGGTCAGCCGGCCGTCGCGGTCCAGCCCGGCGATGCAGGCGGGAATCGCGTCCAGAATCACGCGCTGCCGGCTCTCCGCCTCCGCCAGCGCGGCGGTGCGGTCGCGCACCCGGCTGTCCAGCGTGGCGACGGTGTCGCGCAACTGCCGGACCATGCCGTCGAAGGCGGTTCCCAGCAGCCCGATCTCGTCGCCGCGGCGGATGCCGCTCTGGGCGTCGAGGTCGCCGGCGCGCACCTGCGCCGCCGTGTCGGCCAGACGGCGCAGCGGCCGGACCAGCCGGCCGACCGCGATGTAGCCCAGCAGGCTGCCCGCCGCCATCAGCGCCATGCCGATGGCGAGGATGCGGTTGCCCAGCACCACCGACGACCGCCGCAGCTCGTCCACATAGACCGACGAGGCGATGTACCAGTCGAATCCCTCGAAATGCCGGACCCAGCTGATCTTCTCATACGCATAATTGCCGGGATCGTCGGGCTTGTCCCACAGGTAGGTCAGCGGCACCCCCTTGGCCGCCGCAGCCTTCAAATCCTCGGCGATCGGGCGCCCGGTGGCCGAATTCAGCCGGTCGCCGAAGGCCGTACCCTCGATGTTCGAATTCGGGTGGATGATCATCCGGTTTGCCGAATCGAAGATGTAGAGATAGCCGGTGCGGGCAATGCGCAGCTTGCGCAGGGCCTGGCGCAGATCCTCGATGGCCTGGGCCTTGCGCCGCTCCACCTCGGCGTCGACGTCGGCCAGATAGGCGCCGGTGCCGACGATGATGCCGCGCCTCGACAGATCCTTGAAGAAGCTGAGCTTCGGCGCCCGCTCGTCGCCGTTGGGCCGCCACCACGGATAGGTCTGGAACCCCTCCCCCTCGCGCTTGGCGGTGGCGACGATGGTGGGCAGGATGTGGCGACCCAGATTGTCGCGCAGATCGTCGGCCTTCCGCCCCTCATAGTCCGGCGACGGATGCGACAGGATCACCGAATCGTAGCCGATGGCCCAGACATAGTCGCCGTTGCCGTAGCGGAAGGCGTGCAGCCCCTCCATCGCCTCGCGCCGGGCCTGCTCCATGGTGATCTCGCCACGGTCGGCGCGGGCATAGACATGCTCGATGTAGCCGACCGCCAGTTCCAGCACGTCGCGCAGGCGGGTCTTGTAGGACTCCACCGTGGCCGTCCGCTGTTCCTCCAGCCCGACGCGGATGCGGCTGACCAGTTCGAACACGTTGTCGAGGATGGTGCGGCTGGCGTCGCGCTCGATCTCGTAGGCCTTCTCCTCGATGAAGGGGACTGAGAAGACATAGGCCGCGGCGGAGAACAGCCCGAGCGAGATCAGGATCGCCGAGAACAGCCGGAGGAAAAGGGGCGAGCGGATCATTTTCCGGGCGGGGGCGGCAGGATTCGGGGATTGGGGAGGCGCCGCCATCATCCCAGCTTCGCCGCCGCGCCTCAACGCGAATCGGTGCGATTGTTGCCTGAATTGCGCTGAAACAATTCGTCATATTTCCGGGAAATTTGCGAAACAGTGTTTTGTTAGCCGGAAGGACATAAGCCCATTCGAGGCAAACCAAGGACGTCCAGCGTCTGGAGGAAACATGCACTCCCCCGCGAACAACCCGGTTTACGAGAGGGTCCGCCGGAACCCGAAATTCCAGGAACTGGTGCGCCAGCGCAGCCGGCTCGCCCTGATCCTGTCGGCCATCGTGCTGGTCGGCTACTACAGCTTCATGATGGTGGTCGCCTTCGCGCCGGACCTGCTGCACAAGCCGATGTCCGACGACTCGTCGCTCAGCATCGGCTTCCCCATCGGGGCGGGGATCATCATCCTGTCCTGGCTGCTAACCGGCGTCTACTCCCACTTCGCCAACGGCCGTTTCCAGGACCTGACCGACGAGATCACGCGGGAGACGCTGCAATGACCGCCCGCCGCATCCTCCACACGGCGGCTGCCGCCACGCTGTTCGCCACCCTGGCCGCCGTGCCGGCGCTGGCCGCCGGCGATGTCGGGCAGCTGGAAAAGCAGCCGATCAACCTGTCGGCCATCGGCATGTTCATCGCCTTCGTGCTGATGACGCTGGGCATCACCTATTGGGCGGCCAGCCGCACCCGCTCCACGTCCGATTTCTACACCGCCGGCGGCGGCATCACCGGCTTCCAGAACGGTCTGGCCATCGCCGGCGACTATATGTCGGCCGCGACGCTGCTGGGCCTGTCGAGCCTGGTGTTCGCCAAGGGCTATGACGGCTTCGTCTACACCATCAGCTTCTTCGTCGGCTGGCCGATCATCCTGTTCCTGCTGGCGGAGCGGCTGCGCAACCTCGGCCACTTCACCTTCGCCGACATCGCCTCCTACCGGCTGGACCAGGGCAAGATCCGCACCTTCGCCGCCATCGGCTCGCTGACGGTGGTGTGCTTCTACCTGATCGTCCAGATGGTCGGCGCCGGACAGCTGATCAAGCTGCTGTTCGGGCTGGACTACAACGTCGCGGTCGTCGTGGTCGGCGTGCTGATGGTGGTCTATGTCACCTTCGGCGGCATGATCGCCACCACCTGGGTGCAGATCATCAAGGCGGTGCTGCTGCTGGGCGGCGGCATCCTGCTGGCCTTCCTGGCGCTGTCGCGCTTCGGCTTCAGCCTGGAGGCCATCGCCAAGAGCGCCATCGCCGCGCACAAGGACGGCGTGAAGATCATGGGGCCGGGCACGCTGCTGGCCGACCCGGTCTCGGCAGTGTCGCTGTCGCTGGGCCTGCTGTTCGGCACCGCCGCCCTGCCGCACATCATGATGCGCTTCTTCACCGTCCCCAACGCGCGCGAGGCCCGCAAGTCGGTCTTCTACGCCTCGGGCTTCATCGGCTTCTTCTTCCTGATCGTCTGCATCCTGGGCATGGCGGCGATCACCATCGTCGGCACCGATCCGCAGTTCTTCGAAGGCGGCAAGGTCGGCGGCAAGCTGATCGGCGGCGGCAACATGCCGGTGATGCATCTGGCCAAGGCGCTGGGCGGCGACCTGTTCCTGGGCTTCCTGTCGGCGGTCGCCTTCGCCACCATCCTGGCGGTGGTGTCGGGCCTCGCCCTGGCCGGCGCCTCGGCAATCGCCCACGACCTCTATGCGCGCGTCATCCGCAAGGGCGAGGCGACGGAGCGCGAGGAGATGCGCGTCTCCAAGATCGCGTCGCTGGTGCTGGGCGTGCTGGCCGTGGTGCTGGGCATCGCCTTCGAGAAGCAGAACGTCGCCTTCCTGGTCGGCCTGACCTTCGGCGTCGCGGCGTCGGTGAACTTCCCGGTGCTGATCCTGTCGATGTACTGGAAGGGCCTGACCACCCGCGGCGCGCTGGCGGGCGGCATCGCCGGCCTGGTCTCCGCGGTCACGCTGGTGATCCTGTCGAACGCCGTGTGGGTCGTGGTGCTGAACAACCCGAAGCCGATCTTCCCCTACGAGCAGCCGGCCCTGTTCTCGATGACGCTGGCCTTCCTCGTCACCATCATCGTGTCGAAGCTGGACAGCAGCGCGTCGGCCCGCGCCGAGCGCGACGCCTTCGAGGACCAGTTCGTCCGCTCCCAGACCGGCATCGGTGCCGCCGCCGCGGCCAAGCACTGACAGCCTGGAACCACTAAGAAAAGCGCCCTTCCCCGACCTGGGGGAGGGGCGCTTTCCGTTTGTCAGCCCGCCGAAACGCTGTTGTCCTTGCGGCGCGACAGCTGCACCTGTCCGTCCAGGCATTTGACGTAGCCGGTCTTGCCCGGCTTCAGCCCGTCCAGGATGGTCACCAGCGCCCGCGGGATCGCCGCGAATTCCTTGGAGCCGCGCGACTGGCCGTTGTAGGCGGCGATGTGATTGCGAAGCTCCTCCTTCGATACCGGCTTCCCGTCATTCCCGATCATCTCGTCCGCCTTTCGATCCGCATCAAAGCCGACAGGCCTGATTGCCGACAGGCTTACGCCGGCAATCCGTCCGCCGCAACCGGCGGGCCGACGCGGGTCGCCGGGAAGCGGATGGTGACGGTGGTGCCGCGGCCCGGTTCGCTGTCGATGCTCAGGCATCCACCATGCAGGGTCATCAGATCGCGGCAGATCGACAGCCCCAGCCCGGTGCCGCCGAACCGTCCGGGGATGCTGCTGTCTGCCTGCTGGAACGGCTCCAGGATACGGGTCAGCGCTTCGGCCGGAATTCCGATGCCGGTGTCGCGCACGGCGATGGCGATGCCGCCATCCTCCTCCTGCACCGCGCCCACCGTCACCCGGCCGCCGCGCGGGGTGAACTTCACCGCGTTCGACAGCAGGTTCAGCAGCACCTGCCGCAATGCGCGCTCGTCGGCCAGCAGGTGGGGCAGGCCGGGGGCGCCGTCGACCGTCAGCAGCACGCCGCCGGCATCGGCCGGCACCGCGGCCAGCGCCCGGCAATTCTCGATTGTCCCGGCCGGCTCCAGCCAGCTTTCATCCAGCGTGTAGCGCCCGGCCTCCAGCTTGGACATGTCCAGAACGTCGTTGATGAGGTCGAGCAGGTGCCGGCCGCTGTTCTGCACATGGCGGGCATAGTCGCGGTAGCGCGGGCTGCCCAGCGGGCCGAACAGCTCGTGCAGCATGATGTCGGAAAAGCCGATGATGGCGTTCAGCGGGGTGCGCAGCTCGTGGCTCATGGTCGCCAGGAAGGCGCTCTTGGCGCGGTTGGCGGCCTCCGCCTGATCGAGCGCCGCGGCGAGGCGCGCCGCCGCCTCCACCCGTTCGGTGATGTCGTGCGCCTCGACCACCAGCACCGTCACCGCCCCCCGGTCGTCGAACACCGGCTTGATCGTCACGTCCATCACGCGGGTCGCGCCGTCGGTGACCACGTCGGTCTCATAGCGGACGAGCCGTCCCGATGCCGCCTTTTCGATGGACTGCCGGAATCCCGCCGCCAGCTCGTCGGTGCGGGCCCAGCCGCGGAACTCCCAGGCGCGGTGGCCGACCAGGGCTTCGGCCGGCAGCCCGGCCAGCGCGCAGGCCGGCTGGTTCAGCGCCAGAACCCGTCCGTCGGGCGACAGCAACCCCATGATCTGGAAACTGCTGTCGAACAGCGCCTGCGACCGCCGGTCGCTGGCCCGCAACGCCTGCGTCGTCGTCTCCAGCCGCCCGAGCTGTCGCAGGGCCAGCAGGGCCAGCAGCAGCACCACCACCGAAACCGCCGCGGTTTCCAGGATGCGTTTCCAGCGGTCGTTGTACCAGCCGGCCAGCACGTCGTCGGTGCGGATGCGGACATAGACGTACAGCGGCAACCCCGCCACCCGGCGGACCGTGCCGATGCGCTCGCGCCCTTCCGCCGGGTCAAAACCGGACAGCGTCCGCGCAGCCTCCCCGGCGGGCAGCCGCGGCAGAAAGGCGGCGAAGGCGGAGCGGTCCTGGTCCAATCGCAGGCCGGTCCGCGAATAGGCCAGGACCGTGCCGTTCTCACGGTAAAGCAGGATGATGCTGAGCGGCCCGATGGTCTGGCTGGCATAGAGCCGGGTGAAGCGGTCGAGGTCGAGCACCGCCACCGCCATGCCGCTGCCGTCCGTCAGGGGCCGGATCATGGCCGCCCGCCAGCCGCCGTCGGCCGTCCGGTAGGGCCCGACGAAGGCCGCCGAACCGTCGCGCACCGCGTCGCCCAGCGGGGTACCGGCGACCGAGGCCGGATCGTCCAGCCCGGCGGCCTGCCGCACCCGCCCGTCCGGCTCCACGATCAGCATGCTCCGCAGGGCCGGGCCGGGGCCGGACTCCACGCCCGGCGGCTCCGCCGTGTCGCTCAGCAGATGAGCGGTGATCCGTCCGCTTTCCGCCATCGAATGCAGGGTGTAGCCGGCAACGACGATGACGCGGCGGGCATCCTCCTCCAGAAGGATCGACAGGTTGACGGTCTGGCGCAGACCGTCCTGGATCGCCCGGTCGCGCGCACGGTCGAGGTCGGCATAGGCGACCAGCCAGAAGCCGGCGATCACCGCCACAAGCAGTCCGATGCGCAACGCGGCAACCGGCGGCAGGGACGACAGGCGCCACCGTCTCCCGCGTGCGCCGCTGTCCGGTTCGGAGAGATCCGTCAAAGAGAATGGCCCGCCGCATCTGAATTCTGAAACGACGTCAAGCCGGAAAGGCCGGACGCGGCGAACTGTAGCATGCCGGTGCGGGACATTTCACGTTCGCATACCCCTGATCCGTGCAGAAGTTGCAACGCCGTGCATGATGCCCGGTTCGGGAAAAGTTTGGCTCGACAAAGCCGCCCGCCCGCGCTTCTCTGCCCGTCGATGATGTGGAGGAGGGTCCGGACCGGCATGCTGCAGGATTTCTTCGATGGCCTGTCTCAGGGGCCGTTCTTGGGGCTGATGCTGTTCCAGATCGCCATCGTCTGGCCCTTGTCGCGCATTCTGCGGCGGGCCGGCTTCTCGCCGCTGTGGGCCCTGTTCTCGCTGGTTCCGCTCGGGCATGTCGTTCCCATCGGCGTGATGGCGCACAGCCGCTGGCCGGTCCTGCCGGCGCGTCAGGCGCGCAAGGTCAAGGCACGGAGGACGGCATGACGGAGACCGTGATCCATCTGGGCTTCTGGGAACTGCTGATCGGCTCGATCGTCACGATGTACATGCTGATCGCCGGCGGCTGGGTCCTGGCCAAGGCCGGACGCAGCCCGCTGTGGATCCTGCTGCTGCTGTTCCCCTACATCAACGTCCTGGCGGTCTGGGCCTTCGCCTTCATGCGCTGGCCCTTCGTCGACCGCGCGCCGAGCCCCGCCGAACCGGGCCCGGCCGACGGGAACTGAGCGCGAAACGGCTTCAGTAAAATCGGGTTCAGCAATCGTCCTGGATCAGGCGGACGATCACGTCGACGCGGGCGACGCGGGTGCCGGCCGGAGCGGCCGGCAGGTTCTGCACCACCAGCCTGTCGGCGGGGATGTCCTCCAGCCGGCCGGTGGATTCGACGAAGAAATGGTGGTGATCGCTGGTGTTGGTGTCGAAATAGGACTTTCCCGCCTCCACCACCACCTCGCGCAGCAGGCCGGCGGCGGTGAACTGGTTCAGCGTGTTGTAGACCGTCGCCAGCGAAACCGGCAGGTCGGCAGACAGCGCCTCGCCATGCAGTTGTTCCGCGGTGACGTGCCGGTCGCACCCTTCGAACAGCAGCCGGGCAAGGCCGAGGCGCTGGCGGGTCGGGCGCAGGCCGGCACCGGTCAGCTGGTCGAGGACTCGCTTGAAGGGGCGTTCGGCGGTCATCATGGGCGTGGCCCCCGTGCTGTCGAATTCGGGATCGAACATCAGGTCCAACACTGAACCGCGGCCCATGGCCGCAATCCGTATAACTGTAAAACCATTCGGAAAGGCCGCGCAAGTTATTGTCGCACCGACGTCAACCGGACGGCACAAGCGCCGCTGGGAATTGCAAAGGCCGCCGGCGGTCTCCCGCCGACGGCCTTGCCCGTCCGATGATGCGCCCGGTCAGTAACCGGAGGCGATCCGTTCAAACAACTGCTTCACCGTGGGGATGAAGCCGTCCTTGTAGTAGGGATCGCTGGCGAAGCGGTAGGCGTTGTGCCCGGCGAACATCAGCTGGTTTTCGCAGTCGTCGGTGTGGCTGACCGCCTGGAGCGTCTTCTGGATGCAGAAGGAGCGCGGATCGGCGCGCTTGCCCGTCGTCCCCTCCTCGTTCTGCGCCCAGTTGGAGAAGCCGCAGGCCGACAGGCAGCCCATGCAGTCGACCTGATCGTGCAGGATCTTCTCCGACTGCTGGGGCGTGACGAAGACCAGCGTGCTGTCCGGCGTCTTCAGGGCGGTGGTGAAGCCCTGGGACAGCCAGCCCTCGGCGCGCTGCTTGTCGCTTTCGGTGACGTAGACCGGACGGCCGCGCGGACCGACCGGGAATTCGGCCGAATGCTCGCCCACCGGCTTGGACAGATAGGCGACCTGACGCTCGGAGCGCGCCATCAGGTCCAGCAGGAACGGGTTCTTCACCGCCGACGAATAGAATCCGGTGGGAGAGAAGCGGTTCAGGAAGACGTCGCCCGGCTGCAGCGCGACCAGCTTGCGCTTCCACGCCATGGAGATCGGGCTCTCCTGGGTCAGCAGCGGACGGGTGCCGAACTGGAAGGCGACCGGACCCAGGTCCGGGTTGTCGATCCAGTCCTCCCACTCCGACAGCCACCAGACGCCGCCCGCCATCACGATGGGGGTGTCGTTCAGGCCGAAGCTGTTCATCATCTGGCGCAGGGCCAGGACGCGGGGGAACGGATCCTCCGGCTTCTGCGGGTCTTCCGAGTTGGACAGGCCGTTGTGGCCGCCGGCCAGCCACGGATCCTCGTACACCACGCCGCCCAGATGCTCACGGAACTTGTGGTACGCGCGCAGCCACAGCGCGCGGAAGGCGCGGGCCGACGAGACGATCGGGTAGTAATGGACGCCGTAGCGCACGGCGATCTCGGCCACCTTGTAGGGCATGCCGGCGCCGCAGGTGACGCCGTGGATCAGACCCTGGGCGCCTTCCAGCACGCCGTGCAGGATGTGCTCGGCGCCGCCCATCTCCCACAGGACGTTCATGTGGATGCGGCCGTTGCCGTTCGACGTCTCGTGCGCGATGCGCGCCTGGGCGATGCCGCCCTCGATGCCGAAGGCGATCAGCTCGTTATGGCGCTCGCGCCGGGTCTTGCCCTTGTAGATCTGCGGCAGAAGGTTGCCGTTCTCATCATAGCTGTCGGCGTTGACACCCGAGAAGGTGCCAATCCCGCCGGCAGCCGCCCAGGCGCCGGAGCTTTCGCCGTTGGAAACGGCAATACCCTTGCCACCCTCGACGAGCGGCAGAACCTCCCGGCCGGACATCGGCAACGGCTTCAACGCCTTCAACGAACCCTCCAAAGACCGAACGTGGCATCCCGTGGGACGCCGGACCAAAGCGGCGGACTACCAGACGACGAAAGGCTCCGCCGGAATCCGCGTGGGTTCCGGCGGGATCGCCAGTGCGGTTCTATATATGAGGAATTGGCGCGCCCTACGAGCGGATTCATCCCCCCGCGCAAAAAACGTTCACGATTTGCCGCAGTCGCGAACGGAAGCGTCAGCGTGTCGACCGCTCCTCCGGCACATCATCAGGCACCCGATCAGGCGAGCGGCCCCAGTTCCCGCGCCAGCCGTCCCGGCGCGTCGGTGAAGACCGCGGACACGCCCCAGCCGAACAGCGTCCGGGCGCGCCCGGCGTCGTTGACGGTGTAGGACAGCACCGGCCGGCCGGTGGCCCGGTATTCCGCGATGCTGTCGGCGGTCTGGCGGCTCTGGTCGACGTTCAGGGTGGCGGCCCCGATGCGGTCGGCGATGGCGGCCCAATCGGCCGGCGGATCCCACAACAGATAGCCGCGCGGGATCTCCGGCCACAGCCGCTGCGCCACCTCCAGGCAGGGCACCTCGAAGCTGGACAGCAGGAGCGACCGGTCGGACGGCCACAGCGGGCGCAGAACGTTCAGCGCCACCTCCGCCGTGACCTCCTCCTGCCCCGGATAGGGCTTGATCTCCAGGTTCAGCCCGAGGCCCAGCTCGCGGATCAGATCCACCGCTTCTTCCAGCGTCGGCACCCGTTCGCCGACGAAGGCGGCATCGAACCAGCGCCCGGCGTCGAGCTGCTGAAGCTCTGCCAGATCGAGCAGCGGCACCGGGCCGGTGCCGGTGGTGGTGCGGTCCAGCGTGTCGTCATGGATCAGCACCGGCCGCTGGTCGCGGGTCAGCATGACATCCACCTCCACCCAGCGGGCGCCCTGGCGGGCGGCTTCGCGGATCGAGGCGAGGGTGTTTTCCGGAGCGCTTTCCTTGGCGCCGCGGTGGCCGATCAGGCGGGGAAGAGTCGACAGCATGGGTCTCGCAGGAGTAAGAGCGGTCGCTTTCCTACATGACCCATTCCGTCGAAGCGGGAAAGAGCGATGAAGGCCCTGCACAGCGTTTCCGATCTGGTGGCCGCCGGGCTGATGACGCCGGAGGCGGGCGAGGCCGTGCGTACGGTCGCCGACCGCTATGCCGTGGCGCTGACCCCGTACCTGCGCGAGACGCTGGCCGGACGTACGGATCCGCAGGATCCGCTCTATGCCCAGTACGTCCCCTCCCCCGCCGAGGCGTACAGCACGCCGGAGGAGCGCGAGGACCCGATCGGCGACGGCGCGCGCAGCCCGGTGAAGGGCATCGTCCATCGTTATCCCGATCGGGTGCTGCTGAAGCCGCTGCATGCCTGCGCCGTCTATTGCCGCTTCTGCTTCCGCCGCGAGATGGTCGGTCCCGGCGGCGAGGCGCTGACCGCCGACGAGATGGAGGCGGCACTCGCCTACATCCGCGACCATGAGGAGGTGTGGGAGGTCGTCATCACCGGCGGCGATCCGCTGCTGCTGTCGCCGCGCCGGCTGCGCGGAATCGTCCAGGCGCTGTCGGCCATGCCGCATGTCGGCATCGTCCGCCTGCACAGCCGCATCCCCGCCGCCGATCCCGACCGCATCACCCCGGACCTTTTGGAGGCGCTGACCGCCCCCGACCTCGCCACCTGGGTCGCCGTCCACATCAACCATGCCGACGAACTGACCCCGCCGGTGCGGGCATCCCTCGCCCGGCTGGTGGAGGCCGGCATCCCGCTGGTCGGCCAGACCGTGCTGCTGAAGGGCATCAACGACAGCCATGCGGCGCTGGAGGCTCTGTTCCGCGGCATGGTGCGCAACCGGGTCAAGCCCTATTACCTGCACCATCCCGACCTCGCAGCCGGCACCAGCCATTTCCGCCCGACGCTGGCCGAGGGGCAGGCGCTGGTGACCGGCCTGCGCGGAAAGCTGTCCGGCCTGTGCCAGCCCACCTATGTCCTCGACATTCCCGGCGGCCACGGCAAGGCCCCCGCCGCCGCGGCCTGGATCGAGGAGGAGGGCGAGGACCGCTATCGCGTCACCGACTTCACCGGCCGGGTTCACGACTACCGGGGCTGAGCGCCCGCCCTCAGATCACCGCGGCCCCCATCGCCGCCACCCAATGGGCAACCCGCGCCTTCAGCGCGGCGGTGCGGGCGAAGGCGAGGTCCTCATCCTCCAGCCGCTCGACGATCTCGAAGGCCAGCGACTCGGAGCCATGGGCGTTCCACGCCGCCTGGAGGCTGCGGTGCGGACAGCCGCCCATCTTCAGCTGGAACCACAGCCGGTTCTGGATCTTGTCGAGATCGGGCGCGCCGCCCACCCACACCATACCGGCAGCGCCACAGCGGACGGCGAACACGCCGGCCACGCTCTTGCGCTCCTTGTAGGCGGCCACCGCCGCCTTGCGATCCTCTTTGCCAACCACGCCCAAACCTCCCCGCAGGCAACATCGTTCCCGTCTGATTATACCCGGGTGATATTCGCTGCAAGGGTTTTATCCGGGTGTTATCCCCAGAGGGCCGGCGTGCCGAACAGCGGGTCGGGGTTGATCAGCGCGTTGTGGATGCCGACCACCGACGCGAAGCCGGTCCACAGGATCAGCGGCGTCCAGATCAGCGCGATGCTGCGGTCGTCCCGCGCCACCAGCGCGATACAGACGGACGTGATGACGAAGAAGGACACCGTCCAGGCCGCGGCAAGGACCGAGCTGCCCAGCGTGAAATAGACGAGGCTGAAGGTGGCGTAGATCACCCAGGTCACCGCTTGGAGCCCGATCAGCAGGCCACGGCTGCGGATTCGCCGCGCCGGGTCGAGCAGGCGGATGTCGCCCCAGATCTGGAAGACGTTCAGCGTGAACCACATGACCGGGAACACCCATCCCGGCGGCTGCAGGGGGGACGGCTGGTGCCCGGCGAAGGGCTGGCCGCCGCGTTCGACGAAGCCCCAGGCGTTGACGATGACCCAGAACAGCAGGGGTTGCCACCAGCGCACCCGGAAGGGGGCGGGCGGTGGCGCGGAGTATGTGGCGTCGCTCATGCCCCGCCAGATAGCGCGGGCGTCCCAATGGTCAAGTCAGCGCCGGGCGCCCAGGGACGCCAGTTGGAACAGCACGCGGGCGCACAGCGTCTCGTCCGGCATGTTGGTGCGCTTGCAGTCGGCCTCGGCATCGACCAGCCGTTCCAGCGCCTGTCGGACATGGTTGGGCGACCAGTGGCGCGCCTGTCTGACCAGCCGGGTCTTCAGCTTGAAGAAGACCGGCGGGCGCAGCGACTCGACGGCGGCCTCCGGCGACTTGCCGGCGGCGACCTGGGCGGTCAGCAGCTGCAGGCGCTGGAAATGGCGCTGGGCGCCGCGCAGGATCGGCACCGGCGAGGTGCCCTCGGCAAACAGCCGCGCCAACGAGCGGTCGAGCGTGGCGAAATCGCCCTCCGCCGCCGCCCACACCGGCTCGTCCATCGACAGGGCGGCGCTGTCGCCGATGCAGGCCTGGGCATCCTCCAGCCGCACGCGCTTTTCCTTGCCCATATAGAGCGCCAGCTTCTCGGCCTCGCCGCGCGCCACCATGCGGTCGCCGACGAGGTTGGCGGCCAGGAAGCTCAGCACGTCGGGGTCGGCGGTCAGCCCGTGACCATGCAGGATGTCGGCGATGACGCGGCCGAGCGAAGCCTCCTCCTCGACATAACAGGGGATCGCGGCGCCGGCATCCGCCCCCTCGAACAGAAGCCGCAGCTTGGAGCGGGCCGACAGGTCACCCGACTCGACGACCACCAGACTGTCGCCCGGCGGCAGAGTCTCGAAGAAGGCGGTGAAGGCGGCGGTGCAGTTGTCCTCCGCGTCGCGGACGCGGATCAGGCGCCGGCCGCCGGTGAAGGAGATCGCCGCCGCCTCGTCCGCCAGCCGCGCCGGATCGTCGGCAATCGCGCGACCCAGGAACTCGGCGACGCGGAACGGATCGGACAGGTCCTGCACCACCGTCTTGCCCAGCGTCTGGGCGCGGTCGCGCACGAGACCCGAGTCGGGGCCATAAAGCAGCACCGCCCGGACCTTGCGGTCCGGGCTGCGCAGAAAACCGTCGATCGCCTTGGGCTGGAGCTTCACCCTTGCATCTCCGGCCGGTCAGGACCCGCGGCCGAGATACATGGCGACGCGGGTGGTGATGTCGTTGGAAATGTCCTCGAGTGCCCGGTCATAGGCGCTCTGCACCGTCACGATGGCGGCGTAATGCTGCTCCAGCGTGTTGTAGCTGACCATCGAGCGCGAGCTGGACTGGAACACCACCTGCCCGGTCTGGGTGTCGGTCAGCCGATAGGGGGCGTTGACCAGCAGCTGGGCGCGCACCGCGGTGGCGTCCTTCTGCAACGCAAGCTTCTGCTCCGACGCCGACAGCGCCACATCCAGCCGGTAGCGCGGATTGCTCGGCCGCTCCGACGGATAGAAGTTGTCGATCAGCAGGTTGCGGAGCTTCTGTCCCTCCCGGTTGGGGATCGACGCGATGTCGACCTCCATCAACCGGTCGGCCGCGGCGGCTCCGACACCCTTGCCGCCGTAGAGCGGCTGGAAACCGCAACCCGTCAGCGACAGGGCGGACAGACCGAGCGCGAGGGCGAACAGCCCCCGCGCCATGGCCTGACGGAACGGTCTGGTATCAGACGACGACATTGATCACCCGGTTCGGGACGACGATGACCTTGCGCGCCGGCTTGCCGTCCATGGCGCGCTGGACGTTGGCGTCGGCAAGCGCCGCCTGCTCCGCCGCGTCCTTGTTCATGTCTCGCGGCAGCTCCAGCGTGGCGCGCAGCTTGCCGTTGACCTGGACCGCGACCTTGACGCTGTCCTCCACCACCAGGGCGGGGTCGGCTTCCGGCCAGGGCTGATCGGCCAGCAGGGTGGTGTGCCCCAGCTGCGCCCACAGCTCCTCGCCCAGATGCGGCATCATCGGACCGACGAGACGGACCAGCGACTCGAAGCCCTCGCGCAGGACCCAGGCCTCGCCCTCGCCCTTGCCGTCCAGCTCGCCCAGCGCGTTGGACAGCTCGCGGACGCGGGCGACCGCCTTGTTGAAGCGGAACTTGTCGAGATCCTCCGACACGCCGGAGATGGTCTTGTGGACCAGACGGCGGGCGGCCTCGGCCTTCGGGCCGAACGACTCGGGGCTAGGAGCGCCGGCGGCGGGCAACTCCACCGGCGCCTCGGTCACCATCCGCCACAGGCGGTTGATGTAGCGCCAGGCGCCGTCGATGCCGGCCTCGGTCCATTCCAGATCGCGTTCCGGCGGGCTGTCCGACAGCATGAACAGGCGGGCGGCGTCGGCACCATAGGTGCCGATGATGTGCGCCGGGTCCACCACGTTCTTCTTGGACTTCGACATCTTCTCGACGCGGCCGACGGTGACCGGCGCGCCGCTGTCGGCCCGGACCCACTCGCCCTTGTCGTTCCTGGTCAGGTCGGTCGGGGCCAGCCAGGCGCCGGTGCCGGCGTCCTTGTAGGTCTCGTGATTGACCATGCCCTGGGTGAACAGGCCGGTGAACGGCTCTTCCAGATCCAGATAGCCGCAGGTCTTCAGCGCGCGCGTCCAAAAGCGGCTGTAGAGCAGGTGCAGGACCGCATGCTCGATGCCGCCGATATACTGGTCGACGCCCAGCCAGTAATCGACCGAGTCGCGGGTGAAGGCCGCATCCTCGGTCTTCGGCGAGCAGAAGCGGGCGAAATACCACGACGACTCGATGAAGGTGTCGAAGGTGTCGGTCTCCCGCACCGCCGGCTTGCCGCAGGTCGGGCAGGTCGTGTGCTTCCAGGTCGGGTGGTGGGCCAGCGGGTTGCCGGGCTTGTCGAAGGTCACGTCCTCCGGCAGCACGACCGGCAGCTGGTCGTCCGGAACCGGGACGATGCCACACGACTCGCAATGGATGACCGGGATCGGGCAGCCCCAATAGCGCTGGCGCGACACGCCCCAGTCGCGCAGGCGGTACTGGGTGGTGCGCTCGCCCTGGCCCGCCGCCTCCAGCCGCTTGCCGGCCTCGTCCTTGGCCGACTCGGTGTCGAGCCCGTCGAGGAAGGCGGAGTTCCGCAGCACGCCGGGACCGGTGTAGGCCTCGGTCCCGACCTCGAAGGCCGCCGGATCGGCGTCGGCCGGGATCACCACCGGACGCACCGGCAGGCCATACTTGCGGGCGAAATCCAGGTCGCGCTGGTCATGCGCCGGGCAGGCGAAGATCGCGCCCGTGCCGTATTCCATCAGCACGAAGTTGGCGACATAGACCGGCAGCTCCCACGACGGATCGAAGGGATGCACGACCTTCAGGCCGGTGTCGAAGCCGCGCTTCTCCGCCGTCTCGATCGCTTCCTCGCTGGTGCCCAGCCGGTTGCACTCGGCGATGAACTCGGCCAGTTCCGGGCTGGAGGCGGCCAGTTCGGCGGCCAGCGGGTGATTCGGGGAGATCGCGGCGAAGGAGGCGCCGAACAGCGTGTCGGGCCGGGTGGTAAAGACCTCCAGCTCCTCCTCGCGCCCCTTGATCTTGAAGCGGAAGCGGACGCCGGTGGACTTGCCGATCCAGTTCTCCTGCATGATGCGGACGCGCTCGGGCCAGCGGTCCAGCGACTCCAGGCCCTTCAGCAGGTCTTCGGCATAGGCGGTGATCTTCAGAAACCACTGCGACAGCTTGCGCTTTTCCACCAGCGCGCCGGTGCGCCAGCCGCGGCCGTCGATCACCTGCTCGTTGGCGAGAACGGTGTTGTCCACCGGATCCCAGTTCACCCAGGATTCCTTGCGGTAGGCCAGGCCCGCCTTCAGGAAATCCAGGAACATCTTCTGCTCGTGGCGGTAATACTCCACGTCGCAGGTGGCGATCTCGCGGTCCCAGTCGATGGACAGGCCCATCGTCTTCAGCTGCCCGCGCATGGTCGCGATGTTCTCGCGCGTCCAGGCGGCCGGGTGGACCTTCTTCTCCAGCGCGGCGTTCTCGGCCGGCAGGCCGAAGGCGTCCCAGCCCATCGGGTGCAGGACGTTGAAGCCCTTGGCGCGCTTGAAGCGCGCGATCACGTCGCCGATGGTGTAGTTGCGGACGTGGCCCATGTGGATGCGCCCCGACGGATAGGGGAACATCTCCAACACATAGTATTTGGGCCGGGAGGCGTCCTCGCGCGCGGTGAAACAGCCCTTGCCGTCCCACACGCCCTGCCACTTCGCCTCGGTTTCCTTGACATTGTAACGCGACATGAGCGCGACGCCGTTTTCCGTTGTACCAGATGACCGGATGCTTGCCTGACCTGCCCCCACCGGCCCGGGAAGGCCGGCGGAGGCCGCCGCGTCAGCGGGCGGCGGCGTTCTGCGACACGCGAAGCTGGCGGGCGCGGGTCAGCACCGCATCCTCCAGCTGGCCGGCGGTCTCCGGCCCGACCGCGACCTCGCGCCAGTCGTTGCCGGCCCGCTGCTGGCGGAACACCGACACCCGCACGCCGTCGGCGCGCAGCTGGCGGTCCATGATGTAGAGGTTGACCTTGAAGCGCTCGTTCGGCGACTCGGGCGGGGTGTACCAGTCGGTCAGGATCACGCCGCCGAACGGATCGGCCGAGGCGATCGGCATGAAGGACAGCGTGTCGAGCGAGGCGCGCCACAGGAAGCTGTTGACGCCGATGCCGCCGGCGCTGTCCTGGTCGCCGCCGCGCTTGTTCTTGCCGAACAGGTTCAGGCCGCCGTCGGTGCCGAGCAGGCTGCCGAACTTGTAGTCCTTGTTCTTCATCTGCTCTTCGACGGTTTCGGTCTTGCCGCCCCAGCTTGCGCAGCCGGCGATCGAGACGGAAGCCGCGAGCAGTACAGGGACAAGGCGAAGGGCGGTCGAACGGCGCATGGTCGGGAACCCGGTTCAGAAATGGGGTTGCCGCGCGCGAGTCACGCGCGGAATGCCGGTGAACAGACCATAAGTGGACGGCCCCACGCAACAGCGGAAGCGTCTTTGCCCCGCCTCGCGACAACAGGGCGACAACAGGCGGGGTCTGCCGGCTTCGACTGTGGCGGGGCGGACAGGGGGGCCTTCTTAGTGTGCTCCGTGCGACACACTGTCCCCCCAATGCAGCAATCGGGGAGATTTGCCGCTTGCTGGCAAGGGCCGGGGTGCGTACGAAAGTCTCAGCCAGGACGTCAACCAGGCTGAAACATCTGCTGCCAGGATGGAGGCAACAATCATGAACCGTTATCTGCTGGCCGGCGCTGCCGCCGCCGCTCTCGCCCTCGGCGCTGGCGCCGCCAATGCCCAGGCCAAGTTCGAAGTCAAGGTCGGCGGCGACGCCTACTTCGAAGCCGGCTACGTCGATCAGGATCGCGACTCCGGCCTGCGTTCGACCGAATTCCGCAACCGCATGCGCATCAACATCATCCCGTCCGCCAAGGCCGACAACGGCCTGGAGTACGGTGCCCGCATGCGCATCCGCGCCAACTCCGGCGCCAACAACGCCCGTACCACCGACGCTGACCGCGCTTACATCTTCGCGCAGGGCACCTTCGGTCAGGTCCGCATGGGCGTGACCAACTCGTTCAACGACGAGACCTACGTTTCGGCCCCGACCGACTACCTGCCGCTGGCGCTGGTCGATCAGGTCCAGAACTACTTCGGCCCGAACACCAACATCGGTGGCAACGGCCCGGCCGCGACCGTTACCGGCAACAGCATCATTTGGCCGTCGCTGAACCCGGACGGCAACTCGACCAAGATCGTTTACTTCTCCCCGCGTTTCGCCGGTCTGCAGCTGGGCGCCAGCTACACCCCGCGTAACGACAGCTCGGGCACGGACGTCAACCGCACTAAGCCGGTCGGCACCTTCGCTGGCGGCGGCAACGGCACCTACACCGACATGGTCGAAGTCGGCGCGAACTACAACAACACCTTCGGCGGCGTGACCGTCAAGGGCAGCGCCGGCTACTTCTGGGGCCAGGCCGTCGACAACGTCGCCGGTTCGAACTACAAGGACCTGAACGCCTGGCAGGTTGGCGCCAGCGTCGGCTACGCCGGCTTCGCCGTCGGCGGCAGCTACACCGACTTCGGCAAGTCGGGCCTGAACGACCGTACCGGCCTGTTCACCGAGAACACCCGCAACTGGGTTGTCGGCGCTCAGTACACCACCGGCCCGATCGTCGTCGGCGCCAACTACAAGAACGGCAAGGACGCCGGCTCGGTTGCCATCTCCGGCGATCGCGAGCTGCAGGTCTACGAAATCGGCGTCGGCTACACCGTCGCTCCGGGCCTGACCCTGCAGGCTCAGTACGACTACTTCAAGCTGGATGCCGAGACCGCGGCCCTCAGCGACAAGGGCAACGTCGTGCTGGTCCGTTCGATCCTGGCGTTCTAATCGGTCCTCCGATCAAACGTCCGGAAACGGAAAGAGAGGGCGGTGGCTTCGGCCACCGCTCTTTTTTTGTGCCCAAACCTGTGCCCGCGGCGCGGGCAGAACGCCCAAAAGCTGGGCCGCACATGCGCCAAAAAAGCGGCAAATCCAATTTCTTCTTTCTTTTCAGCGAGTTACCTGTGTGCTTTTCCCGCAACTGTGTTGCGGATGCGTGAAGGCACGTCAGTTTCCCCCTTGTCGGGCCAAACAACTCGCGATTAAGTCATACGCATAAGGTCCCTGACCCGACGGTCACGGCCGAAAGCACAACCGCCGCTCCCGGTCAAACGGGGCGTATGCACAAGGATGGACAATCCATGAAGCGCTCTCTCGTCATCGGCTGTGCAGCCGTCGCCCTCGCCGCCGGCTGCGGCACCGCCTCGGCCCAGTCCAAGTTCGACGTCCTGCTGGGCGGCGATGCCTTCTTCCAGGGCGCCTATGTCGACCAGGACAACGACAACGGCCTGCGCAAGACCGAGTTCGCCAACCGCTTCCGTCTGACCGTCACCCCGACGGCCAAGGCCGACAACGGTCTGGAATACGGCGCCCGCCTGCGTCTGCGTGCCAGCAACGGCACCAACAACGCCCGCAGCACCGACTACGACCGCGCCTACATCTTCGTGAACGGCACCTTCGGTTCGGTGCAGGCCGGCGTGACCAACGGCCCGTCGGACGACTCGGGCGTCATCGGCCCGAACGTCGACGGCATCTCGGGCAGCCCGGACGGCTTCTACGGCCTCTACTACGGCGTCACCTCGCTGCCGTACGTGACGGGTTCGCTGCGCACGCTCGAGTCGGGCGACGCCAGCACCAAGATCGTCTACTCGACCCCGAGCTTCGCCGGCTTCAAGCTGTCGGCCGCCTACACCCCGACCTACGGCAGCAGCGGCACCGACGTGAACCGCCGCAAGAACGTCACCTACAACGACATGGGTGAAATCCAGGCCTACTATAAGGGCGCCTTCAGCGGCGTCGGCCTGGAAGCCAGCGTCGCCTACCAGTTCGCCCAGGCCCCGACCGGCTTCGAAGACCTGTCGTCGATCCACACCGGCGCCACCATCTCCTACGGCGCCTTCGCCCTCGGCGGCAGCTATGCCTTCAGCGGCGACAGCGGCTATGCCAAGGGCCATCGCGGCGTCGACGACAACCAGGTCTGGCTGGTCGGTGCCCAGTACACCCTGGGTCCGGTGATCCTGGCCGCCACCTACACCGACGCCAAGGGCGCCAATGTCGGCACCGGTGCCGCCACCGCCGCCGACTATGCCCGCGCCCACATCTATCAGGCCGGCGTGACCTACACCGTCGCCCCCGGCCTGACCACGGGCCTGGAGTACAGCTACGTCGACAACAAGTCGGGCGGCGTCAACAACGATGCCAACATCGTTCTGTGGGACACCCGCTTCGCTTTCTAAGAAGCAGGCTCCTGGCAGCAGACGCGAAGGCGGCGGAGAAATCCGCCGCCTCTTTTTTTGTCCTGCCGGCCTGCCGGACCGCCACCCGAACCCTCGCCAAAAGGGTTACCCCTTTAGGGTCAAAGACAGCGAGTCGCTTTACAAGCAAATCCAAGCAATTCGCCAAATACTTAGTATATGAATTTACATGATCCGGGAGTGCGTGTTTTTCCCGCCACTGTCCTTGGGATGCGGGGACTTCCCCCATCGCCGCCACTTGTCGGTCGCCGGGGGACGGGATTAAGTCTTGGAGCACAAGACACCGCTCGCGCCCCGCTTCCCATTGGGCGCATGCATCCAGGATGACACTCCATGAAGCGCTCTCTCGTCATCGGCTGTGCAGCCGTCGCCCTCGCCGCCGGCTGCGGCACCGCCTCGGCCCAGGCCAAGTTCGATATCCTGTTGGGTGGCGACGCCTGGTTCCAGGGCGCCTATGTCGACCAGGACAATGACACCGGGCTGCGCCAGACCGAGTTCGCCAACCGCTTCCGCCTCAACATCACGCCGACGGCCAAGGCCGACAACGGCCTGGAATACGGCGCCCGCCTGCGCCTGCGCGCCTCCGGCGGCACCGCCAACAACCGCAGCACCGACAGCGACCGCGCCTACATCTTCGTGAATGGCGGCTTCGGCACGGTGCAGGCCGGCGTGATCAACGGCCTGTCGGACGAATACGGCATCATCGGCCCGAACGTCGAAGGCATCGAGGGCTCGCCCGACGCCCAGTTCCTGAACTACTACGTGAACGCCACCGGCGCCCCCTATGTGCTGGGCAGCCTGCGCACGCTGGAGTCGGGCGACGCCAGCACCAAGATCGTCTACCTGACGCCGAGCGTCGCCGGGTTCCAGGTCGGCGCCGCCTACACCCCGGTGTACGGCAGCAGCAACACCGACGTGAACCGCCGCAAGAACACCACCGCCTATCGCGACATGGGCGAGGTCCAGGCCACCTACAAGGGCGCGTTCGGCGGTTTCGGCGTGGAGGCGAGCGCCGCCTACCAGTTCGCCAAGGCGGCCAGCGGGCTGGAGGATCTGTCCTCGGTCCATGTCGGCGCCAATGTGTCCTATGCCGACTTCAAGATCGGCGGCAGCTACGCCTTCAGCGGCGACAGCGGCTATGCCACCGGCACCCGCGGCGTGGACGATCAGCAGCTGTGGATCGTCGGCGCCAACTACACGCTGGGTCCGGTCATCCTGGCCGCAACCTACACCGACGCCAAGGGCATCGACGGCAACTTCGCCGGCCTGAACTCCCGCGCCCATGTCTGGCAGGCCGGCGTGACCTACACCGTGGCGCCGGGCCTGACCACGGGTCTGGAATACAGCTATCTCGACAACAAGGTCGGCGGCGTGAAGAACGACGCCAACATCGTCCTGTGGGATACCCGCTTCGCTTTCTGAGCGCGCGCGATCCCGGACGGCACGAACGCGAAAGGCGGCGGAGAAATCCGCCGCCTTTTCGTTGTTCCGAACCGCCTTATTTCTTCGGGGCGGATTTTGGCTGGTCGGCCTTGGCGTCCTTGGCCGCGGTGTCGCACATCATGAACAGCACCGACGACTCCAGCGGCGTCCAGACCAGCAGGTAGCGCTCCTTGTTGCGGTCGGCGAGGAAGGCGAGGGTTTCCGGATCGGTCACCGACTTGGGATGGATTTCCCCCAGCAGGTAGCCGAGCCGGCCGTAATTCGCCATCGTCCCCTGGAAGATATAATCGAGCCGTTCCTGATCGTCCTTCGCGATTTCCCAGCCGAACTGCTCCTGCCGCACACAGCGGCGGCCGTATTCGTCCAGAATCCTGTCCATGAAGCTGCGATAGGTGCCGTCGTCCGTCAGCGGAAAGGCCGGCTCGCTGAAGCGCACCTTGGTCATCGGCGAGCCGAGCATCAGCTTGGCCTTGCCGTTCTTGGCGCCGGGCTTCGCTTTGGCATCAGCCTTGGCGGCCGGCTTCCCATGGTCTTCGGCGTGGGCGGGGGTGGCGACGGACCAGACGGCGAGCGCGGCGGCAAGGAGGCCGGCGGGGGCCGCCGACGTCAGGACGGAGAGCAGGGAACGAAACGGACTCCGCATGCGGAGGTCTCCTCGATGTGCAAAAACGATGACGATCCCCCGCACCGGCGATCCGGACGCAAAGGGCATGGTCGCTTGGGGCGCTTGCGTTTCCGCGAACCGTCCGCTAACACGCCGCGGAAGCGCTGTACACCCGCAGCGACCGGATTGGGGGCGGCCATGACGACGACGCAGGGCACTGGCAGAGATACGCAAACCGGCGCCGAAGCAGGCGGTTCCGCCGGCGCGGACAGCGTGGCGGCACGGCTCGACTCGGTGCGACGCGCCATCGCGGAAACCGCATCGGCCTGCGGGCGCGGCGACGGTTCGGTGACCTTGGTCGCCGTGTCGAAGACCCATCCGGCCGAAGCGGTGGAGGAGGCGCTCGCCACGGGCCAGCGCGTGTTCGGCGAGAACCGGGTGCAGGAGGCCAAGGCCAAGTTCCCGGCGCTGAAGGAGCGCTTTCCGGAGCTGGAGCTGCACCTGATCGGTCCGCTGCAGACCAACAAGGTCCGGGAAGCCGTCGCCCTGTTCGACGTGATCCAGACGCTGGACCGCCCGAAGCTGGCGGAGGCGCTGGCGGAGGAAATGGCGAAATCCGGCCGCCGTCCGCGCTGCCTGATCGAGGTCAACACCGGCGAGGAACCGCAGAAGGCCGGCATCGCCCCGGCGGAGGTGGAGGCCTTCCTGGCCGACTGCCGCGACCGGCTGGGGCTGCCCGTCACCGGGCTGATGTGCATTCCGCCGGTGGACGAGGAGCCGGCGATGCATTTCGCCCTGCTGGCGGAGATGGCCCGCCGGCTGGGGCTGTCGGAAATCAGCATGGGCATGAGCGGCGATTACGAGACCGCCGTCCGCTTCGGCGCCACCCATGTGCGGGTCGGCACGGCGATTTTCGGAGCACGCCCCTACCCTGCCCAATAATCGGCCCGGCCCAGTAACCAGCGGCGTCATCAGGCGGGTGGGCCAGCGACGCTCAGCGCGCTTCCCGGCCCGCAGTCCTTCAGCAGGCGCAGCATGTCGTCGGGCGCCAGCGCGACGCAGCCGGCGGTCGGCGCCCGGTCCGGGCGGACGAGGTGCAGGAACACGGCGCTGCCCATCCCCGGCACCACCGGGTCGTCATTGTGCCCCATCACCACCACGACGTCGTAGACGTGATCGTCCCGCCACATCTCCTCGTGGCTGGCGGGATAGGGCCGGATGACCGGACGGTTGTAGGCGGGGTCCTCCGGCGCGTCGCACCAGCCGTCATGCTCGGCGATGGGCTGGAGCGGCAGCCCGGTCTCCGGCGGAGCCAGCCGGTCGGCACGCCACAGCACGCGGCGCAGCGGGAAACGGCCGACGGGGGTGGCGCCGTCGCCCTCCCGCTTGTCGGCACGGACGCCGCCGCGGCCCAGCACACAGGGCACCTCCCCGCCCGGCCAGCGCAGCCGGCCGGTGGTGACCGGCCCGCCGTCATTGCCGCCATCTTTGCCGCCGTCATCCGGCGTCACCGTGATCTCGATGCTCATCCCGACACCCGCGTGGTGCTGCTCGCGGCACCCTGCGCCGCCTTGCGCGACTGCTCATACTTGGCGAGGTTGCGCATCATCGTCTCCGACAGCATGTCCGGCGGAACCGGAGTCGGCCCGGCCGCCGGGGCTGCTTCGGCTGGCTGGGCGGCCGCCTGCCCGGCGGCGGTCTGGGGCTGGCCGCCGCCATTGCCATTAACCGCCGCCGCACCGGCGGCGCGCGCATTCGCCGTCACCGCTCCGGGGATCGTCGCGGCATAGCGCGGCGCGCTGTGCTTCGCCAGAGCGGAGCTGGCCAGCGGCGTGTCGCGCGCCGGCATCTTGCTGGGATGGGGAACCGCCCCGGCCGCGAGCTGTGCGGTCAGGACCGGCGAGGCATCCGCGGATTTGGCGGCGGAGGTGGCGGCCGCAAGCCGGACCGGCTGCCCGGCCGCCGGCTGCTGCGCCGACCCGAGATCGGCGGGCTTGGCGGCGGCCAGCGCGGCGGCAAGCCCGCCGGCGGCAGACTGCTGCGCCTGCTGTGGCTGCGCGGGCGGCTCCGCGGGGGAGCCGGACGCCGCCGGCCCCCCCGAGGCGTCCGCGACGGCGGTGGAGGCGGTGGGATGGTCACCGTCCCCAAAGCCGAGCGAGGCCATGACCGTCTCGCCGACATCCTGACCCGTCGCCTGCTCGACCACCGCGTTGGCGATGGAGGCCATGCCGCCGATCACACCGCCATACAGCATGTCGCCCATGATCCGCATGGACGGCTGGATGGTGTCGCCGGTGATCTCGCGATAGATGGTGCTGACGATCGGGATGTGCTGCAGCGGGTTGATGATGTCCAGGAAGTCCCAGAAGGACATCTCGCCCTGGATTTCCACCGGGCCGCCGTTGTGGCCGTCGCTGATGACCGGCGACGCCTTTTCGCGCGGCGCCGGACGCTGGACGGCGCTGCTGTCGATGGTGGTGGCGTCGATGGCCATGGGCGGTCTCCCGGCTCGGTGGTCACGACAGATACAGCAAGCGGCGTGCCAAGCCGGGGCGACCGATCCTACCCGGATTCGATCGATTCGGGAGGATCCGGACGCTCATCACCCGGAATCCGATTCCCACCGCAGTTCGGTCGGCAAGAACTGCCGGGCCGGCGCGGCGATTCCTGCCTTGCCCCGCTTCAGCTTCCCGAAACGCGGCGGCAGGGTCAGAACATGTGGCCGCTGCGTTCCGCCTTGGTGCGGAGATAGGCCTCGTTGTGGCCGTTGGCCGGGAAGATGTGGGCCACCCGCTCCACCACCGCGATGCCGCAGCGGGCGAGCTGGCGCAGCTTCTCCGGGTTGTTGGTCATCAGCCGCACGGACTCGAAGCCAAGCTGCCGCAGCATCTCCGCCGCCGGCAGATAGACGCGCTCGTCCGCCTCGAAGCCGAGGATCTCGTTGGCGTCCACCGTGTCGAAGCCGCGGTCCTGGATGCGGTAGGCGCGCAGCTTGTTGACCAGCCCGATGCCGCGGCCCTCCTGCGCCAGATACAGCAGCACGCCGCTGCCCTGCCGGGCGATCTCGGCAATGGCGCCGCGCAGCTGGTCGCCGCAGTCGCAGCGCAGCGACCCCAGCAGGTCCCCGGTGAAGCATTCCGAATGCAGGCGGGCCAGCACCGGTTGCTGCGGATCGGGATCGCCGATGACGATGGCCAGATGCTCCGGCCCGCCGTCGGCAGGGCGGAAGGCGTAGATGCGCGTGTTTTCCGACCCGACCAACGGCACCCGCGCGTCGGCGACGCGGCGCAGCGTCCGCACCACATGCACCCGGTAATCGGCAACGTCCGATGCACGCACCAGCAGCAGGTCATGCTCCGCCGCCCACTCCTTGGCGCTCGTCGGGGCGCTCTTCCGGGGCGACGACGGCAGGTCGGCGGTGATGGCGGCGGGCAGCAGGCGGGCCAGCCGGGCGAGGTCCACCGCCGCGGCCTCGCGGCTGCCGGGGCAGGCCTCGACGGCGGCCAGGCCGGGCGGCAGCGCATCCTGGGCCTGCGGATGCTGTTCGGGATCGGCGAGCGCATGGGCCTGGTCGGCGGTCAGCCCGCCGGGCCGGTCGAGCGTCATGGCGCCGAACGCCTCCGCCGCGGCGCCTGGCGCCTGATCGTCGGTGATGTCGCTGACCGGCTGCGCCGCCTCGGCGTCGGCCAGCCCCAGAACCACGGCGCGGCGACGGGTGACCACCAGCCGCGGGGTGCCGCCGGTCAGCGCCTTCAGCCGCTCCACGGCGTCGAGCGCCACCGACTCCACCGACACCGCGGCGCCGACCGTGCCGTCGGCGGTCTCGATCGCCACCACCTCGCCCCGGCGCAGGGCGGCCAGCGCCCGGTCGACGGCGCGCACGGCGGCCTCGTCGATGGGCGCCGCCGCGACGGCTGCCGCGGGGGTGGACAGGGTGACCGTGGTGGTGGCGGAGGTGCGTTCGGCTTGCATCGTCAGCGGCTTTGCGTAGCGGGTGCGCCGGATGGGGCGCGTAAAACGGGACATGGTGCGTTCGGCGGGCGAAGCAAAGCGCAGGTGGCGCGCCCCTGTCCAGCAATTCCCGCGCGCCACACCGTTGCCGGGGACACAACGATCCGGCTAGCCTGCCCGGCGCGGGGACCATCCCGCGCCGCAGGCCGGCCCGCCGACCGAGCGGAGCCGGCACCTTCTACGGCCCGCCCCGCCGCCTTGACCATGGGCGCCGGGATGGCCGCCGCAGCCCTTCAACCGGGAGCCTTTCCCCCGTGACCACCCGTTCGACATCCCCCGATCCGACCGCACCCGTGCATCTGGTGATGCCGGCCGATCTCGCTGCCGATACCCTCGCCGACGCCTATGCCCGCCGCATGGCCGAGGCGTTGCGCGCCGCCGGGGCCGGCATCATGCTGCACGCCCTGCCCGGCCCGCACCCGCGGGTCGATCCGTCGGCGATCCTGGCCGCCGACGTCGCGCTGTCGCGGCTGCCCGACGGCGCGCCGGTCCTACTGGACGGCAACGCCCTGCCCAACCTCGCCGCCAGCCTGCCGGCCGACAGCCGCCGCCTGCGCTTCACCGCGCTGGTCGAACGCCTGCACTGGACCGAGCCGGGTCTGACCACCGAGGAGGCCGCGGTGCGCCGCAATCTGGAACAGGGGGCGCTGGCCCTGATGCGCCATGTCGCGGTGCCGGACGAGACCGTCGCCGCCGCCTTGCGGGACCTCGGCTTGCGGCCCGAGCGGATCGTCCTTGCCGCCGCGGACGCCGATGGGGCGGCGGCGCTGCTGGCGGTGCTGTAGAAGACCCCTCTGGATAGCCCGTCCTCTTCGCCACAAGCCATCACGACAATCCACCGGCGCCATGCTACTAAGGCGCCGCCCCCGGCCCTGACGGCGGCGGCCCCCGATTCCCGACTTCCGACTTCGTGCCGCGGACCATGACCATCGCAAAGCACATCCTCCTGGTCGACGACGACACCGCCCTGCGCCAGTCGCTGGCCGAACAGCTTCGCCTGCTGGAGGAGCTGGAGACGGAGGAGGCCGGCGACGGCGCCGGCGCGCTGAATGCGGTCCGCAAGGCGAGCGAGACGGGAACCGGCTTCTCCGCCATCCTGCTCGACGTCGGACTGCCGGACATGGACGGGCGCGACGTCTGCAAGCTGCTGCGGCGCGAAGGGGTGCGCTGCCCCATCATCATGTTGACGGCGTCGGCCAGCGATGCCGACACCATCCTGGGGTTGGAATCCGGCGCCAGCGACTATGTGACCAAGCCCTTCCGCCTGGGGGTGCTGATCGCCCGGCTGCGCGCCCAGCTGCGGCAGTTCGAGCAGACGGAGGACGCGGTCTTCGCCATCGGCCCCTACAGCTTCCGCCCCGGCGCCAAGCTGCTGCTGGAGGAGGCCACCAACCGCAAGATCCGCCTGACCGAGAAGGAAACGGCGATCCTGAAATACCTGTACCGGGCCGGCGATCTGGTGGTCGGTCGCGAAACCCTGCTGGGCGAGGTCTGGGGCTACAACGCGGCGGTCACCACCCACACGCTGGAGACCCACGTCTACCGCCTGCGCCAGAAGATCGAGGCCGATCCGTCCAACGCCCGCATCCTGGTGACGGAACCCGGCGGCTACCGGCTGGTGCCCTGAGCCGCCAGATCAGCGCCGGCCGACCGAGGCCAGTTCGCGGCGGCTGCCCCGTTCGGCGATGGTGACCTCGCCGGCGAAGCCAAGCCAGCGGTGACGCCCGCCCGACTGCGGTCCACCCATTTTCGGCCCGCCCGAAAGCTTGCCCAGCCGGGCCGCGCCCAGGCCACAGGCCGAAGGCCCGACCCACAGGCCGCGCCCCCGCGGCACCACCGGCAGCAGCCGCAGCTTGCGGCCGACGATGGCCATCCGGCGGCGCCAGTGCCCGACGTCGTGCGGCGACACGCCGACACGCCGGGCGATCTCGCGGTCGGACAGCAGCGCGCTGCCGGGGTCCTGCAGCAGGTCCAGCACGGCGCGGCGCTTGTCGCTGTCGGCATGGCGGGAGTGCTTGCGCTCCAGCGCCTTGCCCATGTCCCACAGCTTTTCCGCCGTTTCGCGCGCCAGAGTGCGCCAGCGGTCGGCCTCCTCGCGCTGGCGGTCGGCATCGCCCGCCGCCTTGTCCAGTTGCCGCCGCAGGGTGGCGAGTTCCAGTTCCAGGTCCTTCACCTGCCGCCGCAGGCCGCGGACAAGTTCGTCCGGCGGCGGCGGCGGGGCCGGCGCACCGGCGGGTTCGGCAGGCTGGGCGGCAGGCGGCGGCTCGGCCGCGGGCGGTGCCGGATTGCGGGCGCGCTCCGCCAGATCGCGGAAGGACAGGCCGGCACGGGACAGCATGATGCGGGCGGCGCGCAGGGCGGACAGCGCCTCGCCCTGATGCTCCGACTCGGCCATGGCGAGGACTTTGGCGAGCTTGTCAGGATCCATCCGCGTCGGGTTCCGCCGGAGCCGGTCCCCACCCGCGCGGGGACCCTTGGGAAATCATCGAGTCAGGCCGCGCAATGCGCGACGAGCCCCAACCTACCACATCTTATGGGTTTGGACAGATGCCCTTCGTAGGGTGACGACTCGTGACACGGCCCGTTCGGAAGTCTTGTCCCCCGACCCGAGGGATCTGCCCGGAAGAGATGCGCGGGGGAGAGATTTGCTAGACTTGGGCAAGCGGGGCCGCCACGATGGCGCCGTCATGACCGTTCGTTCGACCACCGATCCCGCGCGACCGCCCTCTCCTGAAGAGTCCGGCGGCGGGTCCTCCTTCACCGTGCGCTTCTGGGGCGTGCGCGGCAGCATCGCGGCGCCCGGCCCGGCCACCGTGCGCTATGGCGGCAACACCGCCTGCATCGAGGTGCGCTGCGGCGGCGCCCACATCGTCTTCGACTGTGGCACCGGCATCCGGCCGCTGGGCGAGTCGCTGGCGCGCGACGGCGGGCCGGTCGACATCGACCTGCTGCTGACCCACAGCCATCTCGACCATATCAGCGGCCTGCCCTTCTTCGCGCCGGCTTTCGATCCGGCCAGCCGGCTGCGGCTGTGGTCCGGGCATCTGCCGCCGGAGCGGCCCTTCCGCACCGTGCTGGCCGACATGATGACGGCCCCGCTGTTCCCGGTGCCGGTCGAGATCTTCCGGGCCGACTGCCAATACCGCGATTTCCAGGCTGGCCAGACGCTGGAACTGGCGCCGGATGTCGTGGTGCGCACCTGCCGCCTGAACCATCCCGACGGCGCCACCGGCTACCGGGTGGAGCATGGCGGCCGCAGCCTTTGCGTCCTGACCGACACCGAACATCCGGCCGAAGGGCGCGATCCGGTGATCCTGGACCTGCTGCGCGGTGCCGACGTGATGGTGTATGACAGCACCTACACCGACGCCGAATACCCGACGCGCGTCGGCTGGGGCCATTCGACCTGGCAGGAATGCCTGCGGCTGGCCGAGGCCGCCGGAGTCGGCCGCGCGGTGATCTTCCACCACGACCCGGCCCGCACCGACGACGCGCTGGACGCCATCGCGGCGGAGGCGGCGGCGATGCGCCCCGGATCGCTGGTGGCCTATGAAGGGATGGAGCTGTCCCTGTAGGATCGGCGCCGTCCGCACCGGTTGAATCCCGAACAATCGGTTCCACTGAGCAAAAGCGCTTGTGCGTGTTCATTACGCCACAGGTTGCTTTGTCACACTGGTCTCCTGTGACAATCTTGGTATTAGATCGGGGTGCAACCCCGCCACGATTGGGGCGGGCGGGGTCGTTGATGCGTGCAAAGCTTGGGGGGAAGAGCGATGCGCATGACCGGTCGTGCCTTGGGTATCCTTGCCGTGCTGACCGTCGCGACGCAGCTTGGCGGCTGCGCCACCGCGCCGCCGCTGGACAGCGCCGGGCTGGGCGGCGAACCGCGCAGCGTGGTCCTGCAGCATCCCGCCAGCGGCGAGACGGCGTCCGTCACCTACTGGCGCCCCGGCGACGGGTATGACCCGGCCGCGATGCGCGAGATCGCCGTCCTGTTCCGCGACCGCCGCAGCGACGAGGTGATCCCGGTCGATCCGGCCCTGGTCGACATGCTGGTGGAACTGCGCCAGCGCGTCGGCGCGTCACCGGACTCGCCGATTCGCCTCACCTCCGGCTACCGGTCGCGCGCCACCAACGCCAGCCTCGCCCGGTCGAATCCGAACGTCGCCGAGAATTCCTATCACATGCGCGGTCAGGCGGCGGACTTCTCCATCGCCGGCATCCCGCCCTCGCGGCTGGCGGAGGAGGCGGCGGCGATGCAGCGCGGCGGCTACGCCATGTACGCCCACACCGGCCATGTCCATGTCGACACCGGCCCCTTCCGCACCTGGACGCCGAAGACCGGCGAACCGCGCGCGCCGCAGATCCTGGAGGCGCAGGCCCGCGCCCGCGCCAAGGCCCAGACGCTCGCCATGAAGCATGGCGGCGGCAAGGGCCGCGTGCAGGTGGCCGAGGCGGCGGCGAAGGCGGTCAAACCGGCCAAGCCGCCGGCGAAGCCCGCCAAGGCTCCGGCCAAATCCGCCGTCCGGGCGGCGGCGCCCGATCTGTCGCGCGTCCGCGTGGCGCTGGCCCAGGTGAAGGAAATGCCGGTGCAGAAGACGGCGAAACGGTAAGCTCCCGGCGCATCCCGTCCCCCGCGCACCGGTACTGTCATGACCAGCCTGCTGATCCTCCGCCACGGCCCGACCGCCTGGAACGCCGAAGGGCGCATCCAGGGCAGCATCGACGAGCCGCTGTCCGACGCCGGCCGCGCACGGGTCGCCCGCTATCGCCTGCCGCCCGAGTCGGCCGGTCTGCACTGGGTCGCCAGCCCTAAGCGCCGGGCCTGGGAGACCGCCCTCCTGCTCGGCCTCGATCCCACGCCGGAGCCGCGGATCGTCGAAATGGACTGGGGCGAGTGGGAGGGCGAACGCACCGAGGATCTGCGCGCCGACGGCCGCATGCCGGCCCGCCACGACCGGCTGGGGCTGGACTTCAAGGCGCCCGGCGGCGAAAGCCCGCGCGAGGTTCAGGCCCGTCTGCGCTCCTGGCTCGCCGACCTCGCGGCGGAGAGGCGCCCCACCGGCGCCGTCGCCCACAACGGCATCCTGCGTGCGCTCTATTCGCTCGCCACCGGCTGGGACATGCGCGCCGACCCGGCGGAGGAACTGCGCAACGGCTGCGCCCACCTGTTCCGCATCACGCAAGGCGGCGCGCCGGAACTGGTGCGGCTGAACATCAACCTGCTGGAGTAAGGGGGCACGACGCCCCCTCCCCCTCAGATGGCCAGATCGACGATCACCGGCACATGGTCCGACGGCTTGGGCTCCCAGCCGCGGGCGTCGCGCAGCACCTTGACGCCCGTCAGCGCGCCTTCCAGCGGCGGGGTCACCCAGATGTGGTCCAGGCGCCGGCCGCGATTGGAGGCGGCCCAGTCCTTCGCCCGGTAGCTCCACCAGGTGTAGAGCTTCTCCTCCGGCGGAACGAAGCGGCGCATGGCGTCGACCCAGCCGGCCGACGCCTGCATCGCCGCCAGCTTTTCCACCTCGACCGGCGTGTGGGAGACGACGGACAGCAGCTCCTTGTGGCTCCACACGTCCTGTTCCAGCGGCGCGATGTTCAGGTCGCCGACCAGCACCATCGGCCGGTCGGGCGTCCGCTCCGTGCCCAGCCAGTGGGTCATCTCGTCCAGGAACTGGAGCTTGTGGGCAAACTTGTCGTTCACCGCCGGGTCGGGGATGTCGCCGCCGGCGGGGATATAGACGCAGTGCAGCTCGATCCCGCCCGGCAGATGGGCCAGCGCGTGGCGACAGTCCTGCTTGCCGCACCAGTGCTGGACGTCGTGCGACTCGAACGGCAGGCGCGACAGGATGGCGACGCCGTTGTAGCTCTTCATCCCGTGGATGTGGGCGTGGACATAGCCGCGCTCCGCCAGCGGGCCGAGCGGGAAGTCGGCGTCCACCACCTTGGTTTCCTGCAGGCAGATCACGTCCGGCCGCTCCTCCTCCATCAGGCGGAGGAGGAGGTCCAGACGCATGCGGACCGAATTGATGTTCCAGGTCGCGATGCGCATTTGGCGGCGGCTCAGGCGATGGTCAGGGTCAGGGTGCCGACGCCTTCGACCGCGCCGGTCAGCACGTCGCCGGCCACCACCGCACCGACGCCTTCCGGCGTGCCGGTGTAGATCAGGTCGCCGGGCTGCAGTTCGACGAAGCCGGACAGGTAGGAGATCGTCTCCGCCACCGACCAGATCAGGTCGGACAGGTCGCCCTTCTGCCGCTGCACGCCGTTCACGTCCAGGGTGACCGCGCCCTTGGCCGGATGGCCGATATCGGCGACGGTGCGGATCTCGGAACAGGGCGCCGACTGGTCGAATCCCTTGCCCATGTCCCAGGGCTTGCCTTCCTTCTTGGCGGCGTTCTGCAGGTCGCGCCGGGTCATGTCGAGCCCGACGGCATAGCCGAACACATGGTCCAGAGCGCGGTCGACCGGAATGTCGCGCCCGCCGCTGCCAATGGCCACCACCAGCTCGATCTCGTGATGCAGGTTGGCGGTCTTCGGCGGATAGGGGACGGTGGCGCCGTCGGCGACGATGGCGTCGGCCGGCTTCATGAAGAAGAAGGGCGGCTCGCGGTCGGGATCGGCGCCCATCTCGCGCGCATGGGCGGCATAGTTGCGGCCGACGCAATAGATGCGGCGCACCGGAAACGGATCGCCGCCCGCGACGGGGACGGCCGGCTGGGACCACAGGGGAATGGCGAAGGCCATGGCATCGGCTCTCTGGTTGGAAGGCTTCCCCACAGCTAACCCGAAAGCCGGCAACGGACCAAGCGTCCAACCATCCGCCCTGCCCTGCAAATCGTTCCAGCGCTCCACACAGGGATCGGCCAGAAACGAAGACGCCCGGTCTGGGGGGGACCGGGCGTCGGAAGCTCCGATTCGGGAACCCGCGCGCGGCAGGGGAAACCGCTGGGCGGGCGATCGGCGTCGAATCGGCGTCGATCACTTCTTGACTCTTCAAGATGGAATTTGTATGCCCTCTCACCAATACGTTTCACGCATATCTGGTATGCGTCAGCCTTTCGCTGTGCGGTTCTTGCTGACAAACGAAAGCCTTGCCCGCATTTTATCCGTTCATCCGATAATTCATCCAAAATATGGCATCCACGGTGACTGACAACGAGCGTTCCACCCCCGCCGACCGGCGGTCGCGTCTGCGGCCCGGCAAGAACGGCAAGCTCGCCCTTGGCCCCCTTCCGGAGCTGGTGGGTTACAACCTGCGCAAGGCTCAGGTTGCGGTGTTCCAGAGCTTTCAGAATGCGGTCGCTCCGCATGACATCACGCCCGGCCAGTTCGGCGTGCTGATCATGATCCGGGAGAACGAGGGCCTGTCGCAGTCCGACCTGGGCACGGCGGTCGGCATCGACCGGTCGACCATGGTCGCTGTGATCGACCGTCTCGAGTCGCGCGGCCTCGTCGTGCGCGCGCCCTCGCCCAACGACCGCCGCTCCTACGCGCTGCGCCTGTCGCCGGAAGGCCAGACGCTGATGGACGACCTGATCCCGCGCGTCCAGGCGCACGACCAGGGCATGGTCAAGGACCTGTCACCGGAAGAGCAGGCGCAGTTCATCGACTTCCTGCGCCGCGTGTCGCGGTCGAAGTAAGGGGCGCCGCCCCTTCCGTTCCAGGCACCGGAAACGACTGACAGCCCGCCCCGCACCGGCAATCGCCGGATGCAGGGCGGGCTTTTCTCTTTGGGCGCCCTGCATGCCCTGGGTAGAGCCTGCGCTATCCACGCATCATTTGCACAAAGCCGCGGCAAGAAAGCACCTTTTCAGGCGATCATATCTATCGCATACCATAAATACGTGTATCAGATAGCCATCCAGTACCTTTTGGTATTTTTATAAAATCCAATACCACCGGCAAGAACGGGGCGCACCATGACGTCAACTCCCAGCAACCAAGCGGGTTTCGACGCGCTGAGCTACCTCGCCGCGAACCCCGACCTGATCCGGGCCTTCGGCGTCGACACCACCGCAGCCGCGCAGCACTACTCCACCCACGGGATCGCCGAAGGCCGCTCGACCACATTCGACGCCCTGAGCTACGAGGCCGCCAATCCCGACCTGCCGGCCGCCTTCGGCACCGACACCGTCGCCGCCACGCGGCATTACATCGAATTCGGCCTCAAGGAGGGGCGGACGACCACATTCGATGCCTTGAGCTACGTGGCCGCCAACCCCGACCTTCTTGCCGCCTTCGGCACCGACACCGCCGCCGCGACGCGGCACTACATCGAATTCGGCCTGCGCGAGGGCCGCAACACCTATTTCAACACCGCCGGCTATCTGTCCGCGAACGCCGACCTGCGGGCGGCCTTCGGCACCGACATGACCGCCGCGCAACGCCACTATATCCAGAACGGCTTCCGCGAGGGACGGACGATCCCCATCGACGACTATGCCGAGAACACCACGACGATTGGCCGCGTCAGCAGCGGGACCGCCGCCACCGGCATGATCGAGCGGGCCTATGACGTCGATTGGTTCAAGACGACGCTCAATGCCGGCACGACCTACACGCTGTCCGTGACCTTTCCCGGCAAGGGAACCCACGACTTCGCGCTCATCGACGAGCGCGGCACCATCCTGGCGAACGACAGCGACCCCAACGGCGATGGCGTCCACACAATCACCTACACGCCCAACACGAGCGGCTCCGTCTACGCGGCGGTGAGCGGTTTCAGCACCGGACGCTATTCGATCGCCATGACCGGCGGTGACGTCACGAACACGACGACGATCACCACCACCACCCCGGTCACGCTGTCGGATGATTTCTCCGACAACATCTGGACCACGGGGCGGCTTACGGTCGGCGGCACCGCCAGCGGCTTGGCGGAGAAGGATTTCGATAAGGATTGGTTCGCCGTGACGCTGGAGCGCGGATCGGTGTACCGGTTCGGCACCAGCGTCGGCACCGGCGGCTCGCGTCCGACGCTCAGGCTCTATGACGCCGCGGGCTATCGGATGACCACGCGGTCCTACATGCCGGGCGGGGAGAGCATGACATCCACGCCGGAAATCACGGTGGCGACCACCGGTACCTATTATCTGGAACATGATTTCGTGCTCGGGCCCGGCGCCAGGAGTGCGGTTCCCTACACGGTCTGGGCGCAGAAGGTGGCGACCGATTCCGCATTTTCCGACGAATTCGGCGACTCGCCGGGCACGGCCGGTCGGATGTCGGTCGGCGAGACGATCATGGGCGCCATCAACCAGACGTGGGATGAGGATTACATCGCCTTGTCCCTGCAGCAGGGCCACAGCTACACATTCGACGTGACCACGCCGGGTCAGGCGTTCAACCTGGCGATCAACGACGCGCTCGGCAATGACGGCTGGCTGGGACCGGCGGACGACAGCGCCGGCATCTCCTATTACACCTCCAGGGACGGCCATCGCTTCTACAGCTATACGGCCAACAAGACCGAAACCTACCGCATCAAACTGTCGGGCAACGACGTCGGCCCTTACTCCCTCAAGGCCACCGACAACGGCATGGTCGACGACATCGCCAACGACGCGAGCACGACCGCGGGACTGGCGGTCGGCGGCAGCGCCACGGGGCACATCGATTACCGCCCGACCGGCGGTGCCTTGAACGGGGACAGCGACTGGTTCGCGGTGTCGCTCCAGGCCGGCCAGACCTATGAATTCGACCTCAAGAGGAACGGTGACGGCGCCGGCCTGATCCTGCGCGATCAGCAGGGCAATGCCGTGTCCGGCGGCACCAGCGTCGATTTCTGGAACTACACCTGGGGCAACGACAGCCTGCTCTACACCGCGACGCGGTCAGGTACCCATTACCTCACGGTGAACGCGCTGATGGCCGGAAGCGGGACGGATCTGGCCGGCTATACGGTCAGCGCCCATCAGATTGGCTGACCGCCAACACGCGGCGCCCCATCCGGGAGCGCCGCGTGTCGCGGTCGCAGCCAGGGACGTCGTCCCTTCCGTTCCGGGCACCGGAAACGACTGACAGCCCGCGCCCCGCACCGGCAATCGCCGGATGCAGGGCGGGCCTATCCATGGCGTGAGGAAGGCCTCAGTCGACTTCGTTGGCGGTCAGGAACATTGCCTTCGAAAGGGCAGCAAAGAACTGCTGGTAAGGCTCCGCATCCGACACCGCGACCAGATTGTATTGCGCGCTCGCGCGCACCGACATTTGGGCCTTACCACGCGGGCGAACGGTAACCGTCATGCGCATGGCATAGCCGGACAGCTTGGTTCCGCTGATGATCCCCAACTGCTCATCGGCTTTATCGATGACGAAGCCCAGATCCTGAAGACTGCTGATGACGGTGCGGATCGTCAGGTTGCGGTCACTGGTATCGAATGCACGCGTCTGGATCGCACGCAATTCGACCTGGCTCTTGTCGACAGCCATCACCTGTTGCTTGGAATCCGTTTGACACCCGCCGAGCGGAAGAAATGCCAGGGCGAGCGCCATGGCCCAGCCGCGGACCGACAGAGTGCGGCAATCGGGCATGCTCATATCTGGTGCGCCTCAAGAAAAACGGATTGTGAAAGCTTTTCGAAGAACTGCTGATGGATTTCAGGCTTGTCGATCGTCTCGACGCGCGAGACTTGGTTCTTCGTGTTCCAGATCACGCGCTGGAATGTCGCGCGGACGATGATGCCGCTCCGATCGGCCGTAGGGCGCGTGACGATGGAGATCCTGATTTTCTGATTGGCGTCCCACACCGGATCGGCACGTCCTCCCATGGCCGCGACCAGGAGAGCAAAAAAGACCTGTCCGGCAACCTGCCCCGATTCGACTGCATCGCGGTCCTTGGAAGCGACGATCAGCCCAGCCTTGAGGTTGGTCTCCTCGGTGGTAAATCCCAGGTCCTGCAATACGCCGGCGGATGCCGCGAGGATCGCTTGTTCATCGTTCGTGTCGAAACGCCGGGTTTGCATCTGACGCTGCCCAAGGCTTTCAGCCGCCAGGGTGAGCGCAGCGGCCTGCTGCTGCGCTCCCGGAGTCTGCTGGCAGCCCACCAACGCCGTCAGGATCAGGGCGGATACGACAACCCGGCATTTCATGCTGCAACTCCCGTCAGAAGCTGCTGGAGCGGTACGAGAAATCGCGGACCCGGCTGCCCTCGTCGAACTTGACGATCACGGTCAACGTCCGCTGTGAGGTGCTGCGCGCGCCAGCGGAGCCGCTGACGCCGGCGCCGCCCAAGGCGCCGCCAATGCCGGCGCCGATCGGACCGCCGCCCAGGATCAATGCGTTCACGCCGCCGCTGCTGGAAGAGTAGGCCGTTTCCGTCGAGATCTTGTCATAGACCCAGTTCTCGCGCCGACGGTCATCCGTCGTCACCATGTTGGGCGAACCAAGCACCTCCACGACTTCGGCACTCGTCATGCCGATGCGGATCTCGCGCTGCACCTTACCGACGGTCAGGCGGTCCGCATCCTGTGCCTGACGGACGGCCGCAGCATGCTCTCCCGCCGTCTGGCAACCGGCGAGCAGCACCGAGGCAAGCCCCATCGCGGCCAATGAGAAATTCTTGAAGAACATGGAAAGACCTCGATCTGAATAGGATTACGGCTTGGCAGTCGTCTTCGATGCAGCGTCCGGAACCGGCGGAACATCCTCTTCACTTCCCAGGTCCAGGGCCGTCAGGAACATTGCCTTGGACAAAGGTTCAAAGAACAAGTCCTTGTAAAATGCCGGATCGTCCACCTGACTTTCCATCCCAGGATTCATGACCAAGGCATTGGAGCGCACGATCATGCGCGAAGGACCGCGCGGATAAACCGTGGCGGTCATGCGGAGCTTGGCCAGCTTGGTTGCCGAAACCGTTCCGGCAGCCGGTTCGACCTTGTCGATCCCATAGCCAAGATCCTGGAACGTGGCGATCACCGTTCGCAGAGTCTTGTTCCGATCGGAGGTTTCGAAGGCACGCGCCTGCATGGCCCTCAGCTCGACGGGGCTCTTCTTGCTGAGGACGACCTGCGACTGATTGTTGGTCTGGCAACCTGCGACGGTCAGCGCCAAAGCGCCGAAGATCGCAAAGCGGATGCTCTTGCTCAGTGTCATATCTTGTGAGCCTCAAGGAACGCGCTGGCGGAGAGCTTTTCAAAGAACTCCTGGTAGAGTTGCGGTTCCATCAGCAACTCCGCCTTCCAGGCGTGTCCATGATTGTTGATGAGTATTCGGTCGAAAGTGGTGCGCACTTCGGTCTGGCGGCCGCCCGACACCGGGTTGGCGATAAACGTCACCCGAATGGTCTGCTCCTGGTCCCAGGTGGGATTGTTTGCCACGCCAAGGAGAGCCATTGCGATCGTCAGGCCGATCTGTGCCGCGACCTGACCGCCCTCTTCCGCATTCCGCTGCTTGGATGCCACCACCACGCCGACATCGCTCGACGCCTCGGAGATGGTGAAGCCGAGATCCTGAAGGGTCTGGGTTCCCGCCTCGAGCAGAAGCTTCTCGTTCTCGCTGTCGAAACGGCGCGTCTGGAGCGCGCGCATTTCAAGCGCTTTCTCCGGCGGCTTGCCGACCGTTTTCGCCACATCATTCATTGTCTGGCATGCGGACAGCACACCAGCAGCAAGAATGGCCGCAGCCAATCCAATGTGTCCACGCACGCGAACCTCGACAGCACATCTAAACCATAGATCCATAAAACCGAAAGTAGGGTTTTGTTGCAAGTGGAAACACATACGGATTAATTCGTTCGAATCCGAGCCGTGTTGGTTGTTCCGGCGGCAATTGGATTATCCGGCAAGACCGCAACTGCATCGTTGACGCATCCGCCCACGACATTCGGGCGTAATACTGCCGCCAGCCACGGAGTTGGCGCGCTACGCCCGGTGTGTCCGGTCAAAGAAACGGTAGTAAGGAAAACTGTATGGAAAAGAAAAAGGCCAGAGCGGATTTTCTGAGAAAATCAACGCTCTGGCCTGAATTCGTGGCGGAGGGAGAGGGACCCTCTGCCATGTTCGCCCTAACGCGTCGCGCCCGTTGGCTTTTCCAGCGACCGCCACGCCCGGAGTCCCGGACTGGTACACAGCGCTGGTCACACGCCTGCAAGCAAGGGGCGAGTGACGGCGGCGCCAGGACGGGGCCATTCGATCATGCGTGTGCCGTACGTTATGAGAATCGGAAAAAAGTTCCAGATACGAATTCGGGTCCCGCGTGACGTTCGCGAGCGCCTCGGTCGGACAGAGCTCAAGCGCAGCTTGGGCACCACCGACGAGGCGATCGCCCGGCGCCGGAGCCTGCGACTGGTTCAGATGGCCCTGTCGCTGTTCGACACGATCCGACAGGACCCGATGCTGGGACGGGACGACATCGAGGCGATGGCACGCGCGTTCTACGCGCTGCGACTGGAGGAGGACCGCGACGCGCGGTTCGCCTTCGGCCGTGCTCATGCCGTCGACGATGCCCCCGCCTACCCGATCAATCATGCAGCTCGTCTCGATCGCACGCGCCGCCAACTCGCCTACGGCGACCACCGCGACATTCTGCCGCGGGCCAAGACCATCCTTGCCGATCTCGGCGGCGCCACGGAGGACGGCTCGCGGCAGCTCGCCGTCCTTTGCGAGCATCTGCTTCGCGCGGAGGTCGAGGCGCTGCAGCGCGCGGTCGAACGCGACCAGGGTGTCTACTGGGGCGAGCCCAACGATCCCCTTTTCCAGAAGCCTGCCATCCCGGTCGCCATGCCGTCCGCGGCGCCCGAGGTGTCTTGCGCGCCGACACCGAGCGCCGGGCGCCCTGCCGGGCTCGGGCCGAAGGCGGAGCTTGACGTTGAAGCGATCGCCGAAGCGGCTATCGCGGAGAAGCGCCTTGCCGACAAGATGGCCGGGAAGTACCGCGCGGCTGCGCGCGCCCTGATCGACGTCGTCGACCGTAAGCCCGTGTGGCAGTACACCGAGGAGGACATCCTGCAGCTCAAGGATACCCTGCTCAACACTCCCGCTCGGTTCAACACGCAGCACAAGTTCATTTCCATCCACGAAGCCGCCGAGGAGAACCGGCACCGCTGCGATGCACACCGGATCGACTCCGGCCAGCCGAAGCCGTTGCCCCCGATGTCGACCAAAACCATCAACTCGAATTACCTGTCTCCGCTGCGCCAGATCTTCGGTTACGCCGCTGGAAACAGGGCCACGCCCAACAGGATCAACGTCGCCGCCAACGTACGAGCCGCGACAACAGGCAGCAAAAGCAAGGAGCACAAGGCCGACAAGCGTCTGCCCTTTGCCCATGAAGCGCTGGTGACGCTGTTCACCTCACCGCTGTTCACCGGCACCAAGTCCGCGAAGCGGCTGTTTCTTGAGGGTGACCATCTTGAAGCTGGCTGGCGCTTCTGGTTGCCCCTGGTCATGTTCCTCATGGGGCTCCGCCCCAACGAACTGGGGCAGGCGGAGGTGGGCGACGTTACGTATGCGTTCGGATGGCCGTGTCTGCGCGTCACGACCGATGTCGCAGGCGATGAGGATGACGACGACAGCCCTGGGAAACGCGTGAAGTCCGCCGCCGGTGAGCGGACGCTGCCGATCCATCCCGAACTGCTTCGCCTCGGCTTCCTGGAGCACATTGATCGGCAGAGGAACAAGGGAGAAGCCCGGATCTTCAGTGATTGGAAGCCGGGCTGTGACGGAACATACTCAATGACGTCCTCGAAGGTATTCAATCGTGACGGTGGGTATCTGAAGCGGATCGGCGTCAAGTCGCGGCGCCATGCACTCTACTCCTTGCGCCACAGCTACAAGAACACGCTGCGACGCAGCGAGCTACGAGACGATCAACAGAACCTGCTGATGGGACATGAAGACAGCACTGTTGCTGGGATTTATGGATCGCGGGAAATGTACGTGGGGCTCGTACGAGCGGTCATTGGGCTTGATCTTGATGGCATCACTTTGGACCACATCCAGCCGAGGTCCGCGGTTCAGTATAGGACCTACCGAGTCGGGTCGATGACCGTTCACGTGGGCGACCGAGTGTGGATCGAGGAGGAGACGTCCAGCGCTGTTCGTCACGAGCGCGCTAGTAGCGCGCCTGCCCCCAGCTACCATAGGCAGGCGCAGCAGTTGCTGGAGCCGTCTCCCTCCTGAATCGGCATAGACGCGCTCCTTCAGCGATCTGGATGGGTAGTCACCGTTGGCGCGGCCTTAAAGCGGGCGAAGCCGCAAAGGCAGACCTCCTCGCCGGCGCCGTACTGGTCGGTCTTCGCGGGACGGAGGGGCAGCAGCCCCCCTCTCGCCATTGATGAAGGCGACCATCTCGCTGCGCTGGCGTGTGAGCCAAGACCGGACGCCAGCGGCCTTGGCTCACAGGGCGCCGAGCAGGCCCTGCAGATCCCTATGGTGGGGGAAATCGTCGAGGCCGGCGCGGATAAGCGCGTCCGCCGAGATGCGCGCGCCGCCGCCGCCCTGGCGCAGGGTCCGGAGCGCGGCGAACCAGTCTACCCGGCCCCGGCCGGTCAGGCACAGGCGCGATACTTCGCCTCCGGCGCGCGCTCAGATCTCCTGGTCCTGCGGACTGGCCGGATAGAGGTCGACCAGGATGTCCTCAATCCGCTTCCAGTCGTCGGCAGGTGCGTGCGGCGCCGGAGCGGGCGTGGCGGACTTCGCCCCGCCGCGGTCGAGGGCGACGGGGAAGTTGTCCTCCATATGGCTCACCTTGACCGGGTGCTGACGGCCGTTGGAGTCGCTGCCGACCTTCGGACCGACGTGGCTGAAGACGTCGAAAACGCGGATCACCCCGTCGCCCTGCGTGCGCGCCGCGCCACGCAGAACGTCGACGAGATGCTGGGTGAACAGGCTGTTCTTGGCCCCTGGGAACACGAGGGAAGCCGCGTCCACGCGCGACGAGGCGATGATGACCCGACCCGTACCCGTCGCCAAGCGGCTGAGCGCCTTCTCGGTGTAACCCGGGACGAGACCGTCGTTAGGTCCCTTGAGGCTCCCGCGCCGCCAGAGTGGCAGGCGTCGAGGAGGACCACCAGCCGCTGGGCGCGGACCCTATTCCGCACGCCAACCCGTCTTGATGGGCACCCGAACACACCACCACCGTAGCTAGTGGTTCTGCGGATGGTGGTGCACCTCTGGCGCAATATTAAGTCACCGTTTCAACAGGCTCTCCCGCAAGCCCCCCGCGCCCCGCGGGAAGAACCCATACCGGTCCACCGAGGTCTTGGTGAAGATCTCACTGGTCATGTGCGCGCGCAGTTCCGCCGCCGGATCGACGTTCTCAATGATGATGACCTGCCGATCAGCCGGCAGTGTAGCCAAACTCGCATAAAACAGCTGCTTGACCTCTTCGCCCAGGGGCTCCGCGCCGGTGTCTGATTCCTCCACCTCGCCCGCTTTCGGCGGCCGGAAGTTCAGGAGCGGCGAATCCAAGATGACGAAGCCCGGGTGCGGATGGCCAGCCGCCAGACAAGTGTTCATCAGCCCCAACGTGAAAGCGCTGTGGGATAGGGCGCGCAGGCCCTTTCCCTGGCTACCGCGCCGACGGTTGCCGATCACCAGATCCTGCTCGCGCTCGTCGAACCACACCGGGTCCGCATCGGGAAAACGCCACGCCTCGAGAAGCGTCTTCACATGACCGGCGAAGGCCGACAGCGCCGCGGGCGGCATCTCCGGCCGGACGTCGGCGGTGGCGCCGACGTCGCCGCGCGCCTCCTCAATGCTCAGCCGCCGCTGACGAAGACCGACAAGCCGTTCATGCAGGCTGATCGCTTCCTTCACGTCGCTCCGGCGCTCCATCAGAGCGCGGTGGGACACCTGTGCCTGCGCCACCGCCGGCGCCAAGGACTCGGCGAGCTCCGCCTCCGCCTTCGCGTACTCCGCGCGCAGTTCCTGGACGGCCTCCGCGAGTGACCGCCGCTCGTCTTGCAGGTCGCCAACGGTGGCGATCAGCTCGCCACGCAAGAGCTCGATCTTCGCCGCCTCCTTGCGGCAGGCGGCCGCAAGGGTCACGACGTCGGCGTCGGCGGGGACGCCGTCATGGGTGTGCTCTCCCGCCGCCGCTCCACACAGGGGGCAACGATCGGTCTCCAGCAGCAGGAAGGCCCCTCCGGCTTCCGCGACGGCCTCGAGGCGATCGAGATCGGTCCGGTACTGCGCGTCGAGCACCTCGAAACGCTCCAGCAGCGCCTCGACTTCGGCCTGCCGTCCGGTTGCCTGGCTCAGGCGGGTCCAGACTTCGCGGCGCCTCTCGTCTTGTTCGACGTAGTCGCGCCTCAGCGAATGCAACGCCTCCTCCCCCTCGGCCACCGCGCGGTCCAGTCGGTCCAGTTGCTCGCCCAGGTCCTCCGGCCGGTCGGTCAGGCGGGCCAAGTCCGCCTCAAATTCGCCGATGAGCTGCTCAAGCAGCGCGTCCTGCGCGTCCAACTCCGCGCGCGCGATGACCGGCTTCTTACTCTCCACCAGCCCGCTGTCGTCGTGTCCGGTGAGCAGCAGGCGGAACACACTGGCCTCTGCCGTCTTCTGGGTGGATTCACCGCTGTGCAGAGGCGATCCCTTGCGGATGATCGCCTCCTCATCGACCAGAAGCAGATGGACGAGGTTGCGGAAGCTGAGGCTCTGCGTCTTGTTCAGAGCGTTCTTGCGCACGCGTCGTCCGGACAGCCCGGACAGCCGCAGAAGGAACCCCGACACGGTGTCCTCGCCGTCGGCATGACGCGCGCCCAGCGCCAAGCCCTCGTCGCCCCGGCTGAGATCGAACAGGCGCAGATCGCCGCCGGCGAGCGGCCGCTCGATCCGGTAGCGCGTGCCGTCGGCGGCCTCGATCGTCACGCTGACCCGGTCGTAGCCCTGGCTCTCGGGCACCGGCCGCGGCGGATGCTTGCCGCCCAGCACGAAGTTGAAGCAATCGACCGCGTAGGATTTGCCGGTGTCCGACGCGCCCGACAACACGTTGAGACCAGGGCCGAAGGGAAGCGTGGCGGGCTCCACGCCGGGCCCCTCGACGCGCAACTCGCGGAACTGGAAACCATGGTGGCCACTCACGGCACGCCCCCCGGGGTCTGGACGGATTGGAACTCGCGCGTCCAGCGTTCGAAGTTGGCATCGAAGAACCGCTTCAAGGACGCGTCGTTATGATCCGCGAAGCGCGTGATGACCCACGCCGCGCGTTCGCGAAGCCGCCGCGTGTAGGGCGCCCGCAGCTGGTCCAGATACGGCTCGGCGCCTTCCGCAGCCACGTAGCCGATGCCGCTGTCGGCCGCCAGCCGATCGACGAGGCGGCGGCTCACCATCAGGAGAACGCCACGCTCGACCAGATGGCGGCGGACCAGCAGCTCCCCGTTGCGCAGCGGCAGATCGGGATGCAGGCTCTCGGGGCCTTCGGCGTCGCCCGTGTGCACCACCAGATAGTCGAACATCAGCAAGCGCTGCAGATCGACGACCCGCGGGTATGCTTCGGCCAGAAGCACCAAGGCCCGCACCCCGGTTTCCAGCGCGCTGTTGAACGGGCTGAGCGCCTTGGCGTCACTCATCGTCGCCCACCCATGTCATCCGGTCCTCGTTGGCGAGCTGATGGCAGATGCCATGCAGATCGATCGGCTCCGTGCGCCCGAGCAGAGGCGAACTCGTCAGCTGCAGCGTCGTCGTGTGGCGCACCGTTTCGCGCAAACGGGCCAAGCCGTTCGGGTGGGGCGCCTCATGCGTTTCGATGACGCCGGTGTAGACTTGATTTTGCAGGCGCTCAAACGCGCCCTCGGGTAGGGTGTCGCGTGAGAACGCGCGCAACGACTCGGCGCAGTAGAACGCTTGGCGTTGCCGGCGGAAGTGCGCGGCGTGGCGGTCGACCAGCCCGGAGACGTCGCCGACCGGCCGCCCCTGGTTCTCGGCATAGGCGTCGAAGAGCTTGCGCACGTAGCGGCTCTCCGCGTCGGCGATGGCCGGCGGCGGCGTCTCGGCGTCCGGACGGGGCGGGAGTCCGCCCCCGAAGCGAACGAGGTGGTGCGGCGAGCGGCTGTGCTGTTCGATCACCTGCAGCGGCGGCACGTGGCCGACGATGGAGAAGTCGAACGCCTCGACGTGCGCCCGTAGGGCGCCGACCAAAGGAATGGCAACGCCGTCGGAGATGCCATGCTCGCACTTCGCGGGCCACACCTCAATGAGCTGGCGCTTCAGCTCATCCGGTTGTCGGAGCAGGCGATTGAGCTTCGTGCCGACGCCGCGCGGCGCCACGAACCGGTACCGCCGCGGTACGGAGATGCTGCCGGTGTGGGTGTAGTGGCAGAGCTTTCCGAGCTCGACCCAGATGTCGCTGGGCACCAGCGGATGGTCGTAGTGCTTGCACTGGAAGTTGTCCCACACTGCGTCGGGCCGGTCGGCGTCGACCGAGGCGATCACGTCGCAGCCCATGTCGCCGGCGCCGCCGCACCGGGTCACCAAGCTGTAGTCGGACTTCAAGGTCCAGGCCCACTCGGCGATGAGCTCCTCCCACTCCTCGGGTGAGAAGATCTGGATGAGCCGAATCGGCGGAATGGCACGGCCAGACCGGAGTTCGAGAGGGTCGGCCAGGAACGGCGGCCTCGGCAGGGTCAACTCGGCGCTTGGCGGGCGTGTCATTCGGGACGGCATGGCTGACGGCGCGGCGCGACCGTGAGGAACACCACCAGGAGCGGTCCCAACACGCGCGCGATTCTATTGCCATGGGCACAGCCACGGATGGAAGAGGGAAATTGCCACACCCACTGTCCGAGCCGCGCTGTCCCTACATCTGCGGAACCGGCCGTGCTTCCGTCATGGTGCAACGGACGTGACGGCGCGGTCACGCGGCGCCGTGCATCTGCCATCATCCGTTCACCGTCTTGGCGGCGCCGGCAACGGACGTTGCATCCGTCCACATTTCCCAGAATTCAATGGTGCCGCTGGTAGGTGTACAGGATGGATTGGAAATGAAGATGTGGCTTGAAGGGAGGATGGAGGATACCGGCACCAATGCCTCAGCAGCATCTGGCTAGGCAGACGCCCCCTTTGGTCGCCGACGAGTCGACGGGATGGCCGCCGCTTCCGGTGCGGCGGCAGCCGTCCCATTCGAAGTATTAGCTGCTATACTGCTGGAAGAGTTCTCGGCATCAGGCGTCCGCAAAAATCCGACAAGATCTTCCAGTTTTGCAAGCATTTCATCGAATGTGATAACCAAAACTGATTTCAGGCCATGCCTAAACAGCTCTAGGGATTTCTTCTGATCACGATCATTTGGTGCTCTACCAATAATCACGATCCCCTGCACGGCGTAGCTCTCCACGTCATGGATACCGGAGCTATGCTTCAAAACTGCCAAATGCGTCTGAAGCTGCAAACGCTGATCAAGGATTTGGTTTACAGATCCAGAAAGATGGCGACTTGGTGCATAGACCCCACCACGATATGGATCATTGTCAAACAACGGAGTCTCTGCAGTTTTTATCTCGACCAACAAGAGGTTTCCAGTCGCAGCAGCCTTCAAAGCAAAATCCGATATTTTCTCACCAGTCTTGTTGAATTTACCACCACCAACAGAAAACTGCTCCTGCATTTGCACAACCGGAAATCCAAAAGCTAAACGCAGCACAAAAGGATTGTTCTCGAAGAATTTTTGCCAGCCATTTTCCTTCGTCTTTTTTTCAATGAGCTTTTTCAGCCTCTCGATCAACCCCTCGAGGGTAACCACCTCGATTTCCCGGCTCAACTGAAGCAAAGCTTGCGACTCTCTCTTGGCGGCTGGCTTCGCTGCAGAGCGCGCTGCGGCGATGACGGTGCGTTGGTCCGCCTCCGACAAACTGTCGCCCGATCGAGAAGCGATCACCGCGGTTACGCCATCCTTACGGTAAATCGGGGGTTGCTCGGGATGGCCAACCGGATCAACAACAGACAGCAAATGATTGTGCGAAATGCGATATTTTTCATCCCCCGCTTGGTCTAGTGCTTTCTCGTGGACGCGCCGGATCGCCCGCCGAAGTTCGTCGAACTGCACCTTTGCCAGTATGTAGCTACGGCCCTCCACTTTGGGCAGACCCTTTCGATGACCAGATCGCACGACAATCCTGTCGACGTCTAAGCCACCCAAAGTATCCGTGATTGCACTCAATTCGTAGTCAATGCCCATTCCATACTGAGGCGAACGCACAAATCCCATGGGTAGCCCATTGAGTTCTCTCAACGCACCCTCAATGTCTTCCACTCTAAACAGATTCAATCCTTCAAAACGAATCGACTTTACATTCTTGTACTTTGGATCGAACAGTCCACGGCTGCCGCTTGTGGTATTCACAGGAAAGACATCAAGTATCTTTGCATCAACATCTGCAGAGACCAGCAGGATTGGTCCAACGGATGGCGTGGCCACATCATGACGTGACGAAGATGGCACCCCAACAACGCTCCCTTGGCGCGGAGAATTGACAGCGCCTAGCAAGTCATCAGCAATATCACTAAAGTCATTTGAAGTGCGCTGATATGACGCCACCTCGAGACCGCGCTGATTGGGCTGAAAGCTGATCGTCCACTTCTTTTTACCAGCTCCTTTGAAAATGAGATCGCCATAATCGGCAGCCTCAGCGCGCTTGGTACTACGGTATGGATTTAATGCCATTTTTGGTTGTCCAAACTACCAGGGTCCAGGGGCTGGAGCGACGCTCCACCGCGCCCAGCGTCGGTCTTGGACCGCGCTGGACGGGATGGGTCACGCCGCAGCGCCTTGTGTCTGCCGCCGCCATCCGCTGACCGCCTCGGCGGCGGCGCCCACTGGCGTTGCATCCGCCCATTTGTCCCAGAAGTCGATTGTACCGCTGTTGGGCGTGTGGGACGGCTTGGCGATGCGGATACGGCTCGGCAGGAGGCTGGCATCGCCGACCACCAGCGCCTCACCGGTGTCCAAGATCGGCAACAGATCGCCGAAGCTACCTAGGCTGTCCGGCAACAGGCGCTTGATCACGCTCTGGTCCTCACCGTTGGTCAGACGCATGGCCACCACGTTGTTGCACTGGCTGAGCACCGTCCGGTTGACCTCCGACGGCCGCTGGCTGATCACCACCAACCCCACGCCGTACTTGCGACCCTCCTTGGCAATCCGCTCGAAGATCCCCACAGAGATGTCGTCCGCCGCCCCAGCGCCCGCGCGCTCGGGAATGTAGAGATGCGCCTCGTCGCAGAACAGGGCGATCGGATGCCGACGCCCGGGCGCAGTCCACTGCTGTACGGAGAAGGCGAGCTTGGCAACAAGGCTCACGATGAGCGGCAGGATGTCGGAGGGCACCTCGGAGAAGTCGATGATCTTCAAGCCGCCCTTGGCGTCCGCTTGGTCCTGGCTGCCCGCAAGCAGCGCCGATACCAGCCGCTCCAACCAATCGAACGCCATTGTGTCGGCGCCCGGGCGGAACAGGAAGCCAAGGCGCCGATCCGACCGCTTGTTCTCTAGGCGGGCGATGAGGCGGCTCAGCTTGCCGTGGTAGTCCCCCTGCTTCTCCTGCTTAGCCCCAGGGACCATTTCGGTGTTGAGCTTGTTCAGATCGCCAAAGACTTCCTCCAGGTCGAACGGAACCGGACTGTCGATGGTGAAGTTGTCGAGGATGTCCTGGTGCTCGCCGCGTTCCAAGTAGGCGCGCTTGGCGCCAGTGACGGCGCGCTGCATGACCATGGTCTGGTTGGGCGCGTTCTGGTCGCTACGATCGACGAACATGGTGACCAGCGCCTCGTAGCCGAGCAGCCAGTACGGCAGGTAGAGGACGCCTTCCGCCAGCGACGCTGCTTGGTCGAGATCGCCCGGCCCGGCTATCCGGAAATGCCGAATGCCGTCGGCCTGCAGCGTCTGGTACTCGCCGTGAATGTCGAACACGATGGCGTTCGCGTTGGGCAGCGCCGCCACCTGCTCGAGCATGCGCGCCGTGGTCCAAGACTTGCCCGAGCCCGTGCTGCCGACGATGACGGCGTGCCGTTGGAAGAATTTGTTGCCGTTCAGGAAGGCTTCCGCGCGGTCGTCCAGGGTGTAGCAGCCCAGCGACAGGCGCTGGCCGTCGCTGGCGATGCTGGCGATCACCCGCATGAAGTTGGTCAGGCGCTCGCCTTCAACGGCGTAACAGTTCGCGTCAATTTCAGGGACGGTCTCCAGAGTGCGCAAGAACACGTTGCGCTGCTCGCCGAGCCGGTCGACCAGGGTGCCGATCAGCGCGATGCGCACAAGGTTCAGTTCCGGCGCAGCCTCGTCCTCTTCGGCGCCGACGCCGATCTCGCCTTCGCTCCGGGCACGCGGCGCGGCGGCGCTGCGCGTGATCTTCTGGATGATGCCCACCAGGTGCTGTCCGGGCCGCGTGCTCTCCAGCACGGCCAAGCGGTTCACCTGCAATTGCCGAAGGCGGTCGATGTCGGCGACTCTGACGACCACAACGGTCGTGTCCACTGACAGCACGCTGCCGAGAGCTTCGGAGTCTCTGAAGTCGAAGATGCTCACAATGCTCTCCCTACATCACCATCCCAAGAAACTCGTCCAGGCGCCAGACCGGGCGATCCGGAATGTCGACGCCGTTGGGGTACTCCGCGCTGTAGAGGCGCGAACCAGTGCCACTCTCCTCCAGCGCCATGAAGCGCCGGCATCCTCCCTTGAGCAGGAAGTCCTTGGCCGTGGGCGACACGGCCTTGGTGATCAGTACCAAGGGCACCGGCTGGGCCCGGCAGCGCTCCACCAGCTTCGGCTGAATGTGCGTGTCGTTGAACCCGTAGCCGATGCAAAGGTACGCCTGCGCCGTCGCGAGTGCGGTGTCCGCACCCGCCAGGATGGTGCGGAACGGCTCATCGTGCGTGATCCGGTACTTTTCGACACCGGGCGTCACGATGACCGGCGTCATGCCGGCTGGCCGGCTCGGCAGGATCGGCAATCCAACGGTGGTGCCTTGAGGGTCACGGAACCAGTCGAGCGACCCATGTACCTTCCAGACGTTGACGGTGCGCACCGGGCGATTGTTCTGCTTGAATTTCAGTGGGTGGTCCGTTTGGCGCAGCCGCAGGTATCCGTGACCGAAACCGGTGTGATGACATAGGGCGCCAGCGTCGGCGGCGTACTCGGCGAGCCGGTCGTAGTTGGGTGTGACCACGTTGATTTCGTTGTGGGTGCTCTTCAGAAGGTGTTGGAACAGCCGCGTCAGCGGCAAATGGTGACGGTTGCGCACCACTTGGTCGAACACCGCCATGTCCGCCGGCGCCAGCAGATCCCAGGTCGCGGCGACAACGTGGGCGGTGAGCGTTTCCGTCAGCGCCACTGCAGTCAGCGCCTCCTCAAGATCGAGGGTCGCCGCTGCATTTAGAAAATCCTGCCAGAGATCGCGTTCGCGCGCTTCAAGACCGACCGGCAACGTACTGGCCACGAGATGGTCACGCAGCTGGGGCATGCCTGGGAGGCGGTGCGCGGCCGACGCGCCGCTGCCGAGCACGATCACGGGCGCGCGTTGCACGCATTCCTGGGCGATCTCCAATGCAAGCTTGAATGCCGTCACCGCGACGCCTCCAATCTCCAGCCATAGAGACGATGGCATCATCGAATTCTTAACAATTTATTCCAAATTTGCCACCAGCCGGTGCCGAACACCGTTGCCGCGACAACCACCATACGACGGTATGCGAGTTGGCTTTTTGTTCCCCACGGATGTCATCGGTGGGCGCCGCGGGCTAATTGTGGACGATGATCGACTTCTCCGTTCCCGGCGAATCGGGATGCGGTGACGCCGCATCGCTTGACGGGCCGCGACAGGAAGGCGCTGTGATACCGTGCATGCGCATCCAACGCAGACGACACGGGCATCAACGGATAACTGGACCGTCGAACCACACCCAAACGGCCCCCGGCGGTGCCCTGAAGCGGATCGTCATGCGCCATCCGGCGATGGACATTCGTCTCTTCCCACAAGCCTACCAAGCAGTGGCGCCCGCGCCGCCGCGCAAGGAGCCGGCTTTTCCGTTCGCACCGTCGAACCGCAGCACACCCCAGCGGTACACACTGCCGTGTATCAGGCCCATGGAGGCCCTGTCACCGTCGGCGGACGCTGGACGTCAGTCCGGTTGCAGAGCAGTGACGGCCAGCGCCGCGCGCTCGTGCGCGGTCAGATCGCCCTCGGCCGCCCGTGCGAGGACGGCAGCGGCCGCGGCAGCGCGCGCCGCCGCCGGGGAGTTCTCCATCCCATCAGCCGGGAGCCTCCTGGGGGCCGACACACGCCATCCCCAGCCCCGCCATGACTGCCAAATGCAGAGCGCCCATGGGCCGGTTTGCGCGCTCTCGCCGGAAAACAAGCCACCGCAACTGCTGGTCTCGGTCCAGATCATGCTGACATGCCCTTATGCTCAGAACCAAGCCGCAGTGGCGGTCTTGGGCTGGAGCGCCAAGCGCAGCACCGGCCGATCGCAACCGGGCAGCAGAGCCAGTCCGTCCCGCTGCGCCGCGTCCAGATCGTGCACGAAGTCGAAAATGTCCGTGGCCCCGATGGCCACCTGCAGGTTCATCGAACCCAGCACCGAGACCAGATCCTCGATCTGCTGGCGCGCGGCGGGCGATCGATCGCCCTGCGACCAGGCGTGCACCGCGTCGCGCAACTCCCGGCATAGGCGGTTTGTCAAGTACGCGGTGTCCGGCTGCAGCACCGTGATCACCGCGTCCTCCTCGATTAGGCCAATCAGTTGCTGGGCACTGCGAACGATGTGAATCATGGGGGGTCCTCTGTCGTGCCGCCGCCCGCTGCGGCGGCCCGCAGGGCCAGCCGTCGCAGCGGGCGGCGGCTGGGTACGGCACACCGCTGGCGCCACACCGGCCCACCCATTGAGGACCATCAGCGGCAGGCCTTCCGACAGCGCGGCTGCGCCCCTGTCAGTTCATCCTGCCAGCGCGCCTGTTGCTCCCAACGGTCACTTGGACAACCGGAGCCGGCGGCTCGCCCTCACCCGACCAAGCAACCGTGGTGGCGGAGATCGCCGTGACCTTGCCAGACCGGTAATGACGCAGGTGTCCGCGGCGCCAGTGGGGCTTCGGCGTCCGGTGCACCCGCCCGTCAGTACCGGTCAGTTCATCACCATCTCTGACAGTTCGCTCCACCACCGTCTTGGGCAGCCGCAGCCGTACCGCCTCGTAGGTTTGGATGGGAGCTTCACCGCGCATCATCCGCGCCTTGTTGATTGCTCGGGGTGCCGCGACGCGCTCCCGCTCGATGGCCGGTGAGTTGATCGCGGCCAGCAGCACAGCCAAGAAGCGGGCAGCGATTGACAGCAAGCGATAACAGGCGTCGCTCTTGGGCGCGTCATTCGGCGGCCCCCAGAGTTCAACATCCTGCTCGCCCATCTTCATCTCACCTGCGCCGAAGCCACCGACCCACTTGTCGAGTTCGTCGGTGGTGGCCGTGTAAACGGTAAATCTGATGTCCCCCGTTTCGGACGCCTGCGTTGCATGGATGATGTAGATGATGTCCGCCTCACCGGCAGACCGATCGGCCAAGTCGGACTCGGCGACTTCGATGAGCATCGAAGGATAGGGCAGCCGCAACTGGCCAACCTTCTGCATCTCCATCGCCGTCTCAAAAAGCGCGGGGTCCCAACAGGCGCCGAGGTCATCCTGCAGCACGTACAGCGGCCTTTCCCAAAAGGTGTAGCCTAGGACCGTGCTCTCGAGCAGGAAGTACTGATCGTTCAACTTAGAGGCGTTGATCATTCGCTTCGACGCCTGAAGCAGGGCATCGCAGAGATGGTGGGCATGTGTCGGCTTCATGGCGATGCTCACGCCGCGTTGTTGAACAGGGTGTCGGCCGCGGCGACGGGGTACTGGAGAGCCGAGCGGGTGGGCGCGCCGTAAACGAGGTACGTCACGACAATCGGAATCAGGAGGTGCATGCTGAACGGGGCTTTCCTACTCGTTGTTGCCGGTCATCAGGACCAGGGCAGGCACCGCGCGCCGCCACGGTCGGATTTGGCTCAACCCCATCCCAAGCAACACTAACCAGCGCAGATCAGCCATGCGCTTGACGCGCAGGGGTTGCCGGCTTCCCTGTTGCCACTAGCACGCCGACGCCGCTCTACCTCCGCATCCCAGACCCAGGTCGTGCCCCACGGTTCAACGCGCGCCGGAGCGTGACGAACCCGTCAGTGTCTCTACGTTGACACTCGCAGCGTCTCGGGATTCCAAGGGACGTAGGAAGTGCGCTCAGCTTCACGGTGACGGTCCCAACCGGCACGATGGGCGCCTTCTCCAGCCCTGCTTCGGCCGGTATCGAGCGGATTGGGGTCGGGAAAACCACACCGCTGTGTACAAAGGCTCGATTCAAGCCTTCCTCGTCTGGCGGCGAGGTCCAGATATTGGGCCACATCCTCCAGCGGAGTTCACGAATGACGAAGGCACCAAACCGCTTTGCCCGTGTTCCAGCCTGGGTCGCCACTTTGAAGCTCACAGCCACCGCTTGGCGGTTGCTGATCGAGATCTGCGCTCATCTCAATCGGGACGAGCAGGCATGGCCGTCGCTCGGCCGCATGGCGCGGGACTGGGGTATCGACCGCTCGAACCTCACGCGCGCACTCCACGAGCTCGAAGCAGCGGGCGTGCTCGTCTCTAAGCGGCAGACGCACAAGAAAAACATCGGCGAAGACCGCAGGCTCTACAGGGTGAACTTCAATCCAGATCAGCGCGAGCGCTTCCAAGCCGAAGCGCAGAGAATCCGGAGCGTCGAGGGGGCAACGCGGGAAACCGCGCGGATCACGGCGGCCGCGACCGCCGCCGTCAACGATGAGGACGTCGCGGCTTAGGCGACTCCGGTTGTCTCACGCGACATCCCCCTCTTGCCTAGGCAAACAAGCCCGCCATAGTGCCGCAGACACGGGGGGCCTTGGCGGACACGCCATCCGAAAGACATATCAGGACAAGAACCCACTGAACAGAACGCAACAGGTAATGCGCGCGCCCATCGGGCGCGCGGTCGGGTTGAAGGAGCATGACGCCCGCCATCTCGGTCCGATGGCGATGTTCTAGGGTGCGATCCGCCGCTTGGCACCAGTCGCGGCAAGGTCGGTGACCTATGCCGCTGGCTGGTTGGAGAGCAGGCCACGCGCCCCCGAGCCCAGAGGACCACAGGGTCTACGCGGCTTGTCCAGTTCTCCATACGGTAGCCTTCTGTCGTTGTTGCGCTGGCTGTCGGTCAGCGGACCGCGATGATATCCGGCAGCCCCAACGGCCGGTCGCGGTACGCCCGCTCGGCCCGCGCCGCCGCCAAGTCGGTGTGCTTGCTGACGCCGCCGCCGCGGCCGTACTCGACAGCGTACTTGGCGATCGATCCGTGCTGCTTGACTTGCCGATGCACCCACAGCTCGGCCTCCTCAATGGACCCGAACACCTCGCCTTTGTTCGCGAAGCGCACGATCACTGTCTCTGGCACGCGAGGCGGCATCTTCGCCGCGGCCTCCAAGCGGCGCTCTTCCGCGTCGAGCGGAACGACGTTGATTGGGGCGGGGGCCAGCTTCGGCCGGGGTGCCGGCGGAGTTGGCTGCTTGGTGCGCGCCTCTTCCGCAGCGCCCTCCTGGGCGAGCAGCTTCCGCAGCTTCTGAACGCCATCTTCGACATTCGGCCGGATCGCCTCGGGCTCCTGCGGCAGGATCTTACCGACAAGCGCCAGGATTCCGCCCTTCACCATCGCCTCGACACGCTCGGCCAGGGCGAGCGCCACGCGCCGCGCCAGATCCCAACTGCGCCGCAGCAGGGCCTCGGCCGCGTCCGCCCGCTTCCTCTCGCCGTCGGCGCGCTTCGCCTCCTTCTCCGCCAGATCCTGGGCTGCGGTCAGCGCCGTGGTCAGCTGGTCGATCTCCTTCCGCGAGTCCTCGGCGTCCTCCCGGCGCCGGCGCTCGGCCGCCTCGCGCAGCGTCTCGACACGCTTGGCCACCGACAGGTCCGGGCCCAGCTCGACCTCCAGGTAGCGCTCGATGTCCGCAACGGCGCGCTCCAGGTCGTCGGCCCGGCGCTTGGTCGGCTCCAGCGCCGCATCAGCCGCGTTGGCCCGGGCGGTCGCGTCGAGCGCAGACTGCTGGTAGCCGGCGATCGCCTTCTCAGCGGTCGCCGCGCGGACCTTCGCCAAGTCGCGTTCGGTAGCCATGCGCTCCATCGCGGCGTCGTTCTCCTCGATGTCACGCTGCAGCTGTGTGCGGTCGATCTCCAACGCCCGCTGCAGGTCGCGGTTCTCGCCCTCAAGGCGGGCCACCTCCGTCATCAGGTGGTCGACCTCCTCGGCCCGCTCGTTGATCCGGCGTATACGCTCGTTGACGCGCTCGGGCGGCGGCTTGTCCTTGCCCTTGTACGGCCGGCCCGCCGCCGCAGCCTGCGCCCGCCCCGGCCCCTCATGCATCGTCGCCTCGCGCTCGATGCCCAGCGACCGGAAGGAGTCCACCTCCAGCCGCACTGGCGCACCGACCGCCTCCAGATAGCCATTGGCCAAGTCGCGCCAGTGCCGCCGCACGGCGCGCTTGCCCTCTCGCGCGGTGAAGATCTGCATCACATACTCACGCCTAGCTCGGGTCTTCTTGCCGGTTTCCCTGGCCCGCTCGGCGGCGCGCTTCTTCGCCAAGTGCTCGGTTTCCTGCCGGTCGATCAAGAGGATGTGGGCGTGCGGATTGCCCAACCCGTCCTTTGCAGCGCTGTCGCGGTGGATGCCGACGATGGCGCGGGCGCGCCCCTTCGTAAGGTCGCCGATGTAGCGCCGCACGAGTTCACGCTGCTGCTCCTCGGAGATGCCCCGGGGCAGCGCGATGATCAGCTGGCGGACTAGGCCGCGTCGCTCCTCCTCGTCCTTTGCGTCGAGCGGGGCGAACTCGTCGCGGATCGCCTTCCGCGCGGTCGCCAGCACCGTCTCGCGCGGCGCCTCGGCGGGCACGTCGAACCCGACGTGCATCAGGTCGGCGCCCTGCACGGCGTCAGCGCGGGTGTTGTATTTGAGGTGCTCGAGCGCCTGTGGGGCGCCGTCGAACGCGCTGATCTTGAAGCTCAGCCAGAGGGTGCGCGGAGGGCTCATCTGGGTCTCCTTCCCGGACGGGACAAGGCTCGTCGGTCGCCGATAAGAGTGGCCCGGAGGGCCACGTCCCCCCGCAAGCGGGGGGCTTATCGGCTAAGTGCGCAACCCCAAGTAACAACATGTCGATAGGGTGCGCTCACAAAGAGGAGACTGTTCGCAATCAGAGGTTATAACAAGGGGTCAGCCAACAGATCACGGCGGGAAAGTTTTCAGGAGAGGGGCGGATCGGAGAGCGCCGCAGGCCCGCATCAAGAACAGATTCAGGGATCACACCCCAGGCTCCGGCGCCGGAACGGCGCGCCGGCCTCCCTCCGGTCGGCCGACTATCACGCTCCCGATTGGCGCAGTCGGCGCCCTGCGGCGGCCGTTCGGCTCCCCGCCCTGCGGGTCGCAGTGTCTTCCTCACCCCTCTTGATGCAACGTTCCGGGGGATGCTCCGCATCCCCTCAACGCTACGATCCGGCGCGGCTTCGCCGCGCAACTGGCTCGGGCGCGGCGGCCCCCATAGCGCCCGAACATCCGCTTCGGTGAGTTCCCGTGCAGGCGAAGACCCTCACTAAGATCCGCTGACCGGCCGCTGGTCGCGTGAATCGGTCGATCGGATCACTTCCGTATCACAACCCTTGAGCGCCATGCGTACCGCGCGGGCGCACACGGCATCCTCTTGCCCGCAGCCGGCCGGGTCCACTACGGAGGCGCTGCCCAGGACATCGGTGCGGCGGGCCGCCGTCGGCTCACGCCATGAGGATTCGCGCGCGATCACACCGGCACGTCACTTGTGGCGCCGCAAGTCGACCATTGGACCTGTCATCTTGGCGCTGACGCTCCGGGCACGCCGTCGCCCGGCTGCACCCGCCAGCGGACGACCACGAGGTCTCCGGCCATCGCCATCTCACACGGCCTGCTGCAGATTTTGTCAGAGTTGTCCGGAAGTGGACCATATAGACGGGGAGGCCACACACCAGGAGGACATAATGGCAGGTAGGCAGTCAGAGAATATTTTCGAACGCGCTATCGAAGGATCCGTCGACCACCCTGAGAGCGCTCATTCGCTCGGCGTGATGAAGATGATCGACGACATCCTGCGCATCAATGACGACGTCGTCGCTGGTGTCATCGACGCCTTTGTCCATCAGATCGATCATCCCGACGCACCGGACGCTCAGACGCGCCTGGATGCGGCTGTCAAAACGTGGGAGCAGGCCTGCCATGCGTCCATGACGCCCGACATTCTCGACGACCTGCATCAGGACGCCGTCGCCCTGATCGAGGAGCGTAAGCGCTGGTCCCCGCAGCTCGACGAGATCCTGGACGGCTGGAACGCATCGCAGCGCGACCTCGGCTATGAAATCGCCGGCCTTCTCGACGGCCCGCGCGGCACGCTGCACCGGCTCTGGGCAGCGCTCTCCTCCGACAAGGCCTTGGCGGACGCCGGTGCTCCCGTGTCTGCGTCCGTCGTGCCGAACATCCGTAAGCAGCTCGAACGCTTGATCGGCCGGCCGCTGACGGCTGTCGAGTGGCAGCGCCTGGAGAGGCACGCTCACCGTCACGCACGCGACGTTATGGGGCCGCTCATGGGGTCGCTGTTGCGCGACATGAACGATTGAAGCTGACGCGCCGGCCGACTTGCGGCGCCGCAAATCGGCCGTCAAACCATTTGTCCTCGGGGCTCTGGTCGGAGCGGACCCGGTGGATCGTTTCACCGTGGTAAGCGTTGGTCGCCGACCACCTCGGGCGCCTGCAAAGCGGGGTGTACACAGGACCGAGCAGCCGCGATCGTCGGCCGGTACTGAATCCGTGCTGAGTGCAAATGAGAGCCGGCGCGCCGGGGCGCCACGCGCGGCATGTGGTCACCCTTCGCTCTGACGTCCCGCTTGGCGACGCCCCCGCGATTGGTAAGGGATCGGCGTGGACCGGCACCTTACGATGCCGGCGACATCAAGCCACTAACGAATAGCGAGAATGCTTCGGAAGAGCGGTGGACTGCTCTGCAACTGAACCGCGACAAACGCCCGTCATGACTTGGGCTTGCGTCGGCACACAGATCCAGTACACACTGGCTTTGGACACTGTTTCCGCCGCCGGCGGAAGGGGCCAGATAGCTGGCCCTAAGATATATGGCGGAGGGAGAGGGAATCGAACAAGTATTCGCCAGCGTTTTTACTGTTCGGCACCGTCCGCTATCTCATTGATACACATACATCATCAATCCATCAACATTCACCAACGTCCGTTGTCTTTCGCCTCCACCCAATATATGATGTGGGGTGAGGTGTGGGGTGAGAAAGACAGGGATTAGAACTGGTGAAGCGAACTGGCCGGCACCCGGAGAAAGCACTGTCCGCCGTCTTCGTGCGCACTGCCAAGCCCGGCCGGCACGCGGACGGCAACGGCCTGTACCTGGTGGTGGACCCATCCGGCGCGCGGCGCTGGCTGCTGCGCCTGGTGATCCAGGGCAAGCGGCATGACATTGGGCTTGGCTCCACCGCGCTGGTGTCGCTGGCCGAGGCGCGCGACACGGCGCTCGCCATGCGCAAGGTGGCGCGCGCCGGCGGGGATCCCCTAGCTGAGCGGCGCAAGGCCCAGCGCGTCGTGCCGACCTTCGAGACCGCGGCGCGCACCTGCCACGCCGAGCACAAGGACTCCTGGAAGAACGGCAAGCACGCGGACCAATGGCTCGCCACCCTGGACGCCCACGTCTTCCCGGTCATCGGCACCCTGACGGTGGACCGGATCGGCACGCCGGAGGTGCGCGATTGCCTGTTGCCGATCTGGCTCGAGAAGCCGGAGACCGCCCGCCGGGTGCGCCAGCGGATCGGGACCGTGCTGGACTGGGCGGCGGCCAAGGGGTTCCGCGAGGGCGAGAACCCGGTACGCTCCGTCACCAAGGGCCTGCCCAAGCAGAAGAACCAGACGACGCATTTCGCGGCGCTGCCCTACGCCGAGGTTCCCGCATTCCTCGCCCGGCTGCGCGACTCGGCGATGATCAGTCCCACGGTCAAGCGGCTCCTCGAGTTCGTCGTGCTGACCGCGGTGCGCAGCGGCTAGGCCCGCGGCGCGCGGTGGAGCGAGTTCGACCTTGCCGCGACGCTGTGGACGGTCCCAGCCGAGCGGATGAAGACGGGCAAGCCGCACGCGGTGCCGCTCGCCCCGCGCGCCCTTGCCGTGCTGGCCGAGGCCGCCCGCGCGCGCACCAGCAGCGACCCAGCGGCCCTGGTGTTTCCCGGTGAACGCTCGGGCAGGCCGATGTCCGACATGACGCTGACCATGGTGCTGCGGCGCCTCGCGGTGAACGCCACCGTGCACGGCTTCCGCTCCACCTTCCGCGACTGGTGCGCCGAGACGACCGACGCGCCACGCGAGGTCGCTGAAGCCGCCCTGGCCCACGCGCTGGAGAGCAAGGTCGAGGCCGCCTACCGGCGCTCGGACCTCCTGGAAAAGCGGCGCACACTTATGGAACAGTGGGCGATACATTGCGCCGGTGCCGCGATCCCCGCAAAGGACCAACCGGCAGGGAGCAAGCTGAACGGACGGCCGTGAACGCCGCCCCACTAGCGTGGCGGCACGGCGAGTGACGGCCCGGTTGCACGCGGCAGGGATCGCCGAGCTGGAGACCCGACCTCTTGGCGCGCACGCAGAGCCACGCCCCGCCGGGAAATGCCTCAGCACGGCACCATCCGCCACGACCCTTGATTTCGATGTCGCGCCGAGCCCAGTCGATCCGAATGACCAGCCGTGGCATCATTACCGGTCGGCCACGAAGCAAGTACGCAGCAATGCTTTTTTAAGCAACCAAATGAGATCGAGCGGCTACGATCCACACATACTCCAGTATGCATCACAAGTCGCGCAATTAAATTGCCTGTTCTCAGCTCACCCATTGGTATTAGTTTGCTTGGCTCATGGCATATGGCGACAAAAAAGAGTATTGAACACATCGGTCATCGATGAGATAGTTCGCATACCTGACGATGTTCCCATGATGACTCACGGGCTCCTGGCCAAAGGCGCCCGACTGCATCGATAACTCTCGTATCGACTGACACCAGCCACGCAGGCCGGTCCGATTGATTGCGCCTTGCATGGCTCTTCTTACTGCGCCCAACCGAGCCGGAGCTCGATATGCGTCCAGGGAGACGTCGCACTCGCGCAATTTCCATGCTGCTTCTCGCCGCCGCGCTGCCCGGTTGTCAGCACGCCGCGCCGAAGGTGCTCGACGTCGTGCCAGCTAGGGGAGAGCCCTTGATCTACCCCATCGTGCCAAAGCGCGTGCCGGCGTTCGCGGGAAGGCCTGATCGTTCCTCCGTCTCGATCGTGCTCCCCGTGGATTGGTCAAGCCTGAACATGGATCGCTGCCCAACGGGCCAGACCATCGCGCCGAAGGACCAGAAAGCATCAGAGGACCAGGAGGCACCAGGAGACCTCACCATTGAACTGAATCGGGTTACGTGGGTGCGGATTGGCGACGGCGACCGGCCGCTGGCCGTCCGGGTGGACTGGACCGCCCCTCCGGAGCCAACCGAGGCGGTGCGGTTCGTGGCCGACGGTTTTAAAGATAACCTGGAGGCCTGCATTCCGGACGAGCGGCTGCGCGCCGAGGCGGCCGCAGCGGTGGTGGCGGCGCTCCCCAGGTCCCCAAGCGCCGACCTGAAGATGCGGTTCGGCCTGACTGGAGGCCCCGTCCTCGGCGGCTCGGCTCGCGGTCAGGTCGATCTCGCGCCGGGGATGGAAATGCTGATCGCCGGCGCGACGATTGGCCGGAGTGCCAGCGAGCTGGTGTACGTGGCCGCCGCGCCGCAAAGTTTCCACGTCTCCTCCCTTCCGGGGGAAGAACCCTATCTCAGCTTCCAGCCGGTGCTGGACACCTTGGGTGTTGCGGTGAGCCGATCCACCGACGTGGCGGCCGCGAAGAGCCAAGGAGTGGAGTTGACGCATCTGGTGGATCTGCTCGGCGACCAGCCGTGCCGCCGTCATGGCCGGCTGTTCTATCCGACCTCCATCCCAGACCGCACCCCCGTCCCCGATCCAGCGCCCCCACCGTCCGCGGTATCGCAAGCCGTGCTGGTCTTCGCGGGGTCCCGGACGACGCTCGATGACGCGTCGAACCGCAGCCGCGACAGCCTCACACAGATCTGCCAGGCGCCGGCCGTTGGCAACTCCTGCACCGCCTTCCGGGAATGCATCTACTTGCCGCCACGCGCCGTCCCGCTCGTGCGCATCCCGATCCGGGTTCAGGGGCGTAGTGAAATGGCGGCCGCGGGAGAACGCCTGGGCCACCTGCTGGAGCGTGCTGGCGTCCTGCACGGCTCGGCGGTCGAGGACTTGTCGCGCGTTACGCTCACCCGGCGGACGCCGTTCGGCGAAACCCGCCTTGCCCCGGACACCGTCGACCTCACGCCAGAGGCGGCCCGCGCGCGCGCGCTCGCCATTCTGGCGCTGCCACTCGCCATTGGCGATGACGTCGCATGGTGACGCTCGTCAAGCTCGGCACCAGCCGCGTGTTTGCCGCGGACGGCGCCACCGCCCCGCGCTTCTACTTCATTCACGACGCCGACGCCCCACCCAGTTCCCTGTCCCTGAAAGACACGGCGGGAAAGGGGCGCTACGCCGTCGTCCGGCCGCGCGCCGAGGGGCGAACGCCCGCGCAGATCGAGGGGCTGATGGGGCCGCCGCGCCCGGACCGCAAATCCAGCCTGCGCTGGTTCGCGCGCGACGACAGCCGTCTGGCCGAGCTCCTCCTGACGCCGCAGGCGGACCGGACCGCGACCGACGCCGTCCTGGCCATGCGCAATCTCTCTCTGTACCTGGGCGACCGCGCCCGCGTGGAGGTTCTCGACGACCGCATCCGGTTCACGCAGGACCCGGCGACGCCCACCTTCGGCGCCGTGCGCCTGATCGCCGGCGGGGACGATACCGGCGTCGAAAGCCGCATCGATCTGCAGACCGACACCGGGGCGGTGGGGCTGGAGATTCTGGCCGACGGGCCGATGGCCGGCTGCTGCGCCTTCAGGGCGACACTGGACGCTGACGCTCTCACCGCCCTGCGCATCGACATCCGCTATTTCGTGAAGCACGGCAGCGACATCGATGATCCACGCATCGCCCGCGCCAGGGCCCTGCGCTTTCCGGTGCTGGACGCCACCGCGAGTCTCGACGTCCAGGCGGTCCTGGACCCGCTGGATGTCGAGGACCACGCGCGCTCGCGATTGCGCCTGGTGCACGCCAAGGACGATTCGGGCGTGCCGACCGCCTTTGCGACGGCGCACGGGCACCGGGTCAACCTGCGGTCCGTGGACGACGGCAGCGCCATCGTCTTCGTGCCGTCGCTGCGCACCTACAAAGCCTCGACCGCACAGCCGGTTGACCGCCCCGGATTCGCTGCCACGTTCAGCGGGGCCTTCGCTCTGCACGTACCGGGCGACGACGGGAGCCCGGGATGGCCGGAGGAGCACCTGCTCGTCACCGGCAACCTCGGGACGGAATTCATGCCCTTTGTCCCGGAGCGCCCCGACGCGCCGGGCGATCACCTTGTCTTCGACCCCAACAATCCGGCGTTCCTGCGCGACTCCGACCCGAGCCTGCCGGCGCTCGCTTCGGACGACGATCCGAATGCCCCCGGCACCGCGCTGTCCGGGATCGCCCGCACGGCCTGGGCGGGGCTGCAGCGCCATGGCAGCCGCAAGGCGGCCTACGTGGCCCAGCCCGAGGACGCGCCGCTGTTCGGTCACGCCGAAGGTCCCGGACTGGCCGCGGAAGGCCCGGCGCTGCTGCCGTTCTCGAAGGTGCCGCTCCTGCAGAGCCCGACGAGCACGCCCCTGGTGCCACTTCTTCCGCTCGCGTCCGTCGCCGGGGCGGCGGCGCGCTTCGAGGAGGCCGTGCGGTGGGAGCGCTCGGTCCTCGCCGGCGCACGCCGCAAGTTGATGCGCGCGGCAAACCGTGCCTCGCAACCGGGTTTCGCCGCGGAGACGGGGCGCTGGGTCACCACGCCGCAGGGCTTCCTCGTCCGGATCGTGGACAACCGCTGGCAAGAGATCAAAATCGCCGTGGGCGAGCCCGACCAGGCGGCGAACACGGACGCGAACACGGACAGGCGTTCGTTTCTGCGGATCGAGCGCCCGCCGGTCACGGACTGGATCCTGGAGGACGCGCTTCAGCGGGACCGGGTCTTCCTGGTCGTCTCGCGCTTGAAAGCAGAAGACCTCGGCACCGTCTACCTGGAAACCACCGTCGCGGGGTGGAGGGTCAAGATCGACCTTGGTTCGGCTGGAGGAACCGGGACTGGCGTCGCCGTGGCTCCCACGCTGGTGTTCAAGTTCCGCGACGGCGCGGCGCGCGATCTGCTGAACGACCCAGCGACATGGGCGCGGGCGAAGAGCTTCAACGACTCCCCCGAAGCCCAGGCGGCCTCGATCCAGGCGCTGCTCGACCGGTACAAAGCGGATGGACCGGCCGCCATCTACGCGCCGCTGTTCGACCGGCTGGAGGATCCCGCGTGGAACGGCGTGCTGGCACTCAACGTCGAGCCATCGGGCTTCCCCAAGGAGGCCGTCGTCCTGGCTGCCGGCCTCAAGGAACTGGACCGCTTCCGCTGCCGCTACTTCGGTGTTGACTACAACCGCATCCGCGCCGAAGGCAGCCTCGACATGGAGCGCAGCTCCCTTTTCGGGTTGATCCACTACAGGGCGCCGGAGAACCGCCCACCGCCGACCGGCGACTACGAGTACGTGGTCACCTACCTTTCGGTGCTGCTCGACAACTCGAAGATCGTCAAATTCGACAGCGAGATTGAATTCCACATTGGCTCGATCTTTGGGGGCCGCACGAGCGCGGAAACATCGCGGCTCCTGCTGAAGGGATACTACGAGGATCGGGGCGGAACCGGCACCTACACCTTCCTCAACGAGCAGCCGCACACGGTCACCTTCAAGAGCTTTCCGGTCATAAAAGCGCTTACCGTGTCGCGCCTCCAGCTCGGCGCGGTCGTGACGCCCGGCCCGACAGGCGAGGAGCAGTCCGTGAAGGCCCGGTTCGGGCTTTGGGGGGGGATTGAATTCAGCCAACTGGGCGGTCCGTCGGCCGATCTGTTGTCGCTCAAGTCCCTGACGTTCGGCGATGCCGCCGTCACCGCCGGCTTCACCGTCAGCGGCAAGGCGGTAAAGGGGCTGACGTTCGGGGTCGATCTGGCCTCCATGTCGGTGGACGCGCAGGTCGGCGACCTGCGCGATGGCCTGTTGTCCAGGCTCCCTTTCAAATTGAGCGGCTTCCTGTGGCCGGGCGCGGGGGACGGCCGCCTCACCATGCCCGATCTCGGCTACGTACCGTTGGGCTTCGGCTTGCCGGAGGTCCCGGCCTTCCATTTCGGGCTTGAGTTCAAGCTGGATCTCGGGTCGCTCGGCAGCCTGATCAGCGCCGCCAAGCGCCTCGGCGCCCGCGTGGTGATCGGCTGGCCGGACTTCAACAAGCCACCCGTGCCGAGCGGATTCCCCTTGGCGTTGGGCTTCAAGCTCGACGGCGGTTCGGGGCCGCTGGACATCGGGCTGCAGGGTATCCTGAAGCTGAGCGCCCGTGACGTCTTGCTCGACACCGGCGGCTCGGACTACCGGCTCGTGCTGGTGGATTGCGTCCTGGAAGCGCTCGGGCGGAAGCTGCCCGAGGCCGGCACGCTCAACGTGATCTTCTTCGCCCCGCCCAAGCAGCCGGAAAAGTTCGGCTGGTTCGGCAGCCTTCTGGGCGCCGGAGGGGCGCCGCTCCGCCTCGACTATCTGGCGCTGGGCCAGCGGGTCGATCCCGATCCGAAACGTGAGTTCACCGGATCCACCCACGCGGTGGTGGCGGCCATGCGCAAGGCCTTTGGCGAGATCAAGGCGGCCAAGGACATCACGCCCGATAAGATCAAGTTCGACGCCGACGCCGGATGGACCGTGGCGCTCAGCGCCGCGCTCGGCACAGCGGCAACCGTCGAGCTCGTTCTGATCGACCGCCCGCCGGCGCTCTACGGTCTGCGCGTCCGAATTCCGGGAGAGGGCGCCCCGGCGCTGTTCGACATCGATGTCATCTACCGCCGCATCACCGACGAGATCGGCGTCTTCGCCGCGGACATCCAGCCCCCGGACACGTTCCGGACGCTCGAACTGGGCGCGGCGTCGGTGATCCTCGGCAATCTCGGCATCGAGGCCTACTCCAACGGCAACTGGAAGCTGGAACTGGGCTTCCCAAAGGGGCAGGATTTCTCACGCTCCTTCAACGTCCAGGTGCTGCCGTTCATCGGCTACGGCGGCGCCTACTTCGCGCGGAAAACGTCGGCGACCTCGGCCCTGATCACCAAGCCAGGGTACGATCCGGTCATCGAGGTCGGGCTGGCGTTTCGGGTTGGGCTCGGCAAGGAGATCCGGCGCGGCCCCTTCCACGCCGGCGCCTCGCTGACCGTCTACGGCGTCCTCGAGGGGGCGTTCGCCCGCGAGGCCGCGGGGTCGCAGACCCACTTCCGCCTGATCGGTCGCGCCGGCGTGTTGGCAGAGATCTTCGGCGCGGTCGATTTCGGGATCATCAAGGCCGCCGTCGTGGCGCGCGCCTTCGCGGAAATCGGCGTCGATTACGAACAGAACCGCTCGCTCGTTCTCTGGATCGAGGCGGGCGTCAGCGTGTCGGTCACGGTGGTGATTGGCCGCATCCGCATCTGGGGCGCCACCATCGAGATCAGCATCAGCTTCGGCTTCTCGACCCAGATCAGCTACCGCTGGGAGCTGCCCGAACGCGGGGCGGCCCTGGCCGCGGCGTCCGACGTGATCGCGTGGGGCGCCTTCCCCTATTTCCAAAAGATTGGAAGGCCCAAGGCGGCCCTGTCCCTCGCCTTCACCCTCGACGTCACCCAGGCGACGGAGAGCGGACGGATCGAATCGCGCGTCGTGCCCCTGCTGGTCCTGTTGCGCCCTGCCGACGGCCCCCGCGCGGCCGAGCGCGACTTGGTCCACGCGCTACTAGCCTTTGCTGTCGCCATGGGGATCGGCGACCAGGGGCACTCCCCGCTCGACTGGACGGTCACGGGCGGGCAGCTTGCACGGCTGGCCGAAAGGCTGGACGCCGGCTCGCTGTCCCGCGCCGGGCTGGCGCCGCTCGACTACGGGCGGATCACCGCCTTCCTGGCCGACAACTTCGACGTCTCGGTGGCGCCGACACCCCGGGAGGGCAAGCACCTGGGCACCTTCGTGCCGATGCTCCCGGACGCCACCCTGGTCCTGAGCCGCGACGGCGACCCCGCGAGCGTCCTGCAGAGCGTCGCCTTCTGGGATGACGGCCACACCCCCACGCACGACGACGGTTACGAGCGCCAAGTGCGCGACTTCTTCCAGAAGATGATGACGACCCTGGAACTGCGGGCCCACCCGGCGATGGCGGCGGTCAGCAGCAGAAGGACACTGGCCACGATCGCCTTCGAAGACTGGGTCGCCATGCTGGTGAAGGGCGTGGTGGACCGGGCGCGCTCCATCCTGGAAGCCCAGACCACCGCCGGCGGCGACTGGCGGCGCACAGCCGCCCCGCTCGGCGAGATCATGGGAAAGATCGGCGATGCGGAAGCCGGCGCCCTGCTGGACATGGCGGCCCGCTTCTTCCTGCACGGGCTGCGGCCGCCGAGGGACGGAGCACCCGGGTGCGCGGCGCTGTTCGATCTCCTGGGCCAACAGATCCCCGGCGTCCCACGCACGCTTCCCGCTGGCGACACGGCGTACGACGTGCGCCTGGAGGCACGACACGGGGTTGGCTGGTTCCGCACCGCCGGACCCCTCGTCCATACGGTCGAGGTCGCCAAGATCGCCGCCGCCCAGGCGCTCGCGCCGGATCCCGGAATCAAGGTCTTCGCACCTCTGCCCGTGTTCGAGACGCGCCCTCGCAGCGTGCGCTTGGCGATGCGGGACAGGCTGCAGACCGCGGGGGTACCGTCGGGACGGAGCCTGTGGCCGTTGCCGGCTCCGCTGGTCGAGGAACTGCGAACCGGCTGGTCGGGCACGGCGTTCCAGTTGACCGCCGTCGAACACGCCCGGCCGGGCGCGCCGGAACGCGCCGTGGTGGTCGGAGGCTGGACCTGGGCAACGCGGATCGAACTCGGGGTGCGGCCGGTGTTCGGCAACGCTCCCGAGACCGGCACGCGGCGCGCGCTCCCCGGCCTGTACGAACTCGTCGGGACCGACACGCGCAGCCGGCTCGTTCTGGAGCGCCTCCTCGGCGAGGACCGCGCGCTGCTCCAGGACGCGACGCTGCGGGTGGCCTATCGAAAAGCCAAGGACACGCAGCTCACGGTCGATGACGCGGATCCCGGCGTTCTGCTGGTCAAGACGAACCTTTCGCCGAAGACCCTGCCGCCGGTCGACACCGGCGCGCCGGGGTTCGCCGCCGTGGACGCGGCGGACGACGCGGCGGCGATCACCTCGGCCGCCGGCTTCTTGAGGCTGGTTCGGGAATGCAGCGTCACCAACGCACCGGGCTTCACCCTCCGCTATGCGGTACGCGGCACGACACCGCTCGACGACCTGCTGCGGGATGCCGGGGGCGAGCGCGCCTCCATCCAGCTTCTCATCGAGTACGCCGGCGGAACCGAGCGGGCGCGCGGCGTCTTCGACGCGGTGTTCGCCGCAGAGCCCGACGCCGGACGGTCGCTCGTCGCGGTTCTGCCCGAGCAGAGCACCAGTGCGGCGGCGGTGGAACCGGGGTGCCTCACCCTCAGGGTCGAGCGGACCGAGCCCAATCCGGCCGCATCGGAGAACGAGGCGCTCGCGGCGCAGTTCAACCTCCTCGACTTCGCGATCGCAGGCAGCGCCGCCTTCCAGGCGGTCCCGCCCGATGAGATCCTGCCGTTCGGCCCGACCGATGCCGGACCTCCGGCCGCGGGCCGCTGGCGCTACCGGCTGTCCATCCCGCTCTACCGCTTTGCCGCAGCGAACGCCGGGAAGCCGCGTGCCGACGTGTCGCCCTACGCGGCCATCGGCGAGACGGCGACCATCCGGTTGGGGCTGCGGGATTGCTACGGCAACCGGCTGGACATCGCCGACGCGACGGCCACAACCACCATCACCGTTCTGTACACCGACGAGATCCCCGCCCCGGCGGAATGGCCCGCGGTCGCCCTGTCCTACCGGCCCGACCCAGCGCGCGCCGGGCGGATCGAGGTTTGCCTCGCGTTCGCCAAAGGCTGGGCGGATCCCCCGGCCGGCGAGCCCGACCCGCGGGCTCGTCTGGCCCGCATCGAGGCTGCCATCGGATCGCTGCGGCACGTCGTGCACGTCCTGCGGGCTCCCGGGGTGAGCGTTGCGGCCGAGGTTCGGGCGCAGGACCTGTTCGACGGCAAGGATGTCCTCAGGGCGTCGGCGCCAATTCCAATAAACACGCTGGTGACGTTTGTGGAAGGCGTGATCGCGGCCCTGGGATCGGGACACGCCCCACCGCCGGTGTGCGCGTCCGTGGATGTGAGCGCCCTTGCCGGCGTCGGACGACCGGTGTCCGCCTTGGTCGCCACCGTCTTGGTGAACCGCCGGCCGGAGCTTGTGCACCCGGAAGCGACGGCGGTGGGCGCGACGAAGGTCCACGCCGTCGCGTCGGTGGTGTCCCCCGCGGTCACCGGGGATACGGACGATGCTTGGCGCCGGTTCGCCGAAGCCTTCGAGACGACCGTGGCCGGCATAAGGATCGCCCGCGCCGTCGATCGGCGCGGCCGTGGCGGCCTGCATGTCGTGCGGCCGAACCTGCTGGTGGCGAACAGCCTGTCGGAGTGGCCGAGCCCGGCGTTCTTCGCGCCGCGGCCGCTGTCCACCACCCTGCGCTCGGGCAACGTCCTGGTGCGGGTGTTCCGCGACGATGACACCCCCGACTTGATCCCCGCCACCGTCACCGACGTTGATCTCGACGCGCGGGCGGCCGATTTCCTGGCCGCGGTGGAAAGTGTGCTGACACCAGCCTGCGCGGTGGCATGCTGGCAGATCGACGGCAGCGCCATGGCGCGCGTCATGGGCGCGAAGCGAACGCTGGCCCAGGCGTTCGCCGAGCGCGCCACGCCGATTCTGAAAGCCTCAGCGCGTCCCGAGCCGCTGCACCGCCGCGCGGTGCAGACGTTGCGCGAGGAGTTCCTGGGCGATCTCACGGCGGTCTATCGGGTCTCGACGCTCATCCAGTTTGCGCTTGCCCCGGCCAGCCAAGGCACCAGCGCGCCCCGGATCTTTGGCCGCCCGGCGTTCGTCGATCCGAAGCCCGCCCCGGCGTCCGCACAGCTGGGCAGCGCCAAGATCGAGACGGCGCCGGCCGACACGGCCCCGTCAACGGGATCCCCGGCGGGCGGTCCAGTGCTGAACATCCTGCTGACCCCCGACGCGGACAACGCCCACGCCATGCTGACGGCCGGACTGCGCGTGCTGATCGACTACATCGAAGTTCCCGAGCCACAGGACCCAGGCCTCGGCGGCTACCGCGGGTCGCGCTGGTTCCGGCTGCTGACCGGGAAGGACGAAGCTGTGCCCCTCTCGACGCCGTCGGGACGGCGCTGGGACATCCCGATCCCCTTGCGCCGCTTCCCGCCACCGCCGGTGGCGCTGGGGCACGCGGCCCAGGCCGGCCGCGACCTGCCAGAGGAGGCGCCGCCGCCCACCCCTCCCAAGCCGTCCACGCCGGCGGACCACGTGACGCGGGCGCGGGCTTGGAGCTACCGGATCGACTATGGCCGGAGCTGGTACGCCCAGGACACCGCCATCCTGTCCGCCAGCTACAGCGCGTACGCGCCGGCACGGCTGGCGGGGGAGGGGCGCGGGCCGCTCGACTGCCTGGTCAGCTTCCACCGGCATTGGCCGGCGCTGTCCCCGCTCCTGCTCGGCCTGTCGAAGCCGGTGGCGCCCGGCGCCGCGGAGGCGGTGCGTTCGGCCTTGCGCCGCTTCGCCCAGCTCGTGGAGGAGGTGGCGAACGCCCTTGGAACCGTCGCAGGGGCGGCTTTCGCCGAAGCGACCGCCAGCGACAAGGCCACCCTCACCGAGTCCTTCGGCGGCGGGCAACTCGCCATTGCAGCCTGCCTCGACCGCCAACCGGTTCCGCGCGCACGTCGAATTCTGCCGCTGGCGCTTGACGAGACGGGGCAGCCCGTCCCGCCGAAGCTGGTCATGGGGGACCGCTACCCCTGCGTGACGACGCTGTACGCTATGCCCAACGCCCCAAAGCCCGGCACGCCGGTGCGCCGCCGCGTGGTCTTCGGCGACTTGGACGCCTTGCGTGAGCAGGTGGCGTGGGGCGCGGTGGACCTGCTCCGGAACGCGAACATTGCGACCAGCCCAGAACTGGTGAACGACCAGTTCCTGTACAGGACGGGGAGCGTTGGGGTCGGCCGGAAGATCGGCCCGCGCCTTGAGTACGCCACGGCCATCAACTTGGCAGACGACCCCGCCTCGACGCCGGCGGAATCGCTGGAGACGAAGCTGGTGCGGTTCTTCGGCACGCTGTTCGACCGCGCGGAGGGGCAACTCCTCGCCGGCACAAGGGTCGAGTTCGCCTCGGCTTTGGGTGCAACGGTGGACCATCCACGGCATGACGCGTGGGTCCGGCTGCCCGTCCTGTTCTGCGCGCCCACGCCGGTGGACGCAGGCGGTGCCGCGCTGGCGCGGACTCTTGGGCAGGGCGTGGCGAGCTGGCTGGCCCGGAACCGCGTCGCACCAACGGCCGGCGGGCGGCCGACGCAATTCCGTTTCGAGATCGTCGTCATGGCCGAAACGGAACGCGAGCGGGTGCCGATCCTCCTGCTTCGGAACGTCTTCTTGGAGACCGGCACCTTTGCGTGACCTTGGCCAATCGAGGAGAGCACAGATGGCGGATTTCTCGACGATGTGGGAAACTAAGCGCAGCCTCAGCCGGCTCTGGCTCGGCCCCGACTCCGGGCACCGGCGTACGTCGGCGCGCTCCGCGGTCTCGGCGTTTACCGAGGCGGTGCGGCCAGAGGTCAACGTCCACGCCGTGGGAATCGGTCCCAAGATGGTCCAGGGCGAGACGACCGGGGACATGGCCATCCGCGTCTACGTCGAGAGCAAGTTCGCGCCGGCCGCGATTCCGGATGACATGAAGCTGCCGTCCACGATCAACGGTTTCCCCACCGACATCATCGAAGCGCCCCGCGCGCGCCTCGCGTCGAACCCGCTGGCGACGACCCGCCGGCGTCCTCTGGTGGCAGGGAGCAGCGTGGGGCATTACCGGGTCACCGCTGGGACACTCGCCTGTTTCTGCCGGTCAACCAAGCCCGGGGAGGAGGGCGTCATCCTCGCCCTCAGCAACAACCATGTCTTTGCCGCCATGAACCTCGGCCAAACCGGGGATGCGATCCTCCAGCCGGGCTGGAGGGATGGCGGGGCTCAGCCCGACGACGTGTTCGCAACCTTGCACCGGTTCGAAGCTCTCGAGTTCGCCCCCGCGGTCAACCGCCTCGACGCGGCGGTCGCCTTGGTCAACTCCGGAACGGAGGTCAGGGCCGAAATTCTGGAGATCGGCGCGGTGACCGGTTCAGCCAACGCCGCTTACAAGCAGGCCGTGCGCAAATTTGGCCGAACGACCGGCCTGACGCGCGGCACCGTGACCGACGTGGCCGTGGACATTGCCGTGGACACCAACGATGGTCGAACGATGACGTTCGACGACCAGGTCTTCGTCGCCTCGGATGGCTCCGGGCCGGTGGCGCTGCCCGGAGACAGCGGCTCGCTTTTGGTGAATGACGCGGGCGAAGCCGTCGCCCTGTTGTTTGCCTGTCCATCGGATGGCAGCTACGCCCTGGGTGCGCCCATTCGCTTGGTCGAGGAACTACTGGCCATACAGTTGCTGACCGATGACGGATCCCCAAAAGCCGCTTGACGGCGTGAAGCGTGATATGAGCCGCGCCCATCTGGGAGAAGCGGGCCTGCAGGCGGTCGGGATGGACCCCGATGCCGACTGCATCGTGCTGTACTTCGCGAACTCGGGCGACGCAGCCAAGCGCGCGGCCCTGGTGGCGATCATCGAGGCCGAGGCGCGGCCCTATGCGGTGCGGGTGGAAACCATCGGCCAGGCGCGCCTCTCATGAGCGTGCCTGGTGAGGCGTTGGTCGGACTGGCGGGGGCATCCCTGTTCGGGGCGGTCGCGGGCTGGCTCGGCGCCTCCAAGTGGACGGCGATGCACGGTTGGAGCGCTGGCGCGTACGCCGCCGTCCTTTTCGTGTCCGCGGTTGGCACCGCTTACGGCCTCAACCTTGGGCGCCCGGTCGCGGTGGCGTGGGGTTACCTGGGCGGAGCGGTCATCGAACTGGGTCTCACAAGCCGGATGCGCTCGCTCAGCAGGGCAGACGCTCCCGACAGCTAAGACCGGAAGGAGGAATCATGGAGCACGCGACCACGCTTCAGATCATCGGCGCCGGCGCCTTCGGAGTCATCATCGGATGGTATCTGTACTTCATCAACCGCTTCCGGAAACAGGACGTGCAGATCGGCGACCTGACCACGGTGATCGGCGTCGTTGGCGGTGCCGGGATCACCGCCCTCTTCAAGGCCGAGACCGACTTGTTTGCCGGATACGGAATCGGTCTGGCCGCCGGGTTTTTCGGCTACCTCGTTCTGCTCTCGTACCAGGTGTCCTCGTCGCAGAACTTCGACACCGACTTCTTCTTGGACGGACGGCGGAAGAGGCCGCTGGAACCCTTCTACATACCAGGTGACGTGGCACCGACGGTGCACCCGATGATGGCCGCAGAGGCGGTGCCGGCCCCCCATTCCGCGACCGGGCAAGCGGCGGCGATCGCAAGGCCACGTCTGGCTGCGGTACCGGCTGGCCGTGCCGCCGAGATCATTGCCGCCTGCGAGGACGAGTGGCCGGCCAACAAGGCCGACTGCAACGCGTTCGTCAAGGACGTTGCGGCGCGCTTCAAGGTGATCCTGACCGGTCAGGCGGACGACATCGTAACGCAGATCCAAGGGGCCGGCTGGCAGCAGCTCCGTGACGGCATCGAAGCGAAACAAGCCGCCGACGCCGGAAAGCTGGTCATCGGGGGGCTCCAGGGATCGAAGCAGGCCGACCCCTCGCCGCACGGGCACGTCGTCGTCGTGGTCGCCGGGCCCCTTGAGCACGGGCGGTACCCCAGTGCGTATTGGGGCAAGTTGAACTCTGTCGGCGAGCGCAACAAGACCATCAACTGGGCATGGCGCGCGGGAGATCGCGACAAGGTCGTATACGGTGCCCGCGACGTCTGAGCGCCCGGTCCGGCGGCGCTGCCGCCTCCGACCGCTGCAACCATTGTCTCTGGAGGGAATCATGGCAACGACGTGGACGCTCAAGTGCGTAAGTGGCAACGACGTGGCAACGCTCGCCATCGTCGATTCGCTCAACCCTTTGCCGGGGTCGGACACCTGGCGCGGCGTCGAAGGAGCGGGCGTGTGGGGAGATCCGACGCAGGGCAGCGTGGCGAATTGGGCCACCGGACGCACACTATTGCACGCCGGCGCCGCCACCGTGGTGCACAGCTTGGAGAATTTTGGCAAGCAGACCGGCGTCGGAGCAAGCGGCGCCGGCGACAAGGCGCCCACGGGCGGAAGCTTTCCGGACGGTGCGTTTACCTGGACCTGCACCAAGCGGGAATGAGCGTCAGCCTGCCTTCCGGTGGGGCAGTTTCGGCCGGGACGAGTCGGCGTCACGGTGTGCGTCGGCACAAAGCGGCCGGCCAGCCTACGGGTGCTTGGGCTCACAAACTCTGCCATCCCGACCCCGACGTGACTCAACCGGTCGCGCTGCCCTGGCCGATGGGGCAGGTGACCGTCACGTCGACCGACCTGCGGCCTGCAGATCAGCGAAACGAAGCCGTTCTTCACCGGGGCGATGCGCTCGGCTTCCGCCAGGACCCAGGCTGCCCACCGGTCGGGATCGTCGTGTGCGATCGGCAAGTCCGAGGAACGGCTGAGAACCGTATGGACGCAGGCCCGGCTTCCGTCCGCTTGGCGCAACGCCGCCTGACCGTCGAGGCGCTCGATGCGCTGTAGCGCGACACCGAACTTGACCGGTCAGCGACAGTGACGCCGTCGTTGTCGCGCTGAGTGTCGTCCAGCGCAGGTTGCATCCGGGCCGAATGGTCCGCCTTCAGCAGGCCCTTATCAAGCCTGGCCCTTTCGGGCCACCGCCTGCGGCGGCACGGGGCTTGACAAGGACCTGCCTTCAGGCGGCTCGTTCCACCATCGGATGCATGGCTTCGTGTCGCTGGCTCGTCAAGTTCACTGTCGCTGAACAATGCGCTCCGTCTCGTCCGTGGCTTCGCGGGATTTCCGCACCGGAAGCCCGACGGAGCGAGATGGAACGACCAACCGCATGCTGCCCTTGAAACGGGACGGCGCGGACGGCATTCCCTGGCGCCCGGCCGGCTCTAGGCGAAAGGAAACATCTTGATCGCCCAGCTTTAGACCCGCCTAGCGTGTCGCAATGCGTGCTCCGCCGCCGCCTCATCGACATCGACGCGGCTCGGGACGGTCCCGGCTTTCGGCCCGGGCCGGTGCGGGCACGCCGCACCAGCGACGTGCCCTCGGGTGATGCCGCGAACCGTGCGGCGTTAGAGTTGCCACTCCTTCTCGTTGTCGTACTGGACTTTTTCCGAGAGAACGGAAATGTGGACGTGCTTGTTGTGCGGGTTCGCCCCCGTATAGGGACGCCAAGCCCAGGCCGGCTGGCCGTCGATCGTGGCGTGGTTTGCGATCCGACGGTCCCAGATGACGTACTTCACGCGGTCGTCCTTGCTGGCGACGATCGCCGCCGCCAGCGCCCCGGCGTCACAGCCGCCGCGAGGGTCATGGGTGATGTCCATGGCCGTAACCACCCCCGCCGCGCCGTCGGTCACCCACGGATTGTGATCGGAGTTGCGGCTGGCGTGGGCGGCGTCGCCGATGGTGCCGTCGCTGCCCTTGTTGCGGTCCGGCGCCTGCGCGTTCACCTGCTCGCGCAGGACCAAGAGACTCTTGGCGACGCGCCAGGACGCCGGCGCCTCGGCCAGCCGGACGGTGCGGTTGACACCCGGTTCCGCCTCGATATCGTCGCCCGACTGCGGCGCCTGGTCCACGGCCGCGGGCGCGAGCGACTCCGTGCGACGCACCCCGCCTCTGAAAGCCAACGCCTCGGCCTGGTCGGTGGCAAAGCGGTCCGCGGCTCGCACGAGGCTGCCGAAGTCAACGCCGGCCGCGTCCTCGATCGCCGTCAAGGGTGCCATCAGGCGCCGGAAATTCTCGGGTGCCGTAAACTCGAGAGGCACGTCGCTCAGATCCTGTTCCAGCACGAAGCCGTACGCCGCCAGCCCGTCGGCGGTCCTCGCCACCACCACCTTCCAATACCGCGACGGAATCTGCACCCGCAGCGCCTGCCTGCCCTCGCCCTGGCCCTCAAATGGCCGGTCCTCCGGCGCGAGGATCGGACCAGCGAACAGGCAGAACCGCTCACTGGCCGCCTCGGCCAGGACCAGATCCTCCAGGTCGCCCCAATTGTCCTCGCCGAGGGTGGAGCGGTTGAACTGGGCCACTTGCGGCGAGCAATTGGTGATGTGGTAGGTGTCGCCGTTGGCCCGCTTCAGTGTGGCGTAAGTCTCGCCCCAGGCCACGTCCTCGCGCCGCACGATGTGGCCCTTGTCGAAGGCGCCGCCGTCGCGGGTGTAGAACGCGTCCACCAACTGGTAGGCGGCATCCAGCCTGGGGTCGAGGAACCACTTCTCCTGGTCGTTCTTGCCAAGGCCGCTCAGCCCTTTGCGCGTGGTGGGGCGCCCGGGTTCCGGGGTGCGCAGGTGCGGCTCCCGCGTAACGTTGGCGGCGGTGATCAGGGCCAGCCGCCGTTCGGCGTGCATGAGGATGGAGAAGTTCTGGTAGGTCAGCTCGGTGCCGCCGTCCCTCAGGGTCGCCAGCAGCCGCGGATCGCGGGCTTTCGGCAACGGCACCTCCCGCCCGTTCAGGAAAAACGGGTCATACCCGCGGCGCCCCGCGTAGTTGGTGTCCCGCTCCGGCTCGCGCAGGGCTTCCTGCGCGTCGGCGCCACCGGCCTCGCGCGCGGTCGGCGCGGACACGGCCGGCGCCACGACCCGGGCACCGTCTCCGATCTCCACGGTGATGCGCAGCGGGACCTCGAAGGTGGCCCGGCCCGCGGAGCAGGGCACGATGCCGTGGTCGGTGGCAGGCAGCGCCGGCGGCCGTCGATCGTCGTTCATGCTGACCTCTGTCTCGTTCCAGGCATTCAGCCACTCCGGCGCGGGGCCACGGGGCGCGCTGCCGGCGAACGCCACCCCGGCGTCGCGGACGCGAGCGTCCCTGACCAATTCCGCGGTGGGAACCGCAACGTTGATGTCCAAATACCGGCCGCCGAAATGCAGGGCGACGACCTCACCGGTGGCCAGGTCAATCACCGCGGAACCCGAGTTTCCACCGAGGGTTGAGCAATCGTGGGCCGCCGCGTCGACGATCTTGGCGAAGCTCTCAGTCTGCCGGCGCGCGGCGATCTGCCCGGGCTGAAGGCGCTTCACGCCGTAGGTGCGATCGAAGAGCTTGTCCTGTACGGCGGGATCGTTGCGCAGCGGGTCGTAAGCCGGATAGCCCACAACGGCCACCTCGCGCGCCTCCATGCCACGGGCGTCCTCGACCGACAGGCGGAGCGAGCCGGCGGCGGCGGCAAGCCCCTCCACCTCGAGCAGCGCCATGTCCCACCATGGGTGGATCATGCGGACCGACCGCACCGCCAGCGTCAGGCCGCGAGGACGCCCCCGCTCCTGCCGGAAATCCACGCCCGCCTGCATGCCGGTGCGGAAGCGAAGGTTCTGCACCCCGACGCCTTGGGCGAAGATGTCCGCGACATGGCGGTTGGTCATCAACAGCCCCGGCCCGACGACGAAGCCCGTCCCGCCATAGGGAATGCGCGATTGGCCGGGCAACTCGATCCGCCCGATGCATGGAAAGGCGCTGATCAGGCGGCGGTGAATAGCCAGATCGCGTGTCAACTTGCCCCAGAGCCAATGGTCCGCCGCGAAATCCCCATCGACGATGTCGAAGGCCGGGCGCCGGTCCGGAATGATGATGGCTTCCGTCGCGAACTGCTCGATCGGCGTCAGGGGCTTGTTTCCACCGCGCAGCTTTTCCGCCGCGCTGAGGGCCGCCGCGGCCAGCCTCCCGTCGGGGATCACCTTGGCGCCGGCGGGCGGGACGACCGGCGGCGGTGGGGCTGTTGCCTCGGTCGCCAGCCGTCCCGCCGTCCGGTGGCCGGTTCCAAAGATCGCTTCGGTCGTCGCCGCGACCTGCCGCGGCAGGTCGCCAAGCTGGTCGCGCCCGCCGGCGATCTGCACAAGAAAGTCCCGGACGCGTTTCTGGTTGCGCTCTGCCATGACTCCTCCGCCGTGTTCGGTGTCACGCCCGCTGGGACACGAGGCCGACGGTGACCCTGGTTCCGACACCGGCGAGCAGCGCCTGCACCATGTCTACCGTGCTCCGCCAATTCGATCGGCCGGCCCACAGCACCAGCACCCCGGCGCCGGCGATCACCACGAGCACCAAAAGATTGGTCATCCCGTCGAGCTTGTGCTGGAAGTGCACAAGGTCGCTCAGCGGCGCGCCCGCGCCCGGCCCCTGGAGCAGACCGGACAGGTCGAGCGTCAGCTTGATGCCGGCGTCCACCAGAGGCGGCACCGCTGGCGACCAGCTGCCGGATCCCCGCCAGATCCTCCCAGCCGTCGGCCAGGTCGGCGCCGGGGAACAGGCTCCGCAACGCCGGGGAAACCTCCGCCAGCCTCTGGTCCGCTGTCCGGGCCGCTTCGACGAGAGGCTCGACTTGGCGCACCGCGTCCCGGAGCGCCGCCGCCGCGGCCAGCGCCTGCGACGCCGCGGTGTCGGGGAGCGGCTCACCCAGCGCCAGCGCTTGCACCTGGGCGAGAAGCCCGGCGCGCCGGTGCGCGATCACGGGCGCGGCCGGGCTGCCGGCGGGGACGCCGGCGGCGGCGGCCGCACCAAGGGCCAGCAAGCGCAAATCGTGGGCGGCAAGGTCTATGGCCCCCGCCGTGTCCAGCCGGGTCCTGCGGTCGAGGTCCCGCAACTGGCGAATGAGCTCCGCGACCGCCCCCTTCAAGGACGGCAGCGTGACCACCCGGCCAAGAGCGTGGGCGCGCTCGCCGCGCTCGGCAATCGCGATCAGCGCGTCGATGATCCGCCGCCCCCGCGACCGCCAATGGTCCACCACCGCGCCCAGGCACGCCCCCACCGCGACAACCAGACCGGCAAGCCAGTCCGGCGCGCGGACACTCACGTCCATGGTGCGCAGGAACTGTCCGCCTCCCGGCCCCGTGACGGCAACATCGACCTTGTAGGTCCCGGCACCGTACGAGGCGGGGAACTCCAGCGTATTGGTGCAGCCGGAGGCGGCCGGGACCATGCCCGAGCAGCCGCGGCTCGTCACCGACGGCAAAGCGGTCGCACCGGCGCTCAACATGTCGTTCCCATGCACAGCGTTCACGCGCAAGACGCGGGCACCGCTCACCCACAGCGGATCGCTCGTGGCGTTCTGGCCCATGAGGGTGATCAAGTGCGGGTCCGCCCCGAACGGACCGAGCGATGCCGGAAGCACGACCGGCTTCGGCTCCAGCAGGAAGTCACTCGGCACGTCGGCGAATTCCCGCCGCACCATCAGAACGAACCGCTCGGCGCGCGTACCCTCGTCCGCGAGAACTTCGATGCCCGTTGTCCATTCGCCTTTCTCAGGGACCATGCCGCGCGCCTCCCATGTGGCGACCTCCCCGGGGCCAAGCAGGAAGAGTGCGGCGGGATCCGCTGTGGCGGCCCGGCCATCCTGACTCCAGACGGCCGGGCTGGTCCGGGCCGACGCGGCGTGGTGAAAACTCGTATCCGCCTTGAGCCGGACCGCCGTGCTGGACGACGGGTTGCGCAACCGCAGCGTAACGCGGCCCTCGTCCACGCGGGTAGTTGCTGACCCGGACGCCGCCGGCAGGTTGGCGACGACGACCAAGGCGTGGGCCGGGGTACCCGAGACGGAGCCCAGCGCCGGGAGGGAGCAAACCGCCAGCAGGCACGCGCGCGCGCCACGCGACCTCCGGCCGGCACAAGTTGCCATCACCATCGCCACATCTCCGCTCATCGTGCGAGCTTTACGGCGCATTCTTTGATTATTACGCGCGTTTGGTACTGTTCGGCAAGTATTACTTGTGCATACCCGGGTATGCGCCTCCAAACAAGAGTTTGATGACGCACGCCACAATGAAAGATCGATAGTTGCAGGAGGCTTATACTGATTTTATTCTGTCGCACGGCAAGCCGGCGCGCCTCGCGACCCGGATGGAGACGGACAAAGGGGGAGTAAGATGAGGCTGGATCTGTTGGAGGCAGCCGCCGCGGCTGGACAGCACCCCCAAGACAATCGTCTTGAGCAAGGGATTCTCCGGTTTTCCCTGGAGTATCGGACGCCCCCGGATGAAGACACCGAGCGCGCCCGGATCGCCACGCTGCTGAACGGGTCCGGCTTTGCCTTCTATCGCTTGCCGCCCGGGGACGACCCGCACATCTTCATTCTCGACTTCAAGGGCGTGGGCCGGGCGCAGTCGTCCGAATACCTGTTCGAACAGGCACACCAGTTGGCCGAAGCCCTCGATCTGGCGTCGTGCACGCCGGACGTGGATCCCGTTTGGCACGACGCCGTGGAGGGCGACCTTCCCGCGCCGGAGTCCGTGCGAACGGCCGTCGCGAAGCTGTGCACCTCCACCGCCCCAGCCCCCGCTGATCTCCACTGGGCGGTGAAGGCCGTCCGTGCGGACGCAGCGTGGGAGGAATTTGGGACCCGTGGGGACGGCATTCGCATCGGCCAGCCCGACACCGGTGTGACCAACCACCCCGAGTTGGCTGGGGCGGTTGACCTCGACCGCGGAATCGACGTGATCGCGGGCGAAGGACCGCCGCACGACCCCTTGAGCCCACACATGTCGTCGCCCGGGCACGGCACCGCCACATCGGGGTGCGTCGCCAGCCGGTCGGCCGGGGTCATCGTCGGGTGCGCCCCCGCGGCGAGCGTGGTGCCCATCCGCTGCATCGACAACGTGGTGATCGGCAGCGGGGCCGCCGTCGCGGCGGCCATCGACCATGCCCGACGGGAGGACTGCCACGTCATCAGTCTGAGCCTCGGGGGGGCCATCGAGTTCCGCGACCTCAAACGCGCCATCCAGCGCGCAGTGGAGGCCGGCATGATCGTGCTGGCGGCCGCGGGCAACTGCGTGCGCCTAGTGGTTTACCCCGCCTGGGACGAGAACGTCATCGCCGTGGCGGGGGTGGACGTTGACCACAAGCCGTGGAAGGGCACGTCGCGGGGCGGCAAGGTGGACATCGCCGCCCCGGCGGAAAACGTGCCCGTCGCGCGGCGCAGCAGCCCCCAGCCAAGCGATCCCGCCCTGGTTGAACCGGGACAGGGCACCTCCTTCGCCACGGCGCTCACGGCGGGGTGCGCCGCCCTGTGGCTGGCCCGGCACACGGTGGACGCCGTACGGAGCGAGGCAGCGGCCCGCAAGGTCACCGTGCAGGCGCTTTTCCGTGCCGCGCTCCGCCAGACCGCGTCCCACCCGGACGGCTGGGACTCGGCCGCCATGGGGGCCGGCGTGGTGGACGCCGCAAGCCTGCTGCGCCTGCCCTTGCCAGCGATCGACCTGCCCACCGCCCCGTCGGTATCGGCGCACCCCGCTTGGGACACGCTGGAGGCCGGTGTCCCGGGGCCGCGCTTCGCGGCCGAGGCGGGCCATCTGGCGTTCGATAAGGCGCTACGCACGGATCCGACCCGAGCCCCAGCCCTCGAGTCGGCGCTGGCCCCCCGCCCGTCGCGCGCCCTCTCCGAGGCGCTGCGCCGGGCAGGCCGCTCCCCCGGGGCCATCGCGGCGCCGATGATCCTGACAACGCCGGTCCCGCCGGACATCGCACCGATCTCGGCGCTTCGGGTGATTGCAGCCCGGCGGCCCGGCAGCGCGGAGAGCGCCGGCGCGATCACGGAGGACCAGGCGCGCAGCGTCCTGCAGGGCGCCGGCAAGCAGGCCATTCTCGAAACCGCGCACAAGGCGCTCAGCTCGCCTGCCGGCGGGCCAGCTGCCGCGTCCGACATCGCGGCGCTTCGGCAGCAGGTGCTCGGCGCGATGCCGGACGTTCTCGATGGCTTCGCCTCCGGCGTGCGCTCGGCCAGGGCGTTTAAGGGTATCAAGCGCGTTGCCGCGGAGGCGTTGATCAAGCTGACGGGGCGCCCGGCTCTGCGGGTTGGCGACGACGACTTCATCAAGATCAACGACCCGCGCGCGGCGAGCTGGGTTCCCGACCTGGTCCCGCGTCGTCGCGCGATCAAGCGGATCATCGCGTCCACGGGGCGGATCGATGTGGTGCTCGACGGCACCTCGTATCACGTCGGCACCGGAACCGTCGTCGGGCCGGGGCTGGTGATGACGAACCGCCACGTGATCGACGCCTTCGCCGAACCCCTGCCCCGGCCGGGTGGAGGGCATGACTTCGTCCTAAAGGGGCCGGTGACGATCAATTTTACCCCCGCCGGGACGGGCTCGGAGCAATCCTTCGCGGTGGACAAGGTGCTCACCGCGGGCCCCGACCGGGTCGGCGCCATGGCCGACGTGCGCAAGCTCGACATGGCCATCCTGGCGGTCGGCACGACCAGCGCGGGCGGAACGCCGCTCCCCAAGCCGGTCGATCTGGCCGCGCTGCCGGACAACGCGGGCGCGCCGGGCAAGGTGCTCGTCGTCGGCTATCCGGCAAAGCCGGTCTACACCGCGGGCATCGACCCCGACACCGGCGAACAGTCGATGGAGATGTGGGACCGGCTGTGGGACCTGTACGGCGACGACTATGGCGTCAAGTACATCAGCCCCGGTGAAGTGGAGTGGCAGACCGGACGTCTGGACGGAGACGACCGCGGCTGGGCCTTCGGCCACGACGCGACGACGCTGCAGGGAAACTCGGGATCGTGCGTCGTGGCGCTCGCCGGGGACGGCAACATCGTCTGCGGGCTGCATTTCGGCGGTGCCCCGAAACGCGTCAACCTGGCGCACGCGCTGACGGCTGTGCGCACGGTCGCGACGAGCAAGGCCGGACTGATCGACCCGGACGTGATGAAGTCCCTCAATTGGATGGAAGGCTGACGCGCCGCCATGACCGCTACACCGGAGGAGTTCCTCCACACCCTGGAAACGGCGCGACGCGTTGCCGAACTGGTCACCGTGCCCCGGCTGCTGTTCCAGCAGGTCTTCGACGACTATGTGGCGGGGTTTCGCGATCCCGACGCACCGCGCAGCTTCATGCACGCCGTCATCACGACCTTGCAGCGCGCCCAACTGGCGGGGATCAACGTCCAGCCGGCGGATCCCACGGAAGCCATTGCGCTGGCGCTCGCCGCGCTGGGGTCGGACGAGGCGATCGTGCGGGCCGGGTTCGTGGCGGCGGCCAATCAGGCGCTGAACATGGCAGGCCCCGCGCCGGCCGGCACCGCGCGAGGCACGATCACGCCCCAGAGGCTGACGACCGTGTTCTCGACGGTGCGGCCGGAGAAGCTGACGGACATCAACGCCACGCTCACCGACCCCGATGCCCTGGTGCCCGCGATCCTTCTGGCCAGGAAGCGCTTGTGCAAGGTGGTCGCGAAGAGGAAAGGAACGACACAGACCGGCACCGGACTCCTCATCGGTCCATCCGCGGTCCTGACGAACCACCATGTGGTCGACCAGCTTTCCCCCACGCTGCAGCGCGCGTTGGGGGAAAGCCTCCACGTCGAATTCGATTTCTCGCGCACAAGCGGCCTGCGCGCCGACCAGCCAAGCATCGTGCCGGCGAACGACACCTGGTGTCTCGGCCACAGCCCCATGGGCGAGGTCGAGCCCGACGCCGCGGGTGACCAGTGGTGGATGGACGACGCCGTTCGGCAGGCCTGGACCGCCTCGCTGGCCACCGCGCTGGACTACGCCGTGATCAACCTGCGGGGCACACCGGGCTACCAGCGCGGCTGGTACAAGCTGCCCGAGCAGGAGGATTGGTTGGGCGGCTCCTGCTGGGTGTTGCATCACCCCCTCGGGGACGGACGGTCCATCACCGGCGGCACCTTTCAGTTCGACGGCGACGAGGGCGCGGCGCACGTCTTTCACAGCGCCACGACCCTGACGGGATCCTCGGGAGGCTTGGTCCTGGACGACCGGGGCCGGCCCGTCGCCCTGCACCACCTCGGCATCGGCGCAATCCCCACGGGCGCGGACATCAAGACCCTGAAGGTGCCCGTGGACATCGTCAACGTCGCCGTCCGCCTCTCGTCCATCGCGGCGTCGCTCAAGCCCCAGATCGGGGAGATCGTCGGGAAGGCCAACCGCTATGTGGCGAACGGCTGCATCGACCACCGGCGTCCCGTGTTCGGACGCAGCAAGCTTCTCGACGATTTGAACGAACTCGTGAAGCAACCGACACCGGGGTCCACCATCGGCGCCAAGCAGGTGCTCGTGGTCCAGCCGCCGGGCGGGGGGCCACGCCGAAAGGTCGGCAAGAGCTTTACAGTCGAGATCCTGAAACACTCGTTCCCGGCCCCCGACAACGTTTACGTGCAATTCAGCGCCGACACAGTGCCGGTTGGGGCCAAGGCCATGGCCGCGCGGATTCTGGACGCCCTGGCGCCGTCCGCGTCGCACAACATGCCCGAGCCCACCACCACCGAAACGGCCTACGCCCGCCAGCTCGTCGCCTTCCTCAACGAGACGCTCGCCGGGCAGTTTCGGGGCAAGCGGATCTGGCTAGTCCTCGACGACCTCGACGTCCACCCGCTGACGGACGCCGGCGGCAAGGAGTTCCTCGACGTGCTGTACCAGCACATCCGAAGCGTTCCGCAGATGCGGATCGTCCTCATTGGCCTGACCGCGTCGCTTGGGCACATCCCCAAGGACGCCTGCCTCGAGTGTCCCATCGACGAGAGCGACCTGCTCAGCATGGAGAGTCTGTTCAAGGCTTGGCTGCTCACCCGGGGCCTCAACCGAAAGCCGCTCGACGGTGAGGTCGCGACCTTGATCGCGAAGGCGCTCGCCTCCTTCGCCGGACAGCAAGACCCCCTTCCAAGCCTTGCGGAGTTCACCGCCAAGCACCTCGACGAGGCTTTGGAGTCCTACTTCGGACAGGAAACGCTCTGATGCCGTCGGCCTATTTGGACACGCTCACGCTTCTCGCCGCGGTGTCGGGGCGTTTCGACCCGCTTGCGCTCCTGGACAAGGCCCCGGAACCGGAACGCAGCCGGCTCGCCGGCGCTCTCGCCGAGCTGTGCGACGAGGACCTTTCCAGCGGCGCCTACCGCTGGATCCTGAAGCCGGCTGTCCGCCGCGCAGCCTTGAGCCGGCTCACCATGGGCGACCTGCTCGCCCCGATCATCGCCGCCGCACCGCCTCTGGATGAGGGCGACCTGTTCGGGACGATGCTGCGCGAGACGCTGCGCGGCAAGAGCAGCCGGCTGGGCGCGGTTCCAGCCAAGGAAGGCAAGATCGGCGACCCGCGCCACCAACGGGAGGACGAGGCCCGCTACGCCGCCAGCCAGTTCGCGCGCTTTACGCCCGCCGTCGCGCAAGAGCGGGTGACGGTGGAACTGGGCGAGGTTGCGTCGCGCATCAGCATGCGACAGCGCCTGGCGAGCCTGGCCATGGTGCTGCCGGACAGGCTCTTCGGACGCATGGCGCTGACCCGCCGGCTCAGACGGCACGTCCTTGGCGACGCGGCCACCGCGCAGCCGCTTCTGGTCAGCGGCGACGGCGGCTTCGGCAAGTCGGCGTTGCTGGCCGACCTGGTGCGACGGTGGATGTGCAGCACCAAGCCGCCGTTCGTCGTGCTTCTGGATTTCGACCGGCCAACGCTGGCCGGCGGGCGTCTGGTCGATATCATGCGCGAGGTCCTGCGGCAGCTTGCCGCGGAGTATCTGCGGGCGGGCCACGCACCGTCGGACATGCACACGCGGGCCGCCGACGGCCTGGAGGCCCTTCGATCCACGCTCCGCGACCGCTTCGACCAGCGGACCGCGACGGACAGTGTCCACGCCGATAAGGAGCTTGGCCTTCTGCAACAGCTGATTTTCATTCAGATCGGGTCCTTCGTACCCTCGCCCCTGCGCAGCGAGCCCATCGCCCTGGTCATGGACAGTTTCGAGACGGTGGGCAACCTTGGGCCCGAGACGGTGTCGGCGATCTTCGAGCTCGAGGAGCAGCTCCGTCAGCCGTGGGTGTTTCCGGGCCTGCGCAGCGTGGTGAGCGGCCGTGGTGTCCCCTTGCCGGAGGCGCCGGCCGTGGCACGGTTCGGCTCCAAGAAGCGGTGGGTCAAGGTCGGCCCCCTGACGCCCGGACCGGCCGCGGCGCTGCTTGAGCAGCGCGACCGCACCCACAATCCCGCCGCGCCGCGGTTTCCCCAGCAGGACCAGCGCCTGCGCGCCGCGAAGGCCATGCGTGGGCATCCCCTGGCCCTGATCGTGCTGGAGCGGTTCGCGCGCCAACGGTCGCACAGAGAGATCGAGGACTTGCTGGGAGACATCGAGGCGGATCCGGATTTTTCCGCGGAATTCGCCCAGAGTTTTCTTTACAGCCGAATCCTCGACCGGATTGCGGATGAGAACATCCAGAAGCTCGCCCATCCCGGTCTCATCCTGCGCCGGGTCTCGGCCGACCTGATCCGGACTGTGTTGGCGGAGCCCTGCCTCGGCCGCCGCGTCACGCCCGAGGAGGCCAAAGGGCTCTGGGAGGCCCTCTCGTTGCATTACTGGCTGGTGGAACCGACCGGCGAAGACGGCGTGCTCCGCCACCGTCCGGACCTGCGTCGCCTGATGCTGCGCCAATTGTTTGCCGGGCCCCGGGCCACGGACAGCGAGGACTCGAAAAGGCGCAAGGACGAGCTCAGGCACGCGGCACAGCAAGTCAGCGTGGCCGCCCGGCGCTTCTACAGCGAGGAGCCGGATGGCGCGGCCTTGCCGTTCTGGACCCGCCTGACGCCTGCCCAGCGGCGCGTCGAGGCGATGTATCACCACGCTCTGACCGGCGGCGAGATCCCGGATCCGTTTCCCAACGACCTCGCCCTTGCCATGCGGGCCCTGCTCGGCGACGACATGAACGACCTGCCCGTGGCGTGGCGCGGCACGATCAAGGCGACTCTCGGCGATGTCGAGCGCCTCTCCGACAGCGAGTTGCAGAGCCTGACTGGCACCCTGCGCAACCGCGCGTTTTCGGCATTGTCGAGGCGGAACCTAAGCCGGGGCTTCTCCACCGCCGCAGCCCAGCAGGATGCCCAGGAAGTGGCGGTTCCATCGGAAGCCGTCCCGCCACCGGCACAGCGCCTGGGCTCGCCATCGAGCATAGACCTCGACCGGCTTGACCGGCAGGTTCTCTCCGCCTTCGATGTGATCGATTTCGACACGGTGCGCCACGCCGGCTCCATCCTGCTCCGCAGCTTTGCTGAGGAGGGCCGAACGGCAGAAGACACCGCAAGGAAAGTCGCGGATGGCCGGCTTTGGGAAACCGGATTGTGGAAGGCTGCGCTCTGCTGGGGCATTCAACCGTGGGCTCGCCAAACCCGGTCCCTGGCCAGCCAGTTGAAGAAGAGAAAGTCTATGGGGTGGCATTCGGACGGCCACCCAACCTACTTTCTCATCGCGTCGTTGCTGGCGGGTGTGGACGTTGGCCGACGCACCGACCTGCACCTCTTAGACTGGCTGCCCCATCGCAACCTCCAGTCGCTCGATTCCATTCGTGCGTTCGCGGGGCTGCTCAGCGCGGACCGGGCCGTGATCACGCGATGGGAGAGGCGCGCCCATTTCACACCCAGCGGGCTGTCTCTTGCCGGCGCCTGGGTCAAGGAGGCTGCCGAGGAGTTGAGCAGCAACGCGCCGCGGCGGAACATCTTCGGGATTTACAGCGAGGAACTGCGCACGTTTTTCATGGATCTGTGTTCCGGCAACGGCTTTACGATGGCGTCCCTTGAGTACGCCTACCGCACCGGCGGCACCATGAGCGCCGAGTCACCTGACGGCGCCCCCTTGACGATGGCCGAAACGAAACAGCTTCTCTCGATCCTCCGGGGCCTGACGCCGGAGTTGTATGCGCCCCTGGCAGGATGCATTGCCGGATCCAGGGACATCGCCCGCGCGTTGACGGATCACCTCCGCAACACCTCCACGTTCTGGCCCGAAGATCTGCGGTTCGGCGCATCGCCCGCTGGAGCTTGGGAAAGGGATTATTCCAAGCACAGCGACTACAGCATCGTTGAGACCGCTGATCGCTGCGGCGTGCTCGGAACGCTGTGCGAATTTTTGGCAGAACATGATCCCAGGGTGTCAGCGTTGGGTGACCTTGTGAACCTCATCTCGAAGCGTCTGTTTGGACCCAAAAAAACCTAGCGGTCACCCGACGGCATTTCGACCGGCTGTGTTTCAGCGAGCAAGGTTGGGCCCTTCCAAGTTTTGTGTGACCAAGCGGAGGTTGAGTAGGAAGCTCTGAACATCCCATGGAAGACGCAAGCTCTTTCGCGGGCCAGGGAGGCCATATGGAAGGAAAGAACCCTCCTTCATCATGGTTGTACCCTTGAACATCTCTCTGTCGTCGATCGGCTTTCTGCCCAATCTTCAAGTCCTGGATCAGATCGATCATAGCTTCTATCGGATCACCGTACGTGCACAGCCGGCTGCAGCGTCGGTGTCCTGCACCGGCTGCGGCACACCCTCACGCCGCGTTCACGGCGCCTACTGGCGCAGCCTTGGTGATGTGGCGTGCTTCGGACGCCCCACCGTGCTGCTGATCCGCGTCCGGCGCTTCCGCTGCTCCAATGCCACGTGTCCGCGCCGCACCTTTGCCGAACCCTTGCCCGGCGTCGCCCGCCCGCGGGCGCGCCAGACCGACCGGCTGCGGGCCGTGCACCAGAACATTGGTCTGGCGCTCGGCGGCAACCCAGGGTCCCGTCATGCCAGGGCCATGGGCGTGCCGATCAGCCGGACGACGCTGGGGCACAGGGTGCGCGTCGGCATCGCCATGGCGGTCGCTCCAGTGACGGTTCTCGGGGTGGATGATTGGGCTTGGCGCAAGGGTCACCGGTACGGAACGATCCTGTGCGACCTCGAGCGCCGGCGCGTCATCGACCTGCTGCCCGACCGCAGCGCCGACACACTGGCAACGTGGTTGGCAGCCCACCCCAGCGTCACCGTCGTCGTGCGCGACCGCGCCGGCGCCTATGCCGAGGGGACGGCGCGTCGGGCGCCGGACGCCCTCCAGATCACCGACAGATGGCATCTGCTGTGCTACGCCAGCGATGCCCTTCGCTCTGTTCTGGAGCACCATCATCGTGACCTCCGAGCCGCCGCTCGGATGGCGAGCGCGCCATCGGAGCCGCCGGGGGAGATGAGTGAAGCTCCCCAGCCGGTCGCCGCCGAACCGGAGCGGCGGCTCCGTAGCACAGAACGGCGGGCGCAAGCGGCTCAGGAGCGCCGTGACGCCCGCTATGCGGAAGCGGTTCGCTTGCGCGACCAGGGCCTGTCCACCCGGGCGATTGCCCGGTCGCTCGGTGTCGAGCGCAAAACGGTGCGCCGTTGGCTGCGCGCCGGCCATGCCCCGACTTGGCAGCATGCCGACCGCGGCACCAGCATCCTCAATCCGTACCATGGTTATCTGGAGGATCGCTGGCAGGCGGGTTGCCGGAACGCCGCAGCGCTGTGGCGGGAAATTCAGGAGCGCGGGTTTTCCGGACAGTACAGCGTCGTGCGGGATTGGGGAACCCGGCGCCGGCGGCAGGATCCGCCCGCCGAACCGAGGGGGACCTCCGATAAGCCGGTGTCGGCGAAGCAGTCCGAGCCTCCGACACCCCGGCGTGCGGTGCGGCTCCTGGCCGGCGATCCCGACAGGTTGACCGACGAGGACCGCCGCTTTGTCCAGGCGTTGAGGGAGCGCTCGCCGGCGATCGCGACGGCCGCCGATCTCATCACCCGCTTCTGCGAGATAGTGAAGGGCAAGGTGCCTGACCCATTCGATGGCTGGTTGCGCGAGGCAGAGGTCAGCGCGCTGTCACCGTTCGCTGCCGGGATCCGCCGCGACGAGGATGCGGTGCGCGCCGCCCTGAGCGAGCCGTGGAGCAGCGGGCAGGTCGAGGGCCAAGTCAACCGGCTGAAGGCGATCAAGCGCGCGATGTATGGCCGGGCTGGCTTCGATCTGCTGCGCGCTCGGGTCCTCAGTCACGCCTGACGCGAACATCAAATAGTGAAACACGCTCCGGTCATCCACACAAAACTTGGAAGAGCGCAGCGTTCGATTCTGTTGACAACCCTGCAACCACACCGCGATGAATGCGCGTCACGGCGCGGACTTGCGTTGGCACACAGGTTCGGTACACACTGGCTTCGGACACTGTTCCCGCCGCCAGCGGAAGGGGCCAGATAGCTGGCCCTAAGATATATGGCGGAGGGAGAGGGATTCGAACCCTCGATACGCTTTTGACGTATACACACTTTCCAGGCGTGCGCCTTCAACCGCTCGGCCACCCCTCCGTAGAGGCCCGCGTTATAGCCAGAGGTTCGCGGCTATGCAAGCCTCCGTTTCACGCAAACGACGTTTTTTTGATAGCACGCTAAACCGCGCCACTCTCACCAACCAACTCATCCACCAGGGCGCCGACGGTGCGGCACAGCAGGTCCAGATCCTGGGGACGGGACAGGCGGTGGTCGCCGTCCTTCACCAGCGTGACGCGGACGTCGTCGCCGGTCAGCGCCTCGGCGATGCGCAGACTGAGCTGCCAGGGAACATCCGGGTCGCGCTGGCCGTGCAGCAGGCGGACGGGACCGCCGAAGGCGATGGGGCCGCGCAGCAGAAGGTGGTTGCGGCCGTCCTCGATCAGGGCGCGGGTGATCGGCTGGGGTTCGGGGCCGTATTCCGACGGGCGGTTCCAGACGCCCTCCTCCATGATCTGCCGGCGGACGTCGGCATCGAAGATGTCCCACATCAGGTCTTCGGTGAAGTCGGGGGCAGGGGCGATGCCGACCAGCCCGGCCACCCGCTCCGGCCGGCGCGTTGCCGCCAGCAGCATCATCCAGCCGCCCATCGAGGACCCGACCAGGATCTGCGGCCCCGTCGTCACCCGGTCCAGCACCGCCAGCGCGTCGTCGGCCCACAAACCGATTGTGCCGTCGGCGAACCGACCGCTGGAGGCGCCATGGCCTTGATAGTCGAAGCGGGTGAAGGACAGGCCGCGCTCCACCGCCCAGGCTTCCAGCGCCGTCGCCTTGCCGCCGGTCATGTCGGACATGAAGCCGCCCAGGAAGATCACGCCCGGCTTGCCCTGTCCGGACGGGCCGGCAGGGGTGTGGTGATAGGCTATGGTCGCGGCACCGCGCGTTAGGCTATGGTGCGCGCCGCCCGGACGGGCTGCGGTTTCGGTCATACGGTCACCTTCGACAAACGGACACCGGCACGCGGTCGGGCACCGGGCTCGACGGCGATCCGGCATGCCGGGGCCCGCGGCCGGTTCCGGGCCGCCCCTTGCGAACAGCCGGCATCATGGATTTCGACCCCCACCTTACCACCGACCAGTCCCCGCGCAACGCGGACGCCCATCAGGACGCGCCTGTCCCCAACTGGCCCGAGCACTGGCCGGGCGGCCGGGCGCCGACGGTGCTGCAGGTGGTGCCGACGCTGGTCACCGGCGGGGCGGAGCGCGGCTGCATCGACATGGCGCTCGCCCTGCAGGCCGCCGGCGGCAGGCCGCTGGTGGCCTCGGAAGGCGGACCGATGGTGCGCGAACTGGACCGCGCCCGCATCACCCACCTGACGCTGCCGCTGGCCTCCAAGAACCCGCTGGTCATCCGCCGCAACGCCCGCCGGCTGGCCGCCATCATCCGCGAGCACAAGGTGGACATCGTCCACGCCCGCTCCCGCGCGCCGGCCTGGAGCGCGTGGCTGGCCTGCCGGGAGACCGGCGCCCGCTACATGACCACCTTCCACGCCCCCTACAATTTCGGTACGGGTGCGGTCGGCGGCCGTCTGAAGCGCTGGTACAACTCGGTGATGGCGCGGGGCGAGCGGGTGATCGCCATCTCCGGCTTCATCCGCGACCATGTGCTGGGCAACTACCCGGTCGATCCGGCGCGGGTGCGCGTCATCCACCGCGGCATCGACCGCAGCGTCTTCGCCCCCGACCGGGTCAGCCCGGCGCGGCTGGTGACGCTCGCCAAGCAATGGAACCTGCCGGACGACCGGCCGGTGATCCTGCTGCCCGGCCGGCTGACCCGCTGGAAGGGGCAGACCGTGCTGATCGACGCGCTGGCCAGGCTGGGGCGCAAGGACGTGCTGGCCCTGCTGGTCGGGTCCGACCAGGGCCGCACGGGCTACCGCGAGGAGTTGGAGAACCGCATCGCCAATGCCGGCCTGCGCGGCGTGGTGCGGATGACCGACCATTGCAGCGACATGGCCGCGGCCTACCTGTTGTCGACGGTGGTCGTCTCCGCCTCGCGCGAGCCGGAGGCCTTCGGGCGGGTGATCGTCGAGGCGCAGGCGATGGGCAAGCCGGTGATCGTCTCGGCCATCGGCGCCTATCAGGAGACCGTCGTCCCCGGCGAAACCGCCTGGGTGGTGCCGCCGGACGATCCCGAGGCGTTGGCCCGGGCGCTGGACGAGGCGCTGTCGCTGACCCCGGAGCAGCGCGAGGCCATCGGCGCCCGCGCCGTCGCCTTCGTCGCCGACCGCTACACCAAGGACCGCATGTGCGCCGACACGCTGGCGGTCTATGCGGAGTTGCTGCAACCGCGCTGAGATCGGCTTGTCGATGCAACCCGATCCCCGACCCATCCATCACCAACCTCCCCCATCAAACCGACCGGACACCATGGCCGACATCCGACAGATTTCCGGCATCGCCGACGTCATCGACCGTTATGACGGGTTCATCCTGGACCTGTGGGGCGTGCTGCATGACGGCGAACGGCCCTATCCCGGCGTGCCCGACTGCCTGGACCGCATGCGCGCCGCCGGCAAGACGATCTGCCTGCTGTCCAACGCGCCGCGCCGCACCACCGGTGTGATCGAGAAGCTGGACGGCATGGGGCTGGGGCGCGAGCGCTACAACCATGTCATGACCTCGGGCGAGGCGACGTACGAGGCGCTGCGCGACCGCGACGATCCCTGGCACGGGGCGCTTGGCCGCCGGCTCTACCACATCGGGCCGGATCGGGACACCGACGTCTATGACGGGCTCGGCTATCAGGTTGCCGCTACGCCCGATCAAGCGGATTTCGTCGTCAACACCGGCATCGTCACTTTCGGTGAGACGGTGGCGGATTATCAGCCGCAGCTGGACGCCTGCCTCGCCGCCGGCCTGCCGATGATCTGCGCCAACCCCGATCTGGTGGTGATGGTCGGGCCGATGCTGGTGATCTGCGCCGGCACGCTGGCCGCCCGCTACGAGGAGATGGGCGGCGACGTGCGCTGGCACGGCAAGCCCCATGCCCCGGTTTACGAGCGCTGCTTCAAACTGCTGGGGATCGACGACGGCAGCCGCATCCTGGCGGTGGGCGACAGCCTGCGCACCGATGTCGCCGGCGCCAACGCCGCCGGGATCGACGTGGCGCTGGTCACCGCCGGCATCCATCAGGAAGAGCTGGGGGGCGCCGCCTGGGGGGCCGCGGTCGATCCGGTCAATCTGCGCGCTCTGGCCGATGCGTCGGGGCACATGCCCACCTACGCGGTGCCCAGCCTGCGCTGGTAACTCTTCTAGACGGGAGCGCAGGGGTCACTCGGCCCGCGTTCCCGTCTCACTCCAGCGGGACGGCGTCGTCCATCGCCTTGTGGAGCAGGGGCGACTGGCCGTCTTCGGCAAAGCCGCGGTTGCCGATCGCGGTGCGGTAATAGCTGACGATGAAGACGCGGATGGAGGCGGTCAGATTGGCCTCGCCCCGCCGTTCGTCGATCTGGCTGCAGATTTCGTTCAGCGTCAGCCGTTCACGCTCGCAGATTTCCTTCAGCGAATCCCAGATGTACGGCTCCATCCTCAGGCTGGTGCGGCGACCGCTGACCTTGACGTTGCGGCAGAGCAGCCCCGGTCCTTCCCTCCCCCTGCCCGTGCCCCCCATCGGAAACCCCGTTCCCCATTCGTTGCGCGCCAATACATCCATTTGTGTGAACATATTGCAAGTGGCGTGTGCCGTCCAAGCTCAATTCGACCCATGGCTGCGGATCGGCGCGACAATCGAGCGCAGGCGGGTATTGCACCCAACCGCAGATCGGCAGATTGCGGGGAAAAGCCGCTTCCTTTGGCCTGTACCTTCGCTATACCAGTGCCGGACGGCGGAAGAAGGGGAAGGATCGGCGATGACGCGACCGGAGAACGGACGATTCGCGGCCCGCATCGCAGCCGGGTTCGCCATGGGGCTGCTGGCTTCCTGGGCCCCCTGGATCGCCCCGGCGACACCGGCCGCCTGGGCTGCCGATGCCACCCAGCCCGCCGGATCCATCCCGGACTCCCTTCTCCGCAGCCGGATCGAGGCGCTGCTGCCGGCGCCCTGGCGCATCGAATCGCTGACCGTGGAGCCGCTTGCCGCCCCGTCCTCTCCCGAATCACCGCCCCCGGAAACCCGGCTGTCGGCGCGGGTGACCGCAACGGTGGTGCTTGGCGGCCCGACCTATCTGGTGGACAGCCGCGAAGGGCCGGTGACCTTCCTGCGTCCGGCGGCCGAAGCCGGGCTGACCAAGAGCTGGGTCGCGACGGCGCTCGCCAGCCGCGGTCCCGGCGGCTGGACCGTCGCGCTGACGCCGCAGAGCCCCGGCCTGCTCGACGGCATCGGCAAGCCGGCCGCCGAGCTGCCCGGCCGCACGGTGGTTCTCGGCACGCCGGAAGCCAAAAGCCTGCGCGAGCAGCTGGATCGCGACGCCGCGCAACGGCTGGCCGAGGACACCGAACGCCGCCGGCGCGAGGAGGAGCGGCTGGCCCAGCAGACCGCCGCGGCCAAGGCCGAGGCCGCCCGCGCGGAAACCGAACGGCGGGCGGTCGAGGCGCGCATCGCCCAGGTCGCCGACCTGCGCGGCAAGCTGGCCGGTCCCGACCGCGCCGCGCGGCTGGCCGCCTTCGAAGCGGCGTTGGGCGGCAACGACCCGGCATTGCGCCAGACGGCGATGGACGCGGCGCTGCAGAGCCGCGACCCGGTGGTCGCCAATCTCGCGCTGAAGGACTGGATCGCCCGCCACCGCGCCGTTCCGGTCCAGCTCTACGCCACCAAGGAGGATCCCAGTTCCGAGGTGGTGGTGCAGAATCTGGGGCCGATGACGCTGGAGATCGACGGCTTCAGCCCGGTCAACGGCGCGCTGGCCGGCAAGCTGGGGGCGCCCGGCTACAGCATCGCCCGGCCGTCCAGCATCGTCGGCACCCTGGCGCAGACCGAGTTGGCGGTGAACTCCTTCGGCTGCGCGCTGACGTTGCGGCTGGCCGAGCACCGGACGCTGGACGGGCTTCTGCGCTGCCAGACGCTGCCGACGCTGATCGCCCGCATCACGCTCGATTGAGGGGGGGAGGCGATGGGCCGAGTGCGGCGGAACTCCACCCTGCGGGTCGCGGCGTCCGCCCTGCTGCTGAGCGCCTGCACGGCCGGCGCGCTGGCCGAAACGCCGGCCAATCCGCCGGCCAATCCGCCGGCCGACCGGCTGACTCCGCTCCCCGCCCCCATCGTCGCCCTGCCCCGCCTGACGCCGACACAGACCCTGTCGCCGCCTCTGACCCCAGGCGTGGTCTGGGCGCATCCGCCGGAAGCGCCGGCCCCGCTGTCGCCGCCGGGCCCGCGGCCCGCCCCGGCCGGGCCCGGCGCCGACCGGGCACCGACGTCGCCCACCGCGGTGAAACCGCCCGACGCCAAACCCGCCGAACCGCCCCCGTCCGTCGCGCCGCCGCCCCTGCCGCCGCCCCTGCCGCCGGTCAAGCCGCCAAGCGACATGGCTCTCCCGCCGACCCCCACAGCGCCGCCCGAGAAACCGGCCGCCGAAAAGCCGATCACCGTGGAACCGCCCGCCAAGCCGATCCCAAAGCCCCCTGCCGCCGCTCCGGTGCGGCGCGGCGTGACGGCCACCGCCGGCATCTATCTGCGGGCGACGCCGGACGCCAACGGCCGGGTTCTCGATACGGTGGAGAAGGGCGAGCAGGTGACGGCCTTTGGCCCGCCCGTCGACGGCTGGCAGCGGGTCGGCCGGGACGGCAAGCCGCAGGGCTACGTCGCCGCCGATTATCTGGCGGACGCCGCGCCGACCCACACCGCCGCCGCGCCGCCCAAGCCCGGCCGCTATGCCAAGGCCGATCCGGAGGACCGCGGCTGCGCCCTGCCCGACGACCTGCCGGAACGGGCGCAGCGCCCCCGCCTGCCCGGCGGGACCGTCGCCCGGCTGCGGGCTGCCGCCAACCTGCGCGTCGCCCCGGTCTGCGACGCCAAGGTGCTGGACGTGTTGGACGAAGGCGAGCGGGTCACCGTGCTGGAGGCCGCCGGCGGCTGGTACAAGGTCGGGCGGAAGGGCAAGGCGCTGGGCTATGTCGGCTCCGCCCTGCTGGCGCCCCTCAGGCGCTGAACCGGCAACGCTGCGGAACCGGTACGAGGCTACCCGGAAAGACGCGGCCCGGCCCCCGTGAAGGGGCTTGTTCGGCCGTGAAAAAGGATTCTACAACAAGGGGGAGGCCGAACCATCGCGGACGACCGGAGCCCCTTCGGAAGCGAGCCGGGGCAGGCCCGCCCCGCCCGACGGTTCGACCACCCCCGCCGGCCATGCGGCGCCGGTCAGGCCGGGCGGGGGCGCGCAGCACGACCGGGACCACGACCGGAACGAGGACTCACACGATGTCGACCCAACACAAACAAGCCATGGACGCGGTCCTGCAGGCCGCCGCGCACGACATCGTCGCCACCCTTCAGGAGCGGGACGTCGCCGACCGCCACAGCGAGGAGGGGGACCTCGTCGTCCTCGACGTCGCCATCCTGCACGCCTACCGCATCTTCATGCGCATCTGCGAGGAGAACGGCCTGGACGTCGACGCCGGCTATTTCGCCGACCTCGCCGCCGATCTGGCCGAGGAAGTGTCGCAGGACCAGGACGACTACGAGGACTGACCCTGCGGCTCGCCCCCGGGTCCTGAGATCGAGACGAGAATGCCCCCGCCCTTCCCCGCGCTGCATGGGAACGGCGGGGGCAATTCCTTTTTGTGAAAGCCCACATCCGTGCCCCATCCCACCCCTGACGCAGCGCCGGACGTGGCGATAGACGTGGCGATTGTCGGCGCCGGCCCCGCCGGGTTGATGGCGGCGGAGATCGCCGCGGCCGCCGGCCTGCGGGTCGCCGTGTTCGACCACACACCGACCCCGGCGCGCAAGCTGCTGCTGGCCGGGCGCGGCGGGCTGAACCTGACCCATTCGGAACCGCTCGACCGCTTCCTGCCCCGCTATGGCGCCGCCGAGCCGCTGTTCCGCCGCCTGCTGGCCGGCTTCTCGCCGGACGATTTGCGCGGCTGGGCGGCCGGGCTGGGCATCGAGACCTTCGTCGGCAGCAGCGGCCGTGTCTTCCCGGTGCAGATGAAGGCCTCCACCCTGGTGCGGGCCTGGCTGCGGCGGCTGGACGGGCTGGGCGTCACCCTGCACAGCCGCCACCGCTGGACCGGCTGGGACGACAGCGGCGCCCTCGCCTTCCGTCATAATGAAGAGACCGTCACCGTCTCCCCGCGCGCCATTCTGCTGGCGCTGGGCGGGGCGAGCTGGCCGCGCACCGGCTCCGACGGCGGCTGGGTCCCGCTGCTGGAGGGGCTGGGGGTGGAGGTGGCGCCGCTGGTGCCGTCCAACATGGGCTTCGAGGTGCCCTGGTCCGATCACCTGCGCGACCGCTTCGCCGGCCAGCCGGTGAAGAGCGTCGGCCTCTCCGCTGCCGGCCGCCGCCTGAAGGGCGAGTTCGTCATCACCGAAACCGGGATCGAGGGCGGCGCCGTCTATGCGCTGAGCGCCCCGCTGCGCGACGCCATAGCCAAGGAGGGCTGGGCGACCCTGACGCTGGACCTGCTGCCCGACATGGCCGAGGCGGAACTGGTCAAGCGCCTGCGCCGCCGCGGCGCCGAGTCGCTGTCCACCTTCCTGAAGAAGTCGCTGTCGCTGACCGGCCCGCGCGCCACCCTGCTGCGCGAATTCGCTCCCGCCGCCGACCTGACCGATCCGGTGGCGCTGGCCCGGCAGATCAAGGGGCTGTCGGTGGTGCTGACCGGCGTCCGCCCCATTGAGCGCGCGATCTCCAGCGCCGGCGGCGTCCGGCTGTCGGAACTGGACGACCGGCTGATGCTGACCCGCCGCCCCGGCCTGTTCCTGGCCGGCGAGATGCTGGACTGGGAGGCGCCGACCGGCGGCTATCTGCTGCAGGGCTGCTTCGCCATGGGCGTGGCGGCCGGCAAGGGAATGGTGGAGTGGCTGCGGTGAGTGGGGAACCCCTTCGCAATTTCGGATAGCGTCATCCTTTCGCCACGGTCGGGAGACAAATAATCGTCCGCCCGCCGCCGGTCTTCCGGCGGCGCTGATGTAGGCGTATGAGGACCGAAGCGGGAACGTTCCCCGCACTCACCGCATCGACCCGATGGGGCTTCAGCGAGCGCGCCGTGACCGCCGACCGACCCGACCACCAAAGGGACCAGAGGACGGGCCAGCTCTACGCCGGCCCCCGCCCGGTCCGCACCCGCGAGGACCCGTCGCCGCTCGACCGGCTGACGGCGGGCGAGGTCGCCCGTGCGCTGGCCGCCAAGGCATTCGGGATCGCCCGCGACCGGCTGGCCACCCTTGGCGGGAGCAAGCCGCGCCGCAGGCCGCCGCCCCCCTCCGCCGCACCGCCGCCGACGCCCTACAAGCAGCCCCGCCGGCCGCGCCGCCGCGGCCTGCCATCCTTCACGCTGCCGTCCTTCACCCTTCCAAAGATCTCCTTGCCCAAACTCAAAGCGCCCAAGCCGTCCGCGCGCCGGGCCGGCGGTTCCCAGCCGCCGCAGCCGCCGTCCCCTCCCGCCGGCCGCCCCGGCAGGGCGCCGCAGCCTCCCAGGAAGAACGGCTGGATGAGGCAGATGGTGCAGTGGGGGCTGGTCGCCGCCATCTGGTGCGGCATCGGCCTGGGCGCGGTGCTGGCCTGGTTCGCGCTCGACCTGCCGGACATCTCCAAGGTGGCGCAGTTCGAACGCCGCGCCTCGATCACCGTGCTGGCCGCCGACGGCAGCGAGTTCGCCCGCTTCGGCGACCTGCACGGCACGACGCTGAGCGTGAAGGATCTGCCGCCGCATCTGGTTGACGCCGTGCTGGCGATCGAGGACCGCCGCTTCTACAGCCATTTCGGCATCGACCCGCTGGGCCTTGCCCGCGCGATCTACGTCAACTGGCGCTCCGGCCGGGCGGTGCAGGGCGGCTCCACCATCACCCAGCAGCTCGCCAAGAACCTGTTCCTGACGCCCGAGAAGTCGCTGAAGCGCAAGATCCAGGAGGCGATGCTGGCGCTCTGGCTGGAGAGCCGCTTCACCAAGGACCAGATCCTCACCGCCTATCTGAACCGGGTCTATCTCGGCGCCGGCACCTTCGGGGTGGACGCCGCCGCCCGCACCTATTTCGGCAAGCCGGCGACCGAGGTCGACATCCGCGAATCCGCCGTCCTCGCCGGCCTGCTGAAGGCGCCGTCGCGCTACGCCCCCAGTTCCAACCCGGACGAGTCGGCGGAGCGGGCGCGGGTGGTGATGGCGGCGATGCTGGACGCCGGCTATCTCACCCAGGCGCAGTACGACGCCGCCCGCACCGCCAAGCCCTCGCCCAAGCGCAGGCCCGGCGGCGACGGCCGCTATTTCGCCGACTGGGTGACCGATCTGGTGCCGGGCTTCGCCGGTCCCGACCATGGCGACGTCATCGTCCGCACCACGCTGGACCTCAGGATGCAGCGCGCCGCCGAACAGCGGATGGAGGCACTGCTCGCCGGTCCCGGCGCCGCCGCCAACGTCCGCCAGGGCGCGCTGGTCGCCATGAGCCCCGACGGCGCCGTGCGCGCGCTGGTCGGCGGCCGCGACTACGACAGCAGCGAGTTCAACCGCGCCACCCAGGCGCTGCGCCAGCCGGGCTCGGCCTTCAAGCCCTTCGTCTATCTGGCGGCGCTGGAAGCCGGCTGGACCCCCGACAGCCTGATCGACGACGCCCCGGTCCAGCTCGGCAATTGGAGCCCCGGCAATTACGACGGCAAGTATCGCGGCAGCATCACGCTGGCTTCGGCGCTGGCCCATTCCTCCAACACCGCGACGGCGCGGCTGATCGACCGGGTCGGCACCGACCGGGTGCGGCGCATCGCGTCCGACCTCGGCATCTCCTCGCCGCTCACCCGCGACCTGTCGCTTTCGCTCGGCACCAGCGAGGTGACGCCGCTGGAACTGGTGCGCGCCTATGCCGGCATCGCCAACCGCGGCGTCCCCGTCTGGGCCTATGCCATCACCGAGATCAGGAGCCGCGACGGTGTCGTGCTCTACCGGCGCCAGGGCGGCGGCGGCGCGCCAGTGGTCGACCCGGCCCACGCGGTCCAGCTCGCCCGGATGATGAGCGGCGTGCTCGACTACGGCACCGGCCGCAGCGCCCGGCTGAACCGCCCGGCGGCGGCCAAGTCCGGCACCACCCAGGACTATCACGACGCCTGGTTCGTCGGCTTCACCGCCGATCTGGTCGCCGGCGTCTGGCTCGGCAACGACAACAACGACCCGATGAAGAAGGTCACCGGCGGCACCCTGCCGGCCAAACTGTGGCGCGAGTTCATGCTCGACGCCCATGCCGGCAAGCCCGCCCGCCCCCTCCCCGGCCTCGACGGCGCCCCCGCCTGGACCCCACCGCCCGGCAGCGTGCCGCCGAACGGCGTCCCGATGGCGTCCGCCGACGCCCAGCCGGGCGGCGCCATCGGCTCGCTGATCGAGAAGATCGCCGGCGGCTCCGGCAGCGCGCCGAAGGTGCAGCACGACTACAGCAACAGCGGGGTGCGGTAGGCTCCCTCTCCCGGGGCGGGAGAGGGCTTGACGTTCCCCCCAACGCCCCGACCCTGCTATACCTCCCACCGACTTTCCCTACGGCGGACCACACATGCAGGCGGACGAGCAACTGGACGGAGCGGACGTGCTGGCGGAGGCCGCGCCCCCGCCGGCCGCCGACACCGCAACTCCCCCTGCCCGCCCCCGTGACGCCCTCAACCCGCTGCTCAGCGTCGCCGCCCCGGTGCTGGCGCTCGCCACCTCCTTGCGCGACCGTGCCCTGAGCGATCCGCCGCGCGCCGCCGCCGCCGCGGCGCTGGAGCGGTTCGACCGCGCCGCCTCGACAGCCGGCCTCGACCCCGACGACATCCGCGCCGCCCGCATCGCGCTGGCCGCCACGCTGGACGACGTCGCCCGCGCCGCCGGCCATGGCGGGGCGGCAGTGGCCGAGCCGGGCGCCGGAGTGCGCTTCTTCGACCTGCTCGACGGCATGCTGGGCGACCCGCGCCGCCACCGCCACGCGCTGGAGCTGTTCTACGCCTGCCTGTCGCTCGGCTTCGAAGGCCGCTTCCGCGACAAGCCCGGCGGCGCCCACGACCTCGCCCGCCTGCGCGACGAGCTGTACCGCATCCTGCGCCGCGCCCGCGGCGACGTGCCGGCGGAGCTGTCTCCCGCCTGGACCGGGGTGGCGGAGCCGTTCCGCCCGCCCGGCAACCGGCTCGGTAACCGGCTGGGCGGCGGCTTGCCCGGCTGGCTCATCTGGGCGGCGGTGGCGCTGGGGCTGTCCGGCCTCTACGTCCATCTCGCCGGCACCCTCGACCGCCAGGCGGAGCCGGTGGCCGCCCGCATCGCCGCGCTGCTGCCCGACCGGCCGATCGAGATCGCCCGGCTGGTCCCGCCGCCGCCGCCCACCGCCGGCCCGGCCCTGATCGCCCGCATCACCGGCCGGCTCGCCCCGGAGATCCGCACCGGCTCCGTCGAGGTGCTGGCGGGGGAGGACGGCGCCCTGGTCATCCGCATCCCGGCGGCGGCGATGTTCGCCACCGGCAGCGATGCCGTGAAGGCCCGCCACCGCGCCATCGTCGAGCGGGTGGGCCAGACCCTGGCCTCCGAGTCCGGAACCGTCCTGGTGGTCGCCCACACCGACGACCAGACCCCACCGACCGGCCGCCTCGCCACCGCACAATCCCTGACCGACGCCCGCGCCGAAGCGGTGCGCAGGCTGCTGGAGCACAGCGTCTCCCCCGCCCGCCTGTCGGCCGAGGGCCATGGCGATCAGGAACCGGTCGCGCTGAACGACACGCCCGCCGGGCGCGACGCCAACCGGCGGATCGACATCCGCCTCTATCCGCAATAGGGCGCCCGCCATGGCCGATCCCCGTCCCAAGAAGGCTGGCGCCACTCCGGCGAAGAAGACCGTGGCGAAGAAGGCTGTGGCGAAGAAGTCCGGCAGGCGTCGCAAGCCCGCGGCCGCCCCCTCGCCGCACCGCTCCGCCCGCGCCCGCTGGGCAACCTCGCTGACGGGCGCGCTGGCGCTGGGGCTGGCCGGCTGGCTGCTGCTGCCGCGTCTGGCCGCCTCCGCCGCCCCCCATCTGCTGCCGACCATCCAGGCCGACTGGAGCGTCCGTCTGCTGCCGCTGGTCCTGGCTCTTGCCGTCTGGATCGCCGTCAACCGCCGCATCGACGCCCGCGAGCGCGCCGCCAACGCCCGCCTGCTGGAGGCGCTGGCCGCCGGCCGCGATCCCGAGCTGAAGGCGTCGCTGGAGGAGATCGGCACGGTGCGCAGGCGCCTCGACGCCGTGCTGGCCCAGCTGCGCAAGCGCCGCGGCGGGCGCTACCTATACCAACTGCCCTGGTATCTGGTGATCGGCGCGCCCGGTTCGGGCAAGACGACGGCGCTGGCCAACACCGGCCTCGCCACCCCGCTGCTCAACGGCACCGTCACCGGGCCGCTGGCCGGTCTGGCCGGCACCCGCAACTGCGACTGGTGGTTCACCGACCGCGCCGTGCTGATCGACACCGCCGGCCGCTACACCACACAGGACAGCCGGCGCGCGGTGGACGGCCGGGTGTGGTCCGGCCTGCTCGACCTCCTGAAGGAGCATCGCCCGCGCCAGCCCGCCAACGGCGTCCTCCTGACCATCAGCATCCCCGAGCTGACCGGCTGGACCGATGCCGAGCGCCGCAACCACGCCATCCTGATCCGCCAGCGCCTGAACGAGCTGCGGGTGCAGCTGGGCGTCCGCCTGCCGGTCTATCTGCTGCTGACCAAGGCCGACCTGCTGGACGGCTTCACCACCTTCTTCGACCCGCTGGACCGCGAGGCGCGCAGCCAGGTCTGGGGCCTGACCCTGCCTGCCGAAGACCCCATCGCCCGACCGGAATCCGCCAGCCCGCTGCCGCTCTTCCGCGACCTCTATGCCGGTCTGGTGCGGCGGCTGGACGAGCGGCTGCTCGACCGGCTGCACCAGGAACCCGACCTCCGCCGCCGCAGCGACGCCTTCTCCCTGCCGCTGCGGGTGGCGGAGCTGGAGCCGGCGCTGGCCGACATCGTCGACACCGTCTTCGGCTCCGAACATGGCGAGGAGACACCGCGCCTGCGCGGCCTCTACCTGACCAGCGCCACCCAGACCGGCGGCCCGCTCGGCCTGCTGGAGCCGGAGGCCGACGGCCCGGCCTCCACCTATTTCCTCGACCGGCTGCTGCCCGACCTCGTCTTTCCCGAAGCCAACCTCGCCCAGGTCGACCGCGCGGTGGAGCGCGCCCGCCGCCGCCGCAATGCGCTGTCAGCATCCGCCGCCCTGCTGCTGAGCGCCGCGCTCGGCGGCTGGTGGCTGGTCAGCGCGCGCGGCAACGCCGCGCTGCTGGAGCGTGCCGATGCCGGCGCCGCAGCGGTGGAGGCGGCTCTGCGCCCGCTCGATACGCCGCCGCGCGCGCTGAGCCGCGTGGACGATGCCGACCCGGCGGCGATCCTGCCGGCGCTGGACGCCCTGCGCGCCCTGCCGCACGCCTTCGACGAGGCGCAGAATTGGGCCGATCCCGCGCTGGCCGGCGGCCTCTACCAGGGCGCCCGCATCGCCGTCCCGGCGCGGGTGGCCTATGCCCGCGCCCTGCGCAGCCAGTTCCTCGCCCGCCTCGCCCTCAGGCTGGAGGAGCGGCTGCGCGCCGACTGGGCCTTGCCCGACCAGCTGCGCCGGACCCTGCGGCTTTATCACATGGTCGGCGGAACCGAACCGATGGATGCCGGCGCGCTGGCGGAATGGCTGGCGCTCGACTGGCAGCGCACGCTTCCCGGCCCGGCCAACGAGGCGGCGCGCCGCGCCCTCGGCGACCATCTGGCCGCCCTGTTCGCCGTCGGCTTCGCCCCGGTCCCGCCCGACGAGGCGCTGGTCGCCCGCGTGCGCGAAGTTCTGGCCGAATCGGCTCCCCAGCAACCAACGCCACCCGACCGGGCCGCCCTGCCATGATGGGATCCTTCGGCATGCCGCGCGGCCTTGCCGCCGCGCCGGGCACTGGGCTGGGCGCCGATCCGGTGATGGGCTTCCACGGCAAGATCCCGGCGCGCGGCGATTTCGTCGGCCACGGCCTGCCGCCGGCCGTGCTCGGCCCGTGGGACCGCTGGCTGTCGGCGGCGCTGGGCGAGGCCGGCCGCCAACTGGGCGCCGAGTGGGAATCGCTGTTCGCCCAGGCCCCCGTCTGGCGCTTCGCCCTGTCGGCCGGCCTGTGCGGCGGCGCCCCGCTGATCGGCGTGTGGATGTCGAGCGCCGACCGCGTCGGCCGCCCCTATCCCTTCACCATCGCCGCCGGCCTGCCCGCCGGCTTCGACATCGCCGACGCCCCCGCCGCCTGTGCCGCGTGGCTGACCCGCGCCGAGACGCTGGCCGCCGACGCCTGCCGCGCCGGTGCCGATGTCGAGGGGCTGCCGGCCCGCCTCGCCATCCTCGGCCGTCCCGAGCCGGAGCGCGTCGGCGCCGCCACCCGCGCCCTTCTCGGCCGCCTGTCCGGCCCCTTGCCGGCGGACGCCAGCCTGTGGTGGACCCGCGGCGCCGGCCGCATCGCGCCGTCCCTGCTGTCCTGCCCCGGCCTCCCCGCCGCCCCCCGCCCGACCGCCTTCCTCGACGGCGCCTGGACCCGCTGGGGCTGGGAGAACACCGGGGAGGAGTAGGACCGCGTTACGGCGTCCCCGCCATCTCGCGCTCGAACCGCGCCAGCGCCTCTTCCAGTCCCCATTGCACCCGCGCCTTCTCGCTGCGCCCGGTCACCGCGCGGCAGGCGTCCTCATGCACCGGAGGGACGCAGCCGGGGGCGGACCACAGGCTGTCGCCGGGCAGGAAGCTGTGCTCCAGGCTGGCGCGCGCCAGCCCGACCAGATCGCCATAGCCCAGCCCGAACTCCCCGACCGCGCGCTGCAGCTCGTTGGTCAGGTCGATCCTGCTCACACCTTCATCGTCGGTGGACAGAACCACCGGCACCCCGGCGGCGCGATAGACCGGCAGCGGGTGGTTCCTGCCGCTGACGCCCAGGATCTTGTCGTTGCTGGTCAGGTTGATCTCCACCGCCACCTTGCGCGCGGCCATCAAGCGGAGCAGTCCCTGGGGATCATCCTCATACATCACGTCGACGCCATGGCCGATGCGCCTGGCGCCGGCGATCTCCACCGCCTTGCGGATGTGGTCGCGCAGCCGCTCCGGCGGGACCAGCCCCAGCGTCAGCTCGCCGGCATGCAGCGCCACGTTGGTGCCGGGATGGCGCCGCTTGGCCTCCGCCACCATCCGCATGTGCAGGTCGTAATCGTCCAGCGCCACCGGATTGTCCTCCGGCGCCACGAAGTTCAGGCCGACGACCCGCGGCTCCTGCGCCTCCAGCAGGGCGTTGAACAGGGTGGTGGCGAAGACCGGCCCCGGCGCTTGCGTGCGCGCCACCTGCTGGAGGTAGCGCACCGACACCGCGCAGCCCGGCCGCGCCGCCGGCGTGCCGCAGCCCAGCACGCTGCGCATCCGCGCCTCGGCCGTGTCGATCTCCTGCCGGGCCGGGGCGACCAGCGCCGGCAGCCCAGCGGCGATCAGCTTGTCGGCGGTGCCCGTCAGGTCGCCCGCCGTCTGCGGGGTCCAGGGGAACGCCTTGCCGATGGCGGCGGCCGGGCCGGTGCCGAAGGACACCATCAGCTCGACATGGCGCTCACCCTGCCGGCCGGCGCGGTCCACCACCTCGGCCAGCAGATCGCCGGTGGAGGTGGGTGTCGCACCGGCGGCGGCACGGAACCGCCCGAAGGTGGCGAAGAACTGGTCATGCAGGCTGTAGCCGGAGACCGGCAGCGCGTCGCGCGTCGACAGCGCGTCCAGCGCCACCGGATAGAGCACGCTGTCGGCGATCACCGCCGCCGCACTTGGCCGCCCGGCCTTGGGCTCGCAGGGCGCCTGCGCCGTCGGCGCCACCAGCGTCTTGCCCTTCACGTCGAAGCAGAGCCCGGCATCCGCCGCCATCCGCAGGTAGCTCTCGGCATAGACCGCACCGGTCAGGTGGCTGTGCAGGTCCGCCCCCTTGGGCATGCGGTACAGGAAGGCGCGCAGCTCCGGCGGGCTGCTCCGCACCACCTCGAATCGCCGCGCCGCCGCCGACCCGGCGACATCGCCCCCGGCGGAGCCGCCGCCCGCCATCTCCGCCGTGGCACAGCCCGCCAGCAGCAGCGTCGCCGCCAGCGCGCCCGTCACGCCACCCTTCACCCGCCCGATCATTCCCGCATCCGACATGTTCCCGCCTCATAATTCTCCTTATGCGGGTATGAGTGACTTGATAATCGCGCATGCGCAATGGCCCGGCCCGATGAAAGGGTGCGGATCGAAAGGCTGTAGCGGGGCGGCAATTCCCGGTATGGTGCGGCGATCTTTTCGTGTTCCCGCCCATCCTGGAGCCGCAGCGATGACCGACACCCCCGCCCCGACCCTGCTCGACGCGGCCAAGCGTTTCCGCAGCAACGATCTGGATGGGGCGGAACAGGTCTGCCGGGCGATCCTGGCGACGGACCCGCACAATGCCCAGGCGCTGCATCTGCTGGGGCTGGTCGCCGCCCACACCGACCATCCCGAGAACGCGCTCGCCCTGTTCGCCCAGGCCATCGCGGAGAACGGCAACGACCCGTCCTTCCACAACAGCCGCGGCAGCCTGCTTTTCCAGCAGGCCCGCCCGGCGGAGGCAGAGGAGGCGTTCCGCGCCGGCCTTTCCATCAACCCGCGCCTGCCCGAACTGCACGGCAACCTCGGCAACGCGCTGAAGGCGCAAAGCCGGCTGGAGGAGGCGGCGGACTGCTTCCGCGCCGCGCTCGACCTGCGGCCCGAGGCGCCGGAGATGCACCACTTCCTCGCCGCCACCCTGCGCGAGCTGGGCGAGCTTGAGGAGGCGGAGCAGCATTTCCGCACCGCGCTGGAGCAGGCTCCCGACTATCTCGACGTGCATTACAGCCTGGCGGAGCTTCTCTCCACCGGCGGCCGGCTGGTCGAGGCGGAGGCGGAGTTCCGCATCGTGCTCGCCGCCGCCCCGCGCTTCGTCCCCGCCCAGGTCGGCCTCGCCCATGTGCTGCAGAGCCTGGACCGCGCGGCGGAGGCCATCGAGGTGATCGAGGCGGCGCGCGAACAGGCGCCCGACCACCCGATGGTGAAGTTCACCCGCCGGCTGATCTATTCCAACGCGGTGCCCGGCTGGCACCTGCCGATGATCAACGATTTCGAACGGAACGAGGCCTACAAGCAGTCGCTGGAACGGGCGGTGAAACCCGATTCGCTGGTGCTGGAGATCGGCACCGGCTCCGGCATCGTCGCCATGATGGCGGCCCGCGCCGGCGCGAAGAAGGTGGTGACCTGCGAGGTCAACCCGATCCTCGCCCGCGTCGCCAAGGAAACCGTGGCGCGCAACGGCTATGCCGGCCGCATCGACGTGGTGCCGCGCCTGTCGACCCAGCTGACGGTGGGCGAGGGCGGCGACCTGCCGGAGAAAGCCGACGTCTTCGTCTCCGAACTCATCAACATCGGCATGCTGGCCCCGCGCATGCTGTCGGTGCTGCAGCACGCCCGCACCCATCTGGTGAAGCCGGGCGGCGCCATCATCCCGCGCGCCTCCACCGTCTACGCCATGCTGGTGGAGACGCCGGAGCTGGCCCGCATCAACCCGGTGGAGACCATCGACGGTTTCGACATGGGCAGCTTCGACGTCTTCCGCTCCCCCGGCTACCAGCAGATCGACCTCGGCGCCGACGCCCACACGCCGCTGTCGAAGCCCTTCACAGCGCTGGATTTCGACTTCACCCGCAACATGCCGGAGGAGGGCGAGCGGGTGATCGACGTGACCATCGTCACCGCCGGTACCTGCCACGGCGTCGCCTTCTGGTTCGACCTCTTCATGGACGACGAGGTGGTCTACAAGTCGGAAAGCCGTGCGCGCACCAACCATTGGAAGCAGGCGATGACCTTCCTGGAAAAGCCGATCGCGCTGTCGGCCGGCGACCGCCTGCGCATCGTCGCCCGCTACGACAACAACCAGATCTCCTTCGGGGTCGACGGGTTGGCGGGGGGCGTGCGGTAACGCCTGGACAGAGGCGACTCGGAGGTATAGGATAAAAAGCCTCATACCACCTTATGTCTGGCGAGAACGCGGTGGACGTTGATTTCGTTGCCGACTACCTGATTGCGAAAGGCTGCAAGCCGGATGGCGAGCCGCTGACGCAGCTCGGCCTGCAAAAGCTGGTCTATCTCTGCCAGGGCTGGCATCTGGCTCTGACCGACGAGCCGCTGTTCCGCGAGGATATCCGTGCCCTGCAATTGGGACCGGTAGTTCCGGAACTTTTGGACAGATTTAAAAACTGCGGCAGGGATCCGCTTCCACTCGATCTCCTCTCCAATCCTGACCACGTGCTTTCGGACAGTGTCAAACGCCTGATCGACAATGTCTGGAACCAGTATGCGAAGCTCCATTCTTCCCAACTGGTCGATCTGACCCATGAGGACGGCTCCCCTTGGGACCGGGTGTGGAACGGTGGTGAAGGGAAGGGACCGAAACGCAGGGTTATCCCCAACACCATGATCCGCGATTGGTTCAAGCAGGAGTTGGCCGAAAAGCTCGCGCCCCGTCCCACCCGCCCCCGGAACCTTGCCGAAGCATTCGAAAGGGCGGCCGGCCTCCACTAATGGCGACCTGGGTTCTTCACCAGCACCCTGAGCTTCTGCGCTGGGTGATCAAACAGGTCCGCGACGGGCATATCGGCCTGCGCCAATCTTTCGACGCCGCCTGCGCCTATGCCGAAAACGACTCCAACTGGGCCAACCGGTCGGGCGACTGCGCCTTCGTCGATTATCTGCCGGGTGCCAGCCCCTTCACCTACCCGATGATTCTGAAGCTGCGGGTCGGCGATGCCTGGGTGAGTGCCGTCGGCATCTTTGTCGAACGGGAAGGCTTGTGTAAGAACGTCTGACGGCGCGGTCCGGGCGCCGGCATCCGGGAGTTTCCAAGCCGTGCGCCCACCGATGACTGACGACCGTCAGCTTCCCTCCCCCGACACCCCCTCCAGGCGCGCCATCGCCTCCTGGTGTCTCTACGACTGGGCGAACTCGGCCTACAACACCATCATCACCACCTTCGTCTTCGCGGTCTATTTCGCCCGCGGCGTCGTCGGCGATCCCGTCGAGGGCACCGCGCGGTGGAGTGCCGCCATGACCGTGGCCGGCGTCGCCATCGCGGCGCTCAGCCCGCTGCTGGGCGCCATCGCCGACCGCGCCGGGCGGCGCAAGCCGTGGATGGCGCTGTTCACGCTGGTCACCGTCCTGTTCACCGCCGCCCTGTGGTGGGTGCGTCCCGATCCGTCGGATGCCATGTTCGCGCTGGCCTGCGTGGTGGTCGCCACCGTGTCGTTCGAGCTGGCCAACGTCTTCTACAACGCCACCCTGCCGGGTCTGGTGCCGGCGCGGCTGCTCGGCCGGGTGTCGGGCTGGGGCTGGGGCATCGGCTATTTCGGCGGGCTGGCCTGCCTCGTCCTGGCGCTGGTCGGCTTCGTCAAGGCGCCGGCCCCGCTGTTCGGCCTGTTCGGGATGGAGTGGGCCGACTGGGGGCCGCAGGCCAATGTCCGCGCCACCGCGCTGCTGGCCGCCGCCTGGTACGGCATTTTCGCGCTGCCCTATTTCCTCTGGGTGCCGGACGAGCCGTCCACCGGCCACGGCCTGGTCCGGGCGGCGCGCGAGGGGGTGGCGACGCTGGCCGCCACGCTGCGTCAGGTCAGGCGTTACCGCGAGGTGGCGCGCTTCCTGGTCGCCAGCGCCTTCTACCGCGACGGCATCAACACCATCACCGCCTTCGGCGGCATCTTCGCCGCCGGCACCTTCGGCATGAGCTTCGAGGAGATCCTGGTCTTCGCCATCGCGCTGAACGTGGTGGCCGGGGCGGGAGCCATCGGCTTCGCCTGGATGGACGACCGGGCGGGAGCCAAGCCGGTGATCCTGATCGCGCTGGCCGGCATGGGCGCCTGCGGCCTGCCGCTGCTGCTGGCGACCGAGCGGCTGTGGTTCTGGGTCTTCGCGCTGGGGCTGGGTCTGTTCTTCGGGCCGGCGCAGGCGGCCGGGCGGTCGATGATGGCGCGGCTGGCCCCGCCCGGCATGGCGGGGGAGATGTTCGGGCTCTACGGCCTGACCGGCCGCTTCGTCGGCTTCTTCGGGCCGCTGCTGTTCGGGCTGGCGACCCAGGCCTTCGCCAGTCAGCGTGCCGGCATGGCGACGGTTCTGGCTTTCTTCGTCATCGGCTTCGGGCTTATGCTGGCCGTTCGCGAACCGGCCCGTTAGAAAAAGGGCCGCGTCAAAGCGCCGCACACGAGACCATTCGAGGGCAGAGCTGTTACCTTCGTTTTTGCTGCGACGCACAAATGTCGAAGCCGAGGGGCACGGACCATGTTGCACATCAAAGACATCGAAGCCTTCGCCCGCATCAACGAGGCGCTGAACGACGAGGCGGCCGCAGCCGATCAGGCCGGCCACGACACCGCCGCGGCGGGTCCTGCCCATCCCGCGCTGGTGATGGCAATGCTGGCGACCGGCCGCCTTCCCCTGTCGGCCCTGTCCAACTCCGCCGCCACGCCGAAGGACGCCGACCCGCTGGCGCCCTGGGGCAGGATGTTCCGCCGCTCCTGACGGTTCACAGCAGCGACAGCTGGTCCCCGGCGGCCGGCGGCACGCGGAAGCGGCTACAGTCGAGCCGCCAGCTCCGGTCGCCCAGCCCGTGCTTGCGGCAGGCCAGCTTGAAGCGATGGCGCAGCAGTTCGGCGTAAGGACCGGTGCCCTTCATCCGCGTCCCGAACCCGGAGCGGTAGAGCGCACCGTCGCGGCTCTGCCGCATCAGGCTCAGCACGCGGTCGGCGCGGTTGGGGGCGTGGACGCGCAGCCATTCCTCGAACAGACCGGCGATCTCCAGCGGCAGGCGCAGCAGGATGTAGCTGGCGGCACTCGCCCCGGCCTCCGCCGCCGTCTCCAGGATGGCTTCCAGCTCATGGTCGTTCAGGGCCGGGATCATCGGACTGGCGAGGACCGCCACCGGCACCCCGGCTTGGCTAAGGGCGCGGATCGCCTCCAACCGGCGCGGCGGTGTGCTGGCCCGCGGCTCCATCACGCGGGCGAGGTCGCGGTCCAGCGTGGTGACGGAGACCGCGACCGACGCCAGCCCCTCCGCCGCCATCGGCGCCAGGATGTCGAGGTCGCGCAGCACCAGCGCCGATTTGGTGATGATGCTGACCGGCTGTTTGAACTCGCGGCAGACCTCCAGAACCCGGCGGGTAATCCCCTCCGCCCGCTCGACGGGCTGGTAGGGATCGGTGTTGGCCCCGAGCGCCAGCGGCTGGCAGTCATAGGATTTCGCCCGCAGCTCCTTCGCCAGCAGGTCCGCCGCGTTGCGCTTGGCGAACAGCTTCGTCTCGAAATCCAGCCCCGGCGACAGCCCGAGATAGGCATGGGTCGGACGGGCGAAGCAGTAGATGCAGGCGTGCTCGCAGCCCTGGTACGGGTTCACCGACCGGTCGAAGGGGATGTCGGGCGACTGGTTGCTGGTGATGATCGACCTGGCCGAGGCCGGGGCGACGGTGGTGCGGACCGGATCGGACAGCGCCTCGTTCCCGCCCTCCGCATAGCCGGTCCAGCCGTCGTCGGTCAGGACGCGGGTCTCGCGCTCGAACCGCCCGGTGGCGTTGCTGACCGCGCCGCGGCCCTTGATCGGGGATCGCCGTATCTCGTCCATGCCCGCAGCTTAGCCGCGGTCAATGGGAACGTAAAGCGAACAAAATGGGGTGTGGCCGGACCTTCGATCACCCTACCCAGCAAACATAAAGATATCTTTATGCTTGCATGGTTCCGATGCCGCTGATACACCCTTGGCAAATTACAGCGGCAAGGCCGGGGATTCGAACCGGCCGGCCTCAATCGTCGCTGCCCCAACCATCACCGCCCACCAGGAGTCATCCCTCATGGCCGCCGAATTCACGGACTACAAGGTCAAGGACATCAGCCTCGCGAGCTGGGGCCGCAAGGAGATCACCATCGCCGAGACCGAGATGCCGGGCCTGATGGCCCTGCGGTCGGAGTTCGGCGACAGCAAGCCGCTGGCCGGTGCCCGCATCGTCGGCTGCCTGCACATGACCATCCAGACCGCCGTGCTGATCGAGACGCTGACCGCGCTCGGCGCCACCGTGCGCTGGTCGTCCTGCAACATCTTCTCGACCCAGGACCAGGCCGCCGCCGCCATCGCCGCCGCCGGCATCCCGGTCTTCGCCTGGAAGGGCGAGACGGAGGAGGAGTTCTGGTGGTGCATCGAGCAGTCGCTGCGCGGCCCCGACGGCTGGACCCCGAACATGATCCTGGACGATGGCGGCGACGTCACCCAGATCATGCACGACAAGTATCCGGAGATGCTGGCCGACGTCCGCGGCCTGTCGGAGGAGACCACTACCGGCGTCCATCGTCTCTATGAGATGATGAAGAAGGGCACGCTGAAGGTTCCGGCCATCAACGTGAACGACAGCGTCACCAAGTCGAAGTTCGACAATCTCTATGGCTGCCGCGAGTCGCTGGTCGACGGCATCAAGCGCGCCACCGACGTCATGGTCGCCGGCAAGGTCGCCGTGGTCGCCGGCTATGGCGACGTGGGCAAGGGCTCGGCCGCCTCGCTGCGCTCGCAGGGCGCCCGCGTCCTGGTGACGGAGATCGACCCGATCAACGCGCTGCAGGCCGCCATGGAAGGCTATCAGGTCGTGACGATGGACGACGCCGCTCCGCAGGGCGACATCTTCGTCACCGCGACCGGCAACGTCGACGTCATCACGCTCGACCACATGCGCGCCATGAAGGACCGCGCCATCGTCTGCAACATCGGCCACTTCGACAGCGAGATCCAGATCGAGGCTCTCCGCAACTACAAGTGGGAAGAGGTCAAGCCGCAGGTCGACGAGGTCGTCTTCCCCGACGGCAAGCGCCTGATCGTGCTCGCCCAGGGCCGTCTGGTGAACCTGGGCTGCGCCACCGGCCACCCCAGCTTCGTGATGAGCGCCAGCTTCACCAACCAGGTGCTGGCCCAGATCGAGCTGTGGACCAACGCCGCCAACTACGAGAACAAGGTCTACGTCCTGCCCAAGCACCTGGACGAGAAGGTCGCCCGCCTGCATCTGGACAAGATCGGCGCCAAGCTGACCGTCCTCAGCGACAAGCAGGCCGAATATATCGGCGTCAACGCCGCCGGCCCGTACAAGCCGGACCACTACCGCTACTAAGCGGTTGCGGGGTTGAAAAAGAAGGGCCGTTCCGATGGAGCGGCCCTTTTTCTTTGCAATGGCTGGAAGGTCAGAGCGGCAGCGTCACCGTGGCGCGCAACCCGCCCTCGCCGCGGTTGGCCAGGGTCACGTCGCCGCCATGGCCGCGGATGATGCTGCGGGCGGTCGACAGGCCCAACCCGACGCCGCCGGTGTCGCGGGAGCGGGAGCGCTCCAGCCGGTAGAAGGGGGCGAAGACCTTCTCGAACTCCGCCTCCGGGATGCCGGGGCCGTCATCGTCGATGTGGATCAGGGCATTGGAGACGTTGGTGCCGTCGGCGCCGGTCTCCAGCCGGACGGTGAAGCCGCCGCCATACTTGATGGCGTTGTCCATCAGGTTGGCCAGCGCCCGGCGCAGCGCCACCGGCCGCCCTTCCGCCACCACATGGGCGGGACCGTCGTAGAGGGCGCGGTGGCCGGCATCGACCCGGTCGTCGCAGAGGCTCTGCAGCAGGTCGGCGAGGTCGAAGCGGCCGCGCGGCTCGCGCTGGGCGTCGTCGCGGGCGAAGGCCAGCGTGGCGGAGATCATCGCCTCCATCTCGTCCAGGTCGGCCAGCATCCGCCGCTGCATCTCCGGATCGTCGACCAGCTCGGCGCGCAGGCGCAGGCGGGTGATCGGCGTGCGCAGGTCGTGGCTGATCGCCGCCAGCATCTGGGTGCGGTCGGCGACGAAGCGGGCGAGCCGCGCCTGCATCCGGTTGAAGGCGCGGGTGGCGGCGCGCAGCTCGCGCGGGCCCTCCTCGGTCAGCGGATCGGCCTGACCGTCGACGCTGAGCCGTTCGGCGGCGGCGGCGAAATTGGCCAGCGGCGCCGTCACCCGGCGGGCGGCCAGCAGCGACACCAGCAGGATCACCGCGGCGATCGCCCCCATCCACAACAGGAAGCGGACGATGCCGAAGGGACCGGCCAGCGGGTCGCCGCCGGTGAAGCTGAGCCACGACCCGTCGCCGAGCCGCACCGACAGCCGGACATGCGGCCCCCAGCGCCGCGGCTCGTCACCGCCCATGAAAGGCGGGTGCGGATGGTCGTCGCCCCGATCATCGCCACGGGGCGGGCGCTGGACCTCGACCAGGATGTTGCGGTCGGCGGTGTCGAGCGAGGCGCTCAACCGGCGCTTCAGCCCCTCGAACCGGCCGCTGGAAATGGCGTTGGGGGCCAGCGGCGGCGGACGGTCGGGGCGCCATTCGACGCGCAGGACCGGATCGTCGATGGCGCGCACCACCCGCTCGCGGCCCGGCGGCGGCGTGCTTTCCACCAGTTGGACGATGGCGGTGATGCGCTGGATCAGCACGTTGGGGCCGTGGATCGGCGGCCCCTCGCTGCGGTCGGTCAGATAGACCAGCGCGCTGATCGCCTGGGTCAGCAGCAGCGCCAGCACCACCGTCAGGGCGATGCGCGCGGCGAGGCTATCGGGGAAGCCGAGACGCAGGCGGCGGAGGCTGCGGCGGCGGGCCAGCCTGGATTTCGCCGTCATCTCTTCCGGCCGGGCGGTCACGATGCCAACCCGCCGCTGCCGACGGTCGGGGTGAAGAGATAGCCGCCGCCGCGCACCGTCTTGATCAGCGTCGGTTCGGCCGGATCGGGTTCGATCTTGCGGCGCAGCCGGCTGACCTGCACGTCGATCGAGCGGTCGAAGGGCACCGCCGACCGGCCGCGCGCCAGATCGAGAAGCTGGTCGCGGGTCAGCACCCGCTGCGGATGCTCGACGAAGGCGACCAGCAGGTCGTACTCGCCGGCCGACAGCTGGACCAGCACCCCGTCTGGCGAGCGCAGTTCCCGCTTGGTCAGGTCGAGCGACCAGCCTTCAAATCGCAGCACCGTGCCGGCCGCCGCCGGCGCCCCCGCCACCGGCGGGGCGGAGACGCGGCGCAGCACCGCCTTGATGCGGGCCAGCAGCTCGCGCGGGCTGAAGGGCTTCGCCAGGTAATCGTCGGCGCCCATCTCCAGCCCGACGATGCGGTCGGTCTCCTCCCCCATGGCGGTCAGCATGATGACGGGGGTCTGCGCCGTCTGCGGCGTGGCGCGCAGACGGCGGCAGAGCGACAGCCCGTCCTCCCCCGGCAGCATCAGGTCGAGGACGATCAGGTCGACGCGGGCGCCGTCGAGCGTGCGCATCATCTCCGCCCCGTCCCTGACCCCGGTGACACGGTAGCCGTGCTTGGTCAGGAACTGGGCGACGAGGGAGCGGATTTCGCGGTCGTCGTCGACGACGAGGAGGTGGGGCGTGCGGTCCATGGCGGCCATGATCGGGCGAGGCGCGCCGGGGGTGAAGGGGAAATGTGTAACGCCCGGTTACGGGACGGCCGGCGGTTACACTCTGTTACCAAATGACCGGTTTGCGGACATTCGACCGCAACGTTCGGCGCCCATTGTCTGGTCATCGGGACAGCGGCGGCGATCCGGCCGGCACCGTCCCAACGGAATAAGCCCCCTCCATCCGGGGTTTAGAGAGCACCAAACACCGAGGAGTCGACACCATGAAACGCGCCCTTCTGACCTCCGCCCTGCTGGTCGCCGGTCTCGGCGTGGCCGTTCCGGTCTTCGCCCAGGGTGGTCCGCAGCCCGGCGGTCCCGGCATGGGTCCCGGCGCCGGCGGCCCCGACCGCCACTTCGCCCGCATGTGCGAGGACCAGGAAGCCCGTCTGGCCGGCAAGCTGGCCTATGCGGAGAAGAAGCTGCACATCACCGAGCAGCAGCGCGCCGCCTGGACCAAGTTCGCCGACGCCGCCCGCTCCAGCCTGAAGCCGACGCAGGACCTGTGCGTCAAGTTCAAGGACGCCCCGCGGCCTGCCGCTCTGCCGCAGCGGCTTGAGCGCATGGAGCAGATGATGCAGGCCCACCTGCAGCAGGTCCAGACCGTCCGCCCGGCGCTGACCGACCTCTATGGCCAGCTGACGCCCGAGCAGCAGAAGCAGGCCGACCGCATGCTGACCCCGGGTCCGGGCGGTATGGGTGGCCGGATGGGCGGCCACCATGGCGGCCACATGGGCGGCCCCGGCGGCTGGGACCATGACGGCCCGCGCCATCACGGCATGGGTCCGGGCGGCATGATGGGTCCGGGGAACGGCCCTGGTCCGGGTCCGGGAAAGGGTCCGGCGCCGGCACCGCAGGAGCAGCCCAAACAGTGACGTAACAGACAGACTCCCGGCGGCGACTCCAAGCCCCCCAACGCAGCCGCCGTGAGACCAAGGGCCGCCGAATCCCCCTTCGGCGGCCCTTGTCGCTTTCGGAGAGGATCCAGCGATCCGTTGACTTTCGGCCTGTGAGCGCACACACTTCTTACAGGCCTTAGAGGTGAGAACAAGCTGCCTCACACGCCTGGAAACAGGTTATTAGCCTTCGCGGCGGCTTCGCTCAGGCGAGACCGGTGGGATGGTCAAGAGATCCGGGATAGCGTCCGGCTAAGGCACAGCCCCCTCCAGCAGGGGGCTTTTTCTTTGTTCAGCTCCAGATGATCAGCTTCAGGCTGCCAGATCGTTTCCTCCTCTCAAGATCCTTTTCCTTGATGAGATAGGATGACCTGACATTGTAGTTTCCTTGCTCGTTCCGCTCCAAGGAAACCGCCACCAGCATCAGCGGCCTTCCATCCACGTCAATCCGGCGGATCAGCTCGAAATTCCGGGCATGCCGGTCGCTTTGCCGCACATACATCGGCCGGCTTATTACCACCTCCAGATTTGCGATGCAGATGCCGTAGTCGTCGCTATGATCAGTCGCGATGTGCCGGTGAGCGATCGAGCTGAGCCATGCACACCCGGCCTCCATTTCGGTCCCCAGAGCACGGTTGATCGGATTGACCGGCAGTTGGCAGACCAGCTTGGCTGAAAACAACTTCCGATCAATCTTGCTCAAGAAACAACATCCAACCAAGAGACGGTGCGGGAATAGTACGTTCGTGTGGGTTGATCGGCAAGGCAGCCAATATGCATTCGGAAGCAGCGGTGGAACCAATTCCGCCTGCCCCGCCACACATGCGATCCGCACGCTCCCTGACCGGATGAGCCGCCCAGATGCCCCAAACGGCAATCAGGCCAAGCCGCCGCTTGCATTGCAGCCTCCCGCACCCCAAAGCTTAACCCCATGACGTCCACTCACGCTTCGGCGGGCGGCGGTCTCGGGCGGGGGGGCCGTGTGGTCGCCGTGCTGGGGCCGACCAACACCGGCAAGACCTATCTGGCGATCGAGCGCATGCTCGGTCACCGGTCCGGCATGATCGGCTTTCCCCTGCGCCTGTTGGCGCGGGAGAATTACGACCGCATCGTCTCGATCAAGGGCAGGAACGCCGTCGCGCTGGTGACGGGGGAGGAGAAGATCCTGCCCCCCAACCCCTCCTATTGGGTCTGCACCGTCGAATCGATGCCGCTGGATCGTGCCGTCGATTTCCTGGCGGTGGACGAAATCCAGCTCTGCGCCGATCCGGAGCGCGGCCACATCTTCACCGACCGGCTGCTGAATGCCCGCGGCATGGTCGAGACGATGGTGCTGGGCTCCGATTCGATGCAGCCGATGATCCGCCGGCTGGTGCCGAAAGCGGAGTTCATCAGCCGGCCGCGCTTCTCCCAGCTGACCTATGCCGGCTACAAGAAGCTGACGCGCCTGCCGCCGCGCTCGGCCGTCGTCGCCTTTTCCGCCACCGACGTCTATGCCATCGCCGAGATGATCCGGCGCCAGCGTGGCGGCACCGCCGTGGTGCTGGGCGCGCTCAGCCCGCGCACGCGCAACGCGCAGGTCGGACTCTATCAGGCGGGCGAGGTCGATTATCTGGTGGCGACCGACGCCATCGGCATGGGGCTGAACATGGACGTCGACCATGTCGCCTTCGCCCGCATCGTCAAGTTCGACGGCTTTGCCCCGCGCCGCCTGCGCCCCGCCGAGGTGGCGCAGATCGCCGGGCGCGCCGGGCGCCACATGCGCGACGGCACCTTCGGCACCACCGACGAGGTGGGGGAACTGGATGCCGATCTGGTCAACCGCGTCGAGAATCACGAGTTCGAGACGGTCAAGACGCTGTCCTGGCGCAACAGCGACCTGCGCTTCGACACGCCGGGCTTTCTGCTGAAATCGCTGGAGGAACGGGCGCCGATCAATGAGCTGAGCCGCGTGCGCGAGGCCGACGACCATCTGGCGCTGCAGGCGCTGGTGCGCGACCCGGAGATCATGGACCTCGCCCGCGGCCGGGATGCCGTCAAGCTGCTGTGGGAGGTCTGCCAGGTCCCCGACTTCCGCAAGGTGCTGTCGGATGCCCACACCAAGCTGCTGGCCCAGGTCTTCCGCAGCCTGCGGGGGCCGCTGCGCCGGCTGGACGACGATTGGGTGGCGAAGCAGATCGCCCGGCTCGACCGGACGGAGGGCGACATCGACGCGCTGGTCGCCCGCATCGCCCATATCCGCACCTGGACCTACATCTCCAACCGGCCGACCTGGCTGAAGGACCCGCTGCACTGGCAGGAGCGTACCCGCGCCATCGAGGACAGGCTGTCCGACGCCCTGCACGAGCGGCTGACCCAGCGCTTCATCGACCGCCGATCCGCTACGCTGTCGCGGACGCTGAAGGACGGGCGCTCGCTGCTGGGCGGCGTGCGCGCCGACGGCGAGGTGGTGGTGGAGGGGCATGTGGTCGGCAAGCTGGAAGGCTTCCGCTTCGTGCCCGACGCGCCCGACCGCTCCGACGAGGCGAAGTCGCTGCTGACGGCGGCCCGCCGCGCGTTGCGCGACGAGCTGGCCAAGCGGCTGCGCGCCTTCGAGGCGGAGCCGGACGACGCCTTCGCGCTGGGAGCGGACGGGGTGCTGACGGCGGACGGCTTGCCGGTTGCGCGGCTGGCGGCGGGGCCGTCGGTGCTGGCGCCGCTGGTGGTGCCGTTCGACGAGGGCATGCTGGATCAGGCCCAGCGCGAGCGGGTGCGGGCGCGGCTCGACCGCTGGCTGAAGGACCATATCGCCGCCCGGCTGAAGCCGCTGTTCGCGCTGTCCGGCGCGGAGGGGCTGTCGGGTGCGGGGCGCGGGCTGATCTTCCAACTGGTCGAGGGGCTGGGGGTGCTGCCACGGGCGCCGGTCGCCGACATGGTGGAGCGGCTGGAGCGCGAGGACCGCAAGGCACTGACCAGGCTGGGGGTCCGGCTGGGGGTGTCGCACCTGTATCTGACCGCACTCGCCAAGCCGGCAGCGGTGAGTTTGCGCGGGCTGCTGTGGGCGGTGGCGAAGGGCCATCCCCTGCCGATGCCGATCCCGCCGCCCGGCCGCGTGTCGGTGGAGGCGCCATTGGGGAAGGAGGGGCCGGTCAAGGATGGCGGCGCACCGCCGGCCTTCTGGGAGGCCATCGGCTATCCGCTGGCCGGCCGACGGGCTCTGCGCGTCGACATGCTCGACCGGCTGGAGACGGAGTTGCTGACCGCATCCAAGGCGAACGCGCCAATCCGCGAGGTGGCGCTCGGCCAGCGCGTCGGCCTGTCGGCGGATGAGTTGGGGACGGTGTTGACCGGGCTCGGCTATGTGCGGATCGTCGCCGAGGACGGGGCGGTGGCCTGGAAGCGGAAGCGGCCATCCAGGCAGCAGCAGGGGAACAGGCAGCGGCGCGAGCGGCCGACGAACGAGGACCACCCGTTCGCCAAGCTGCGGCAGCTGTCGGGGATGTGAGGGACGTGGCGACGGTTGCCCCCTCCCCAACCCTCCCCCGCCCTCGGCCGGCCAAAGGCCGGTCCGATCGCGGGAGAGGGTGCCTTGTGCGAAGCGGCGGCAGTTCCCTCCACCGCCGGAGGCGGGGGAGGGTTAGGGAGGGGGCATAACGCCCCCGCGAACGATGAGTGAGATCAAAACACGGAAACGCCCATGAGCAACACCGCTGGCAACACCGACACCGAAGACTCCACCCTCGGCCGGCTGCGGATCGACAAGTGGCTCTGGTATGCGCGCTTCTTCAAGACGCGCAGCCTCGCCGCAAAGCTGTGCAACGACGGGGGCGTGCGGCTGTCGGGAGCGGTGGTGAACAAGGCGCATGCGGCGGTGAAGCCGGGCGACGTGCTGACCTTCGCCCAGGGACGGCACATCCGCGTCGTCAAGGTGGTGGCGCTGGGCAGCCGCCGCGGGCCGGCGCCGGAAGCCCAGGCGCTGTACGAGGACCTCGCCCCGCCGGTGCCGGAGGAACGCTTGCAGGATCCCTACCGCGCGCCGGGAGCGGGACGGCCGACCAAGCGCGACCGGCGCGCCATCGATGCCCTGCAGGGAGGGGCGCTGCAAAGTGAGACCGATTAAGCGGCCGTGCTGATTGTTGCTCGAAAAAAGTGAGACCGCCCCTTAAACGGAGGCGGCACCACCCCCATCTGGCAAGGCTGGACAACAGACCAGATGCGACAAGCGAGCACGATCATGAGCGAGAAGACCCGACCTTCGAGCCTTTCCGCCACCTCCAAAAGCAAGCGGGGCGCCCGCGCCGCCACGGCGGTGGCGGTTGCCCTGGTGATGGCCCTGGCCGCCGGCACCGCCGACGCCCGCGCCGGCAAGAGCAGCTCTTCGGGCAGCCGCGGCAGCCGCACCTATGATGCGCCGGCCGCCACCAGCACCGCCCCCAGCGCGGCGTCGCCGATGGAGCGCTCGGCCGCTCCGCAGGCGTCGCCGGGCATGCAGCGCCCCGGTTCCACCGCCCCGGCGGCGGCGCCGTCGCGCGGTTTCTTCGGCGGCGGCTTCATGTCGGGCCTGATGGGCGGCCTGATCGGCGCCGGCATCGGCGCGATGCTGTTCGGCGGCGGCTTCTTCGAGGGGCTGGGCAGCTTCGCCGGCATCCTGGGCTTCATCCTGCAGATCCTGCTGGTCGTCTTCCTGGTCCGCCTCGCCATGCGCTTCTTCCGCAACCGCTCGCAGACGGCCAACACGGCGGCGTCCGGTGGCCCGCTGGGTGGGAACCGGCCGGCCTATGCCGGCGGCCCGCAGGGTGGCCAGATGAACCGCGATGCGGCCGATGTCGGCTATAACCCGGTTGGCGGTATGGGCGGCGGCAATGCCGGCCCGGCCCAGCGCCGTCAGGCCGCCGACGAGATCGGCATCCAGCCGGCCGACTTCGAGGCGTTCGAGCGGCTGCTCGTCACCGTCCAGACCGCCTACGGGCGTGAGGATGCCGACGCGCTGCGCGCCGCGACGACGCCGGAGATGTTCGCCTACTTCGGCGACGATCTGGCCGAGAACCGCAACCGCGGCGTCGTCAACAAGGTCAGCGACGTCCGCCTGCTCCAGGGCGATCTGGCCGAGGGCTGGCGCGAAGGGGCGCAGGAATACGCCACCGTCGCCATGCGCTTCTCGCTGGTCGACGTCACGGTGGACCGCGCCAGCGGCCGGGTGGTCGAGGGCAACGCCTCGCAGCCGACCGAGGCGACGGAGCTGTGGACCTTCGTCCGCCCGCGCGGCGGCCAGTGGCAGCTGTCGGCGATCCAGCAGACGCACTGACGCTTGCGGATATAGGAATGCGAAACGCCCCGGCCGGTTGGTCGGGGCGTTTTCGTTTGTGCGCTCTGATTTGGAGAGATTACGCCGTCGGCAACACCACCGCGTCCGCCGCACGGAACCCCAGCAGCACGGTTTCACCGGGGACGAAGGCCGGCTCCTGGCCCAGATGCGGCATCTGCACGGTCAGGCCGCCGTCGAGGAAGGCGTTGACGAAGGCGCCTTCGAAGTCGCTGTGGCTGACGCGGGCGGTCAGGCAGTTGTCGCTCTCGCCCGCCCCCAAACGGTCCGGCGCCAGCCGTTCCGGCCGGACATAGAGCGTGGCGCGGTCGCCCACCGCCAGCCCGCGCGGGTTGCGGCCCCGCAGAGGCCCGAAACCGGTGTCGAGCACCGCCCAGCCGTCCGCCGCCTCCGCGACCGGGCCGGCGAAGCGGTTCGACTCGCCGACGAAGGACGCGACAAAGGCGGTCTCCGGGTGGTCGTAGATGGTCTTGCCGTCGCCCACCTGTTCCAGCACGCCGCGCGACATCACGCCGATGCGGTCGGACATGGTCAGGGCCTCGCCCTGGTCGTGCGTGATGTAGATGAAGGTGACGCCGGTGCGCTTCTGCAACTCGCGCAACTCCGCCCGCATGTGCTGGCGCAGCTTGAGGTCCAGCGCGGAGAGCGGCTCGTCGAGCAGCAGCACCGCCGGCTCCACCGCAAGCGCGCGGGCGATGGCGATGCGCTGGCGCTGGCCGCCGGACAGATCGGTCACCCGCTTGTCCGCCGTGTCGGGCAGCGCCACCAGTTCCAGCAGTTCCCGCACCCGACGCTTGCGGTCGGCCGCCGCCACGCCGCGCACCTCCAGCCCGAAGCCGATGTTGTCCGCCACCGTCATCAACGGGAACAGGGCGAGGTTCTGGAAGATCAGCGCGGTCGGCCGCTTGTTCGGGCCGATCCCGCGCATGTCCCGGCCGCCGATTCGGATGACGCCGTCGGTCGGCTCCATGAAGCCGGAGATCATGCGCAGGATGGTGGTCTTGCCGCAGCCGGAGGGCCCGAGGAAGCTGAAGAACTCCCCCGCCCCGATGGTCAGCGACACGTCGCGGACGGCGACGGTGTCGCCGAACCGCATGGTGACGTGGTCGAGTTGGACGTCTTGGCTCATGGTCCCTTCCGTATGCGGATCACGCCGCCAGGAAGCGGTCCTGATACTCGTTGCGGATGGAGACGTACCACGCCTCCTGGATCGGCCACCACCACAGCTTCTGCAGCGCGTCGCCCGGATAGGCGTCGGCGAAGAACTGCTTGTTCAGGTCGGTCAGGTGGGCCTCGGCGCCGACGGCGGTGCTGGAGATGCCGGAATGGTTGGTGTAGAGCGCGCCGGCCTGGGGCGTGTAGAACCAGTTGATCCAGGCATAGGCGTTCTCCAGGTTCTCCGCCTTCTTCGGGATGGCGAAGCCTTCCATCCAGGCGAGAGCCCCTTCCTTCGGCGCGACGAAGCGGATCGGCAGCCCTTCCTTGCGCAGCGCCACGGCGCTGCTGTCCCAGGTCTGGCCGATGACGCAGCCGTTGGTGCGGAAGGCGCCCTGGGCCTCGTTCTCGTTGGTCCAGAACTGCGCGACCGACTTCTTGTTCTCCGCCGCCACCTTCAGGATGGCGTCGAAGTTGGCGCGTGCCTTCGCCTCGTCCTTGAACTGGTCGCGGACGGGGTGCGGCAGCTTGCCCTGGCTTTCCAGCCACAGCGCGATGCCGATCAGCGCCGAATGGCCGCGCACCGTCACCTTGCCGGCATTGGCCGGCGCCCACAGGTCCCCGTAGCTGGCGGTGCCGTAGGTCAGCGGCGCCTTCTTCATGTCGAAGGCCAGCGCCTCCGTCCCCCAGTCGGCCGGGGCGAGATAGCGCTTGCCGCCGACGACGCCGCCCATGCCGGCGGAGCCCTCGACCGACGATTTCAGACAGCCGTCCCACTTCACCTTCGATTCGTCGAGCGGCTGCACCAGCTCGTACTCGACATAGTTCGGCACGCGGTCGACGGTGGGGTGGATGATGTCGAAACCGGCGCCACCGGTGGCCTTCAGCTGGTTCAGCAACTCGTCGTTGGTGCCGTATTCGGTCAGGGTCGCCTTGACGCCGGTCTTCTTCTCGAAATCGGCCAGCATGTCCGGGCTGATGTAGCCGGCCCAGGAGAAGATCTTCACCGAACCCGACGCCGCGCGGCCTTCGCGCAGGACGAAGGGACCGACCGAGGCGACACCGGCGGCGGCGGCGGCGCTTTGCAGCAGAACGCGGCGGGTGAAGCTCTTAGCAGCGCGCTGGGTCTCGGCGCTGGACCGCTGGGACTCGGTCTGGCCATGAACGGTCTGAGCATGCTCGATCTTGGACATGACGTCCGGTCTCCCTGGCTCTTGGATGGCGTTTGTAGGGGTGGCGGCCCCGTTTAAGGCGGAAAGTGTGCCTTAGACAAAAGCGATCCGTCCATGGGGGAAGACGCGGCTCCGCCAAACTTCATAGAGCCGTCACATGAGGGGGAAAGAGAAAGGGTTACATCACGTAGAAGCGGGCCTTCACCGTCACCCCTTCGGCACCGCGCAGGACGGTGCGGTTGCGGCCGCTGCGCTTGGCGAAATAGAGCGCCTCGTCGGCCTGGGCCATCAGGTCGTTGACCGACACGGTGTCCTGGTCCAGGCACATGCCGATGCTGACGGTGAAGCCGAAGCTGGCTCCGCTGCCGGTCTCCACCGTCAGTTCCGCGGTGGAGCGGCGGATCGCCTCCACCCGCGCCAGCGCCGCATCCAGGTCGGCGGCGGGCAGGCACAGGCAGAATTCCTCCCCGCCCAGCCGGCCGAGGAAGCCGCCGTCGGGCAGCTGGGCGGCGCAATGGTCGGCGAAGCGTTTCAGCGCCATGTCGCCGTTGCTGTGGCCGTGGGTGTCGTTGATCGTCTTGAAATGGTCGATGTCGAACATCGCCACCGCCAGCGGCAAGCCGCTCTCCTTCGCGGCGCGATAGGCCTGTTCCAGCCGTTCCATGAAATAGCGGCGGTTCAGCACCCCGGTCAGGTAATCGGTGTGCAGCATCTCCACCATCACCCTGTGCATGCGGGTGATGCGCTCCCCGGCGCGGACGCGGGCACGCAGCATCGACAGGTCGATGGGCTTGGCCAGGAACTCGTCGGCGCCGGAGTCGAAAGCCTCGATCCGCCGGGCCGTCTCGGTGTCGCCGGTCATCAGGATGGTGAAGGTGCGGTGCTGGTCGTCCTCCGCCCGGACATGCCAGCACAGCTCCAGCCCGGTCATCACCGGCATTTCCAGATCGGTGATCAGGATGTGGATGTCGTGGCTGCGGTAAAGCGACAGCGCCTGCGCCCCATCCTCCGCAAGCAACACATGGTAACCGTTGCTTTCCAGATCTGTCCGGATCAGGTCGCGAAAGAACAGGGAATCATCGACGACAAGAATATTCGTTTCCACCACAACACCCACGCCGTCCGCAAAGATTCCGTGCGTGCGGACCTTAGCAAACTTCTCAGCGCGATGGGATAGCGACGTGGTGACACGCCGCAGTTGATTGGTGGACCGAACGAACGTCAGCTTTCGAGCATGCGCCGCAGCAGTTCGACATCTTCGGCGAAGGACGGATCGGTGGTCCGCAGTTCCTCCACCTTCTTCACCGCATGCATGACCGTTGTGTGATCGCGGCCGCCGAACTTGCGGCCGATCTCCGGCAGGGAGCGGGCGGTCAGCTGCTTGGCCAGATACATGGCGATCTGGCGCGGACGGGCCACCGCGCGGGCGCGGCGGGCGGAATGCATGTCGGCGACGCGGATGTTGTAATGCTCCGCCACCCGCTTCTGGATCTCGTCGATGGTGACGCGGCGGTCGTTGGCGCGCAGCAGGTCGTGCAGCACCTCCTGCGTCGTCTCCAGCGTGATGGCGCGGCCGACCAGTTCGGCATGGGCGACGATGCGGTTCAGCGCCCCTTCCAGTTCGCGCACGTTCGACGTGATCTTGTGGGCCAGGAACTCCAGAACCTTCAGCGGGATGCTGGCCTGGAGCGCGTCGGCCTTGGCCTGGAGGATGCCCAGCCGCAGCTCGTAGGTGGTCGGGTGGATGTCGGCGACCAGCCCCCAGCCGAGGCGGGAGCGCAGCCGCTCCTCCATGCCTTCCAGGTCGGACGGGCTCTTGTCGGCGGAGATGATGACCTGCCGGTTCTGGTCGACCAGCGCGTTGAAGGTGTGGAAGAACTCCTCCTGCGTGCTGTCCTTGCCGCTGATGAACTGCACGTCGTCGATCATCAGCACGTCGACCGAGCGGAACTGCTGCTTGAAGGCCATCGTGTCCTTGAAGCGCAGCGCCCGGATGAACTGGTACATGAACTTTTCGGCCGACAGGTATAGCACCTTGCGGTTCGGGTCGTTCTTGCGGATCTGCCAGGCCAGCGCGTGCATCAGGTGGGTCTTGCCCAACCCGACCCCGCCATAGAGGAACAGCGGGTTGAAGGTCACGGTGGTGGCGTCGGCGACGCGGCGGGCGGCGGCATGGGCCAGCTCGTTCGGTTTGCCGACGACGAAATTCTCGAAGGTGAAGCGCGGGTCGAGCGCGGCGGACAGGTCGGAGCGGTCCTCCAGGATGGCCGGGACGGCATTCGGCGATTCGTCCGACGCCCCGCCATAGGAGGCGGAGGTGTAGACGGTCGAGGGCGCCGGTTCGGCGGAGGACGGCGGCAGCGGACGGGGCGCCGGGCGGGTGTCGGCGGCACGCGATTCGAAGCGCGGGGCCGGGGCGGCCCGACCATCGTCGCGGCCGTCATCACGGTCGTCGTTGTCGGCGACCAGCGCCGCCGGCGGGTTGGTGGAGGCGACGATGACGTCGATCGACTGGACTTCCGGATTCTCGCCGGACCAGAGCGCGCGGATGCGGTCGGCATAGTGGGTCAGCACCCAGTCGCGCATGAAGCGCGTGGGCACGACGATGCACACCTCGCCGCCGACCAGGCTGGCGACGGACAGCGGCTGAAGCCAGCTCCGGTAGGCGATCTCGCCCACCTCTTCCTTCAGGCGTCCGCGAATGCGCGCCCACTGCTGATCCAACGACACGCCGACCGACAT